>JAICQQ010000032.1 GCA_025937785.1 Polyangiaceae bacterium
GAACAGCGCCTATGCGTGAACAGCGCCTATGCGTGAACAGCGCCTATGCGTGAACAGCGCCTATGCGTGAACAGCGCCTATGCGTGAACAGCGCCTATGCGTGAACAGCGCCTATGCGTGAACAGCGCCCGGCTTTCACCAAGGCGCTGTTCCCATCAGCTCGGGCGGCGACGCCCGGCTGCACGCTGCGATCCGGAACTAGTTGGTGGGCGACGCTTCCTTGCTCGCCATTTGGTCCATGAACGCTTGCGACGGTTGCGGCACCGTTTCGAGCGCGGCTTCGAGCACCTCGTCGAGCTTGTGGACGAACACGAACTCGAGCTCGTCGCGGATTTCCTTCGGCACCTCTTCCAAATCAGCCTTGTTGCGCTCGGGCAAGATCACCCGCTTCACCCCGGCGCGGTGTGCAGCCAGGGTCTTCTCTTTCAGGCCGCCGATCGGGAGCACCCGGCCGCGCAGGGAGATTTCACCGGTCATGGCCACGTCGTGTCGTACCCGGATACCCGTGAGCAGCGAGACAATCGCGGTGAACATGGTGATACCGGCGCTGGGGCCATCCTTGGGCATGGCACCAGCGGGAATGTGCACGTGCACATCGCTCTTCTCCAGAAAGTCCTTGGCGATGCCGTACTTCTCCGCATTGGTCCGCACGTAGCTCAGCGCGGCGTGCGCGCTCTCTTTCATCACCTCACCGAGCTGCCCCGTGAGCTGCATCTTTCCGGAGCCGAACATGCGGGTGACCTCGATGAAGAGAATCTCGCCGCCCACGCTGGTCCACGCGAGCCCCGTCGCCACGCCGGTCTCTTCCGTGCGCTCGGCGACTTCGCTCGTGTACTTGATCGGCCCCAAGAATTCCCGGAGGTCGTCTTCGGTCTTGACCACACGTTCGGAAACATCGCCCTCGGCAACCTTGACCGCGACGCCGCGGATCACGCTCGCTACGGTGCGTTCGAGCGAACGCACGCCGGCTTCGCGGGTGTAGTGCTCGATCAGTTCTTCCACTGCTTCTTCGGTGATCTCGAGCTGCGTGGGCTTGATGCCGTGTTCCTCCAGCTGCTTCGGGATCAAGTGTTGCTGCGCGATGGCGAGCTTTTCGCGTCGGGTGTAGCCGGGGATCTCGAGGATCTCCATGCGGTCACGGAGGGGCGGCGGGATTGGATCGGCGATGTTCGCGGTGGCCACGAA
Organism: Polyangiaceae bacterium; assembly: GCA_025937785.1. Taxonomy (GTDB): domain Bacteria; phylum Myxococcota_A; class Polyangia; order Polyangiales; family Polyangiaceae; genus JAICQQ01. Next base: position 1,186 of record JAICQQ010000032.1, read on the forward strand.
CATCACGTTCGACAGGTCGTACGGGATTTCGAGGTAGTGATCGGCGAACGTGTTGTTCTGCTCGGGGTCCAACACCTCGAGCAGCGCCGCGCTGGGATCGCCGCGGAAGTCGTGTCCGATCTTGTCCACTTCATCCATCATGAACACCGGATTGATGGTGCCGGATTTCTTCATGCCCTGGATGATCTGCCCCGGGAGTGCACCGACATAGGTGCGCCGGTGTCCGCGGATGGCCGCCTCGTCGTGAACACCGCCGAGCGAGATGCGAACGAACTTGCGTCCGAGCGCCCGCGCGATGCTCTTTCCGAGCGACGTCTTGCCGACGCCGGGAGGACCGATCAAGCACAAAATCGGGCCTTTCTTGTCACGCTTGAGCTTGCGCACGGCGAGATACTCGACGATGCGCTTCTTCACCTTGTCGAGCCCGTAGTGGTCCTCGTCGAGGACCTTGCGGACCTCTGCGATTTCCATGTTGTCATCCGTCGCGTTGTGCCACGGCAAGTCGAGGATCCAATCGAGGTAGGTGCGCACCACGGTGTACTCGGCGCTGCCGACCTGCATCGAGCGTAGCCGCTTCAGTTGCTTGCGCGCGACGTTGTCAGCCTCTGCCGGCAGATCCGCTTTCGCGATTCGCTCTTCGATGCCGTCGAGATCGCCCTGATCGCCGTCGTCCTCACCCAGCTCTTCCTTGATGGCTTTGAGCTGCTGCCTCAGCACGTACTCGCGCTGGTTCTTGCCCATCTCTTCTTTGATCTGGGAGTTGATGCGTTCACGCATCTTGAGGATCTCGAGCTGTCGCGTGAGCAGGCGCAGCACCTTGCGGATGCGCTCCTTCACTTCGATGGTTTCGATCAGCTGCGCCTTCTCTTCGACCGGGGCGTCGAGGTTGGCTGCTACCAAGTCCGCGAGCGCGCCCGGCGCCTGAATCGAGTCAATCAGCGAGCCCGCTTCGCGAGGCAACTCGGGCATCAGCTGAATCACCTGCTTGGCGACGTCGCGCAGGCTCATGGCGAGCGCTTCGGCTTCGACGTCCTCGACCGACGGCGTTTCGACGCGGGCAACGCGCGCCCGCAGGTAGGGCGAGGTTTGCGTCAGCGAGTCGAGGCGAATCCGCGTGAGGCCTTGCAGAATCAACGAGTAGTTTCCCGAGCTGTGCTTGAGCGCTTTCAGCACGCGTGCGGCACAGCCGACGGGATACAGATCGTCAGCCGAAGGATCGTCGGTCGCTGGATCGCGCTGCGCGAAGATGGCGATGACGGGGTTGGTCTGAGCGTGCACCTCTTCGACGAGCGCCACCGATTTGGCGCGGCCAACGTCGAACGGTGCGACCGCTCCCGGGAAGAGGACGGCATTCCGAATGGGGAGGATCGCAAGCTCGTCCCCAAACTTTATTTCGTCTTCAGCCGGTGGCGGAGGGGGCACGGAGGACGGGCTTTTCTTGTCGCTCATGAAATCTGCTTTCGATGAAGTCCCAGGGGGTGTTACCTCAAGCTACTCCGACGGCCGCGAAAGGCAAAAGCTCAAGGCTGCTTTTGGAGAAATGAACGTAACCACATTGTCAGCGTTGGCTAGTTGGACAAATCGCACAACGGTCACACCATGACGGCGCTGTCCCGGCTCCACGGATTGGCAGCCCGACGAGTCACCAGATTCTCGCTGATTTGGAGCACCGGATCGGCCACCGACGACGGGTGCTGCGCGCGCACACCGGTGGCTTCCTGCAGCGCCGGCGGTTAAAAAGCACAGCAAGATGCGAGCCATTTTCTTTGGAACTCCCGAAATCGCGGTACCCGCACTCCGAGCCCTCGGCGAAGTGGCCGAAATCGTGGCGGTTGTTTCGCAACCGGACCGCCCGGCCGGTCGCGGACTCCAGTTGGCGGTGCCCGCTGTCAAGCAGGCCGCCCTCGAGCTGGGGCTGGCGGTGCACCAACCGAAGGCAGTGAAGACTGGTGCGCTCGCGACCTGGGTGCGGGAGCACACCGTCGATGTGGCGCTCGTGATGGCGTACGGCAGGATCTTGCCGCTCGACGTCTTGAACGCGCCGCGCGTTGGGTCCCTCAACCTGCATGCATCACTGCTCCCGAAGTATCGCGGCGCAGCGCCGATTCAGCGAGCCATCATCGAAGGCGAACGCGAAACTGGGATCTCGTTGATGCACATGGATGAAGGCATGGACACCGGGGCTGTCTACCACCGGAGCTTCCTCAGCATTGCGCCCGATGAAGACGCCGGGCATCTCGCCGAACGCTTGAGCTCGCTGGCCGCCGAAGTGACGCGACACCAGCTCGCGCGCGCGGTACGGGGCGAACTGGCTGCGGTGCCTCAGGACCCAGCGCTCGCCAGCTATGCGCCGCCGATTGACAACGCACTGCGCACCGTTGATTGGAGCCAGAGCGCCACCCGCATCGCCTGTCTGGTGCGGGGCCTCGCGCCGCGTCCCTCGGCCATCACGACAGCGCGGGGCAAACACCTCAAGCTTCTCGAGGTCGAAGCGATCGATGCGACTCACCTCGCCCCCGGCGAAGTAGCTGTCCAGAGCGGCGGCATGTGCGTGGGCACGGGGCAAGGGGCGATCGTGGTGCTGCGCGCGCAGGTCGAAGGCAAGCGAGCAGCGAGCGGCCGCGATCTCGTCAACGGACGGGTCGTGGTCCCTGGGGATCGGTTGGGAGCGGTGTAAGTCGCATCCTGTTGCGGAGAGGAGTGACGGCAATGGATCCTTCCGAGCAGTTCGTGGCCGAGCTCGCGCACGAATTTCCCAAGTTCCGCATCGTGGAGAAGGACACCGACTTTCTCTCACAATCCATTGATATTGCTTTAAAAATCGTTACACTGGGCCGCCAGCGTTCGTACCTCGATGGCTACTACACGGTGCTCGGGTACACGCTCTACGTACCTCCGGGCTGGGCCCGGGCGTCGCCAGTCGACCGCGTCATCACCCTGCGCCACGAAAGGATCCACCTGCGGCAGCGGGAGCGTTATGGTTTCCCGTTGATGGCATTTCTCTATCTGGTTCCATTTTTCCCGCTGGGGCTCGCGTACGGGCGCGCGCGGCTGGAGTGGGAGGCCTACGAAGAGACCTTGATCGCCACTGCGGAGCTGGCGGGGCTCGACGCTGCGCGGTCCCCGGCGTTGCGCGCCAGAATCGTCGGCCGTTTCGTGGGACCCGACTACGGGTGGATGTGGCCGTTTCCGAAACAGGTGGGGCGCTGGTACGATGCCGCGATGGTGCGACTCGAACGCAAATTGGGCGCTACACCCGCCGCTACCCCGGGTGCTGTCACGTGAGCAGCCCTGTCGTCGGCATCGATCTGGGTACGACCAACACCGTCGTCGCTGCCGTGCGCAACGGCCAAGCGTCAGCGCTTCCGACGGATCAGGGGGAAGTCCTGATCCCGAGCGTGGTTTCTTTCCACCCCTCGGGCAGCGTGCTCGTGGGTCCCGAGGCGAAGAATCGCAGGAAGATCGACGCGAAGAACACCATCTACTCGGTCAAGCGCCTGATCGGTCGCAGCTGGGATACGGAAGAAGTGCGCGTGGCCCGCCAGCGCTTCCCGTTCGAGATGCGCGAGGGACCCGGGCAATCCGCGCTCGTCGTGGCTCGCAAAGAGACCTATACGCTGCCCGAAATCAGCGCGTTCGTGTTGCGCAAAGCCAAGGCGGTCGCCGAGGCTGCGCTCGGCACGAGCGTCGAACGAGCGGTGATCACCGTGCCGGCCAACTTCAACGACCTGCAGCGCGCCGCCACCAAAGTGGCCGGTCGCGTCGCCGGCCTCGAGGTGATGCGGATCTTGAACGAACCCACGGCCGCGGCGCTCGCGTACGGCTATGGCAAGCTCAGCTCGGAGCGCATCGCGGTCTACGACTTCGGGGGCGGCACGCTCGACATTACGTTGCTCGACCTTTCGGACAACGTCTTCGAGGTGTTGGCCACCGCGGGCAACACCTTTCTCGGCGGCGACGACATCGATCACGCGATCTGCGATCGGATGGCGACCACGCTGCTCAGCACCCACCGCGTCGACGCGGCGGCCGATCCGGCGACGTACGAGCTTTTGCGCTGGGCGGCAGAGGACATCAAAAAGCAGCTGACGTCCGCGCCCGAGGCCTCGATCACGATCGCCGAAATCGCGCATCAAGCCGGGGGGAAGGCCATCGATTTCATTTTCTCGATGAGCCGCGCGGAGCTCGAACATCTGATCGCCCCGATCGTCGCCCAAACCTTCGACGTGTGTCGCGAAGCCCTGGGCATCGCCCAGCTCGACCCGGACGCCTTCAGCCAGGTGCTGCTCGTCGGCGGCTCCACACGCATCCCTCTGGTCCGCTCCGAAGTGGAGCGCTTCTTCGGCACCACGCCCGTCACCACGCTGAACCCGGACGAAGTCGTAGCACTGGGCGCGGCGATCCAGGCCAACGCACTCAGCGGCGCAGAAAAACGGCGAAGCCAACTGCCCCTGCCCCCGAACCCCGCCGCGCGAGCCCGCCTGCCGAGTTACCCCGGCATCCGCCCGCGGCAAAGCAGCCTGCCGCCGAGCGTCGAGGCCCCCGAAACCGCGGCGCCGGTGGACACTGCGAGCTACGGGCGACCGCGACTACCCACCGCGCGCGGGCTGCAGCCGGCGAACCCGGTGGCGCAGCCGTTGGCAGGGCGCGCGGCCCCGCTCGTGGCGCCCCCCACCGCCGGCCAACCCAGCGCGGGGGTGCCGATCACGGCGGACATCGCCGCACTCAAGAAGCGCACGACAGCGCTCGGGCTCGGCGGGCCTGCGCCAGGCGCGGCCGCTGACCCTGGACGCGCGCGGACCCGCACCGACAAGGGCCTGGGGACCGCCACCGAACCCGCGCCACGGGTCGCGCCCGCCCCTGGCGCCGAAGCGCGGCCCGCGCCCGCTGGCGCCACGCTCCGGAGCGCGGCTGAGCAAGCAGCGCTCGCTCGCGCGGCGGCAGCAGCCTCGGACGCCGCCGCGCGCGGCCCGGCGCCGTTCGCCTTCGATATCGAAGACGACGCGCCGACCGAGGTGCGCCCCGCGCCCGGCAGTGCCCCGGTCGACCCGGCGCTGGACGCAGACTTTCTCGACGCCTCCGAGCTCCACGAAGTGCCGCGCGGCCTGAGCGAGGCGGATGAAGACGAGGAGGAAACGCAAGCGCGGCATCGGCCCCCAGCGCCTCACCGCCCCACAGCGCCCTCGGCCCCGATCTTGGCAGCGCCAATCGGGGCAGCACCGCCCTTGGTGAGCGCAGCGCCCGCACCGGTCGCACCGCGACAGGCAGCGACATTGCCGTCGAGCGCGACGCCCGCTCGGCCCGCGATCACCCAACCTTTGCCCGCGGCTGCCACCCGAGCGCCGACGACCCAGCCGCTGCCCGCCGTCTCCGCGCGCCCCGCGGCGACGTTACCGCTGGCAGTGCCGCCCGCCTCGCCCGGGACGACGCTGCCGCTGCCCGCGGCCACCGCCGCCACCAGCACCCCTGTCGCTGCCAGCCACGTCGCGGCGCCAGCGGCAGCGGCGCCCTGGGGCACAGCCCCGGCGTCCCTGCCGCCGGAATCGTTCGAGCTCCCGACCCCGGGCATTCCCCTCGAAGAAACGACCGTGCCCCACGCACCGGCGCCAGGGTTCGACTTCGGAGCTGTCGGAGCCGCTCGGGAACCTCAGCGACCGGTCGTTCGCGGCGAACCTCCGCTGCTCATCGACGTCACGCCGCTCACGCTCGCCGTCGAGACGGTAGGCGGCTACTGCGACACGGTGATTTCGCGCAACAGCCCGATCCCTTGCGAGCACAGCCGACAATTCGCGACGGTCATGGACAACCAGGACAGCGTGCGCGTGCGGGTCAGTCAGGGGGAAGCCCCGATCTTTGCCCAGAATACTTTGCTGGGAGAGGTGCTCTTGAGCGGTCTGCGCGCGGCACCGCGCGGAGGCGTGAAGATCGAGGTCGCGTTCGCGCTCGATCCCAGCGGAATGCTGAATGTGAATGCCACCGACGTCGACACCGGGCGCTCCGTTTCGACGCGAATTCGACTGGTTGGGCTCGCCGATCCGCAAGAGGTCGAGTCGATGCGCGCCCGCCACGCGGCAGTCCCCCTGCGCTGATCGGGACGCCTCGGAGCACCCATGCAACCTCACGAGCTCGCGGTGATCGAAGCCTGGGACGACACCATCGATGCGTCGACGTATTACGAAATCCTCGGGATCTTGGAGATTGCCGACGAGGGGGCCATCAAGAACGCTTACCGTGAGTTCGCGCGTGCGTTCCATCCCGACGCACACCCCGACGCGAGCGCCGAAGTGGCGGGCACGCTGCGGCGCATCTTTCAGCGCGGAGTGGAAGCCTACCGGACACTGTCAGATCCAAAGCTAAGGGCTGCCTACGACATGGCGCTGGCACGCGGCGCAATTCGCATGAAAGACAGCCGGTTACCCCCGCAGATGTTGGGCGGAGCGAAAAGCCTGGAAGATCTGTGTGCGACCATGAGCGCCAAGCTCGCAGCACGAAAAGCCGATGAGCTCATCACTCAGGGGGATCTGAGCGCCGCGAAGCGCGAGCTGATGATGGCGATCGTACACGACGGCGGCAAAAATACGGAGCTCGCCGAGCGCCTCGGCGCACTCGACCTGGCTATGTTCGCCAAAGGCCAATGAGCGTTCGCGGCTCGTTCTGCAGGTGTTTTCTTACAAGTTCGTCGGGCACGCTGCGGGGCCACCGCCTACATCGGCCGCCCTCGTCGACACGACTCCGACATGGTTGCCAGAAATTTTTCGTGACGCTGGCCGTTAGACGTGATCGCTGCTCGGGATCGTAACCTGGAGCGACATTCGGCCGTCTGGTTGATTGGTTTTAGGGCACTAGCTTTCGTGTACAACAGTGTTAAAAGGAGGGCCCTCGCTGGCCTGATGCTAGACCGAATTGTGAACCAGCACGTACGTCCTGGTAATATCGCGCCTGCTGCACCCCGCAGGTCTCACCATTCATCCGAAGCCCGAGCGTGGCATGATGGGTGATTCGAAAGGCTAACTGTGAAGATCGAGTGTCCTTCGTGCGCTGCTAAGTATTCGATTGGCGACGACAAAGTTCAGGATCGCCTGGCTAAGATTCGCTGTCGAAAATGCGGCACTACCATCGTGATCGACGGTAAGCAGAACCCGCCGCACATCTACGCAGCCGACGCGGGGAGCGCCGCAGCCGATCTACCGGGGCCGGTCTCGTCACCCGCTCCCCCGAGCGCGGGCGCTGAGTTCACGGTTGATTTCGGTGATGGTGACCAGCGAAACCTGACCCTGGCGCAAGTGGTGAGCGCCTACAACAAAGGTGAAGTCACGGCAGAGCACTACGTGTGGGCCGAAGGCTTCGACGACTGGCGCGCCCTCGGCGAGGTGGAGCAAATCGTCGACGCGCTGCACGCCAGCGCGCGCAACCCCGTCACGGCGACTCCGGCAGCAGCCGTACCCCGCGCGGCAGCGCTCGGCGGGCGTGGCGCGGACCTATTCGGCGGCATCGATCAGGCGGGCAGCGAAGAAGACGTCACCACCAGCGCCGGTTCTCCCGATCCGATGCCCTCCGCGCCCACGGCCACGGGCGCACGCAACGAATCCTCGGTGCTGTTCTCGCTCAGCGCGCTCACCTCCGCCGCTGCCACCGCGAAGCCTTCCGGAGGCGGGCTCGACGGTCTCGCCACCAGCTCCTCGAGCTCTTCCAAGGAAGACTCGGGCCTCATCGATCTCAAGGCGCTCACGGCTGCAGCAGCCGCTAGCGAACGGCGTGAAGCGCCCGCGCCCATCGGCCTCGGTCTGACGCCTTCGCCGCTCGGCGGCATGGGCGGAGTCGGCGCTGCGCCGCTCGGCCTCGGGTCACCGCTCGGTGGCCCCACCACGGCCGCGGCCATGGCCTTCGATCCCGGGCCGATGCCGCAGCAAAAGAACCGCACTGGCTTGTACATCGCCGCCGGCATCGTGATCGCGGCGGTCGCGGTGGCGCTGATCGTCGTAAGCAGCAAGGAAGAGCCGGCCCCGATCCCGTCAGCAACGGCGATCGCCGCGCCGGCACCGACCCCGGCGCCAGCGCCGGCCCCCACTCCGACGCCAACCTCGGAAAGCACGGCTCAACCGCCGGCTACCGGCGCTGCAGAGGAAGACGCCGGTGCGCCCGACGAGAAGAAGGCGCCGGTCGCCACGCGCAGCAACTGGCGACCGAAGAAGCCGGCGACGACGTCGACCCAAACCTCCACGAAGCCCGCCGAAGCCAGTGGTTCGGGTGGCGCCAAGCCGCCGCCGAAGAAGAAGCCCAGCTCGGGCGGCTGTGGATGCGCGCCGGGCGACCTGCAGTGCGCCATGCGCTGCGCCGCTGGCGGTTGAAAGCAACCACACATCGCTGAAGGGGTGCCGTCCGGCGCCCCTTCTTGGTCCCTCAAGGGCCGGGCGTGAGCGCGAGGTCGCGCGCTTCGTCCTCGGCGAAACCGTTGCCGTGCTCGATCAGATAACGGCGTGCCTCGCGCGCGGCGTCGCGACTGCGGCCCATGCGCTTCAGGGCGCGAAACCGCTCCACCTTCGCTTCTTGTCCCAGCGCCGACTTGGGGTACGTCGCGAGCAGTTGATCGAAATGGCGCACTGCCCCCGCGTCGTCCCCATCATTGCGTGCATCGATGGCGAGCCGGAACAACCCGTTCTCTGCTTCGAGCGTACTGCTCGGTGCATCGACCGGCGGCGCTTCGGGCGCCTTCGCCTTCGCGACCGGAGCGTTCGGGCGCTGGCCGTGCGCAGAGCTCGCGGGCCGCTGGCGGTCCGGAGTGGCGTCGGCGGCCATTCCAGATACGGACCTGGGCACCGCACTCGGCGAACGCGCGGGTGCAGCAGCCTCGATCGCACCCGAGGACCAGCTCTGGCCCGCGCCCAGGCGCCGGAGCTCGACACCATTCTGCAGCACCGCAACGACGCCGCGCCGCACGCTCACCGTCGTCACGCTCTGACCTGACTCGCGCGCCACACCCACGGAAAAGACAGTGCCGTGAACCACCACGGTCGCGTCGGGTGTTTCGACGACCACGCGCCGCTTGGGTTCCACGGCACGCTGCGAGCCAACACCCGGCGTCGAACCGGTGGGAGGAGCCATGGACGACTCGTGCTCGACCCGCACGTCGATGAGCCCCTCGTTCAGCGTCAAGCGCTTTTCGAGTCGATCGTTGCGCGCCAGCAGCAACTCGCTGCGTTGGTGCAACTGCACTTGGGTGTCCGCCCCGACCTCCAGATCGGCCTCCCCACCCCTCGGGGTGATCACGCGGTCACCCACGGCGAGCGCCTGCGTCGCGCCCTCACCGAGCGGAGCCTGCTGCACCAGATCGTTCGAACTGGCGGCACCCACCCAAACCCGACCCGACTGCCCGGTGAGCAGCGCCTGGGCCTCGATCGTCGCCGCAGGTGTGGAAGCGCCGGCGCCCGCGTAGACTGCGCCTCCTAACCCGACCAGCACCGCCGCGGCCGAGAGCGCATAGCGCCAGCGTTTTTGCTGGTGCGAGCGCTGGCGTTCGAGCTGCGCCTGCCGCATCGCCGCCCCGATGGTGACGAGCGTTTTTGCCCTGAGCTCTCCGATCGCCGCCGGGTCCGCCACGGGAACGATCGACGTGCGCCAGCTCCGCATTGCTGAGTCGACCTGCTTTGCAGCACTGGCAGAGTTCTCCGTCGGGCTCTGCCCGAGCGCGCTCGACAACGCCGCGCGACGCGTGAAAGGAAAGAGACGCCAACTCATTTCCGGCGCCTCCCACTATTTTCGACCCCCATGCGCCGGTACAATTCCTTGCGCCCGCGCACGAGTCTGGATTGCGCCGCAGCGACGGAGACGTCGGTCATGAGCGCAATCTCTGCGAGCTCGTGACCCAGCACGTCGTGGAGGAAGACGGTCTGCGCGTGCTCGGACTTCATCGCGACCAACTGTTCGCGCATGCGCTCGAGCTCGGCCCGCGCGACCGCCTGGCGCTCGATGTCTGCTGCGGAGGCCGCCGACTCGGGCTCGGCTTCGCTCTGCCTGTCGAGCACTGCCCGCTCCCGCCGCCGCGATCGGAGCGCATTGAACCCCACATGGCTCGTCACGGTCGACGCCCACGTCTTCAGGCTACAGGCACGGGCAAATGACTGCCGAGACAAGGTGAGCACGATCTGCTCGAAGGCTGCCTGTACCAGATCTTCGTGGTCGGGTTCGCGGCGTCCGAAGACGCGATACAAAGTGTGGTCGACCACCCCGATCAGGCGATCGTAGAGTTCGCCCGCCAGGCGGTGGTCTCCACTCTCGACGGCCTCGATCAAGCGCTCGTCGCTGAGCGGTGCCGGCGACGAAGGGCTCGCCGAGCGCGAGGCGGCATCCCGCGCGTCCTCGTCAGTGACGACTCTGAGCCCAGCTCTGCGCACTTGTGCCGAGGTACTCATAGGGGTCCGTTTTGAGGATAGTACCCGATCCACCCGGGGCCAGGCACGCGCGAAAGCTCAGGGATTCCATGCGCCTCGTCTTCAAAAGCGGGGGGGCACCGGCGCGGGGCCGGGTGCTATGCTTGCGCCGATGCGTCGCGCCTTGGGACTGATGGGATTCGTGTTGGCGGTGCCCTGGGTGGCCTGCGACGACCGAACCGTCACGCTCGCCGACCAAGACCAGCAGACCAGCCTGAGCAGCAGCGGCGGCACGGGCGGCAGCACCGCTGCGTCTTCGGTGACCTTGGGCAGCACCGCGAGCAGCCAGTCCGCGTCGGGGGGCGCTCCCAGCTCCGGTCCCACCGGCTTCGCCACCCATGGCGTGGTGGGTACGACGGCCCCTCACCCCTTCGGTGCAGGCGGCGACAGCGACACCGATGGCGGCTCGGATCGCGGCGACAACTCGGGAGGGACGTCAGGGCTTCCCATCGGCGGCATCTCCACCAACGGCGGGAATGAAGGCGGACAAGGTCCGGATTGTCAGGACGACCAGTGCCTCATCTGTGCGTATGCGGGGGGCAACTGCAGGATCCCGACGCCGGACTGCCCCGCAATCGACGAGTGGCTCTCGAGGTGCAACACCTGCGGCCCGCAGTGCGCGGGCGGTTCGGCTTGTTTTCAAGGCTTTAGGTGCAGTCCGGCCTGTTTCGGCGACGGGACCTGCGGACCCGGCGAGTACTGCGACCTGCCGTCGGGCGCCTGTGTGCATTGCACCGCGAACGAACACTGCGCAGGCTTCGGAAAGGTTTGCTTCGCGGGCGAATGCGTCGAATGCGTGACCCGTGACGATTGCTCGGACTCCGCTCGGCCTCACTGCATCTCCGGTGAATGTCGCGAGTGCGTCAGCCCCGATGACTGCGGAGGTGGCAGCTGCAACGCGGCTGGTCGCTGCGTGGAGTGTCACGACGATGAGGAATGCCTCGACGGTGCCCAGCCCTTCTGCACCTGGGGTGTCTGCACGGAGTGCAGGATCAGCGACGACTGTGGTGAGGGCGAGTTCTGCCTCACCGGCGACTATAAGTGTGTGCCTCGCAACTGACGGCCCGCCCATCCGATGCGCTGCTCATTCGCCTACAGCAGCGCGAAGAACGAGCCGAGCAGCGCCTCCCCGACCACGGACGGCTGCTGGCCCACTTCTTCGGCTCCCACGACGAACGCCGTCTTGTGACTCCACACCGACAGCCCAGGTGCAAAAAAAGCACCCCATGCGTCGTTGAATCGCCAGCACAAATCTACACGCAGGCGGCCGCCGAGCACCCAATGCGTCTGAGGACCGTTGGACAAGCTACCATCGAAGCGGGCGTAGAGGCGCTCGAACGCGAAGGCCCCCCGGGCATTGACCGCCCAATGCGCGCCTGACCCCAGTTCGACCCCTCCCCCCACCTCGCCCTCGGTCGCCCGCAACGCGACGCCGTCGTCCTGGGGGCGCCAGGACTGCCTCGCCGCCCCGTGGAGAAAAACGGGCCAGTTCTCGCCCTGATAGGCCATTCCCAGCATGCCTCCCAGGCGCCACGGTCCCTGATCGAGCAGAGGACCGATCAGAGCGGCCGCTTCGAAATCGAGACGCGCGGGCAGCAGAGGCGCGGCCTCCGGAGCGACGGGCGGCGGGGCGGGCTTGGCCGTGGGCGCCTGGTCTACGACCGGAGCGCTGATTGCGGCGGGGGCGGGAGCCGGCTCGATCGGCACGTCGAGGAAGCGGGTTGCCAGCGTGCCCACGACGAACCCGGCCGTGGTCCAGCGCTCGCGCTCTTCGTCGTCAGTGTCGAAGCTGACCTGGCGGTTCACCCAGTCGCCTTTCTGCTCACCGCGCTTGGCGCCGACCTGGATGCGTACCCCTTCCGATTGAGGCAGCCACACCACGAGCGCCAGCGCGCTGACGTTGCCGGTGTCGACCGATTCGGCAGGGACACACTTCACCGGACTCGCAGCGCGGGTGCACGCGTCGAGCAGCATTTGGGCAAGTTCGTGATCTTTGGTCGGTGGAGCGACGTCGACGGCAATCGGCGGCAGCGGCATCTGTGGCGATCACTCGGCGAGCTGAGCTGGCGTCATCAGGCTGAGAACACCCACCGGCGCCGCGTGTTCGTACACGGCTCCGCGCCGATCACTGAGGCCGAGGCGCAGCACACCATCCGGCAGCCTCAAAGCGAACGGAGCGCGCGGCACCGGCGCCGACTCGCCAGCAGGGACGACCAGCACCGTCACTTCAGCCGTCTTCGTCGGCAAGTCCTCAGCCCGCGCCTTGCAATTGGCAGCGACGCTGCCCACGGGCTCCTCGAGCACGCAGCGGCGGAGCGCCTGCTCGTCTTGGACCGGGTCGGGGCCGCGCACGTTCACCAACAGCGCCGCGGCTCGTTCGCGCACGACGCGCGACGGATCGGCGCGGAGCAACTCGCGGGTTTCCGGTTCGACGCAGCGCTTCTTTGCGAGCCTGAGCGCGGCGAGCGCGTTCGCCCGCACGTAGCTGCGTTCGTCTCCGAGCGCGGCGCACAGCTCACGCTTGACGTCGACCCCAAGCCGCACCGCGATGCGACCCAAGGCCGCCACGGCGTTCCCCGCCACTGCCACATCGCGATCGGCGGTGAGCTTCTGCACCACGGGGACCTCGCGTGCGCTTGCGCTCGCACCGAGCGCCCACACCGCGTTGGCACGCACAGAACCATCGACGTCTTTCGCCAAGCGCTCGAGTGCGCTGACGGCCTTGGGCTGCGCCGCCAGCGCCTCGGCCAACTTCGCGCGATCCGCCACGTCCGCCGGCTCGGACAACCATTCGGTGAGCAGCGTCGGCGTGTTGTCGCTGCTGGCGTTACCGACGGCTTCGAGCAGCGCGTCACGCGCGCCGCCCCGACTGGCCAACGCCAAGTCTCGCACGGCCTTGGTGATCGCCGGATCCTTATTTTTCTCGAGGGCTCCGGTGAGCGCCAGCAAGAGCGCTTGGCGATCTTGCTCGGCGGCGCGCCGCAAGCGGCGCAGTAGCTCCGCGGCGGTGGACTCGTTGGCGGATTCCCGGAGCGAAAGCGCCGCCGCGAAGCGAATCGTCGGCTCCTCGTCGTCGAGTGCGGTGAACAGCACCTGATGCTGCCCTGCCGGACCGAGCAGGCCCAACGCCTCGAGGGCCGCGCGCTGGAGCGCCACGTCGTCGGCATCCTTGGCGATGGCCATCAGCGTGGGGGCGGCGCGAGCGGATCGCGTGAGACCCAGGATGGTCGCGAGGCCGAGGCGCTCGCTGGCGAGGATCTCGGGTGCGTTCAAGGCCGCCACGATCGGCTCGACGGCGCGGCCTTCGGATGCACCCGTCGCCAGCAAGGCCTTGCACGCGTCGATCGCCGCCAGGCGCACCGATGTATCGGGCGCGGTCAGATATTCCAACGTCGCCGGCAGCCCCGCGGCATCGCCCAACGTCCCTAGCGCCCGCAGAGCCACCACGCGGTCCACCCGGCCTGCCCTGAGCGCGGTCGTGAGCGCGGACACGGCGTCCTTGCCGCCCAGGCGCCCCAAAACCTCCGCGCAGCCGTTGGCCCGGATCGACGAGACCTCGTTGTTCACGCAGAGCGTGACTGCGTCGATCGCCTTCTGCTCGAGCCCAGCCAACGCAGCCACGCTGGCTTCACGCAGGCGTGCGGCATGGGCAGCGGTTGCGTCGTTGCCCAGGTACTCGATCAAAGCCTCGATCGCCGCCGCCGAGCCTAGCTGCCCGAGCGCGCCAATCGCCTGCACCCGCACGTCGATATTCTGGTCCTGCTCGACCAGGGCCACGAGCGATAGCGTCGCAGTGTCCTGGCCGAGCCTGCCGAGCGCCCGCGCAGCGAGGGCACGAACTTCCTCGTCGTTGTCGGCGAGCGCCAAAACCAACGCGGCGCTCGCGCGGGGATCGCCGAGTTCGCCCAGCGCCTGCGCGACCGCGGCGCGAACCCCGGCGTGCGAATCTTGCACTTTTGCGATGAGCGGGACGACGGCGCGCGCATCCCCCAACTGTGCCAGCGCCCGCGCGATCGCTTCGCGCACATGCGGCATCGGGTCGTCGAGATGACTCAACAGCTGCATCGTCGCGTCGCTCGCCTTGGACGCTCCGAGCGCTTCGGCGGCGCTCTGGCGGAGCGTCGGATCCGGATCGGACAAGGTCCTGCCGAGGGGACCACTCGCCTGTGCGCTGGGGCTGACCCTGAGCAACTCGATGGCGGCCATGCGAATGCTGCGTTCGGGATGGTTCAGCCACGGAATCACTAGCTCGGAGACGCCACGCAGACGCAGCTTGAGCGCCACCTCCAGCGCCGCCAGGCGCACGTCGGTGTCCTGATCTTTCAGCGCGATCGGGACCAGACGCCGTACCACGGCGGGCGGCAACTCAGCGAGCTGGGTGGCGGCGGCCTGCCGCTCCGAAACCGCTCCGGACGAGAGCTGACGCTCGATGCGCTCAGCCGCGTTCGGCCACACGAACGCGTACCCGGGCGTAGCAACGCCCAGCGCCAGGAAAATGCAAAGGATCGAGCCGAGCCTGGACACCACGAGAGGCTACCACGGCTTCACTCCTGGATTCGAGGGCCGAGGCCATGGGCATTGCAGAGCGCGACTTCCCTTGCTACGAGCCTGCCCCCATGGATCGTCCCCAGAATATCGCCAAGCCGGAAGGCAAACTCGCAGTATTGCTCCCGGGCTTGGGTGCGGTGTCCACGACCTTCATCGCCGGCTGCCTGCTGGCGCGGCAGGGCCTGGCCAACCCCGTGGGTGCTCTCACCCAAAGCGGCACGATCCGACTCGGCAAGCGCACCGACAACCGCAGCCCGAAAGTGCGCGACTTCGTTCCGCTGGCCGAGCTCAGGGATCTCGAGTTCGGCGCCTGGGATCTCTTCCCCGACAACGCCTACGAAGCCGCGGTGAGCGCCGAGGTGCTCGAGTCGCGGCACCTGGACCCCATTCGCGCCGAGCTCGAGCAAATCCGGCCCATGAGCGCGGTCTTCTACCCGGAGTACGTGAAGCGGCTGAACGGCACCCACTTGAAGCGCGCGGGTTCGAAGGCCGACATGGTCGAGGCCCTGCGAGACGACATCCGCGGGTTCGTCAAAGCGAAGGGCTGCTCGCGAGCGGTGGCCGTATGGTGTGGCTCCACCGAGACCTACGTCGAGCCGGGGGCCGTGCATCAGAGCGTGGCCGCTTTCGAGAAAGGCCTGTTGAACAGCGATCCGGGCATCACCAACTCGATGATGTACGCCTGGGCCTGCTTGAAGGAAAACGTCCCCTACGCCAACGGCGCGCCGAACCTGAGTGTCGACACTCCGGCGGCTCTAGAGTTAGCGCGGGACACCGGCACCGCCGTCTCGGGCAAGGATTTCAAGACTGGCCAAACCTTGATGAAGACGATCCTGGCCCCCGGGTTGAAGGCGCGCATGCTGGGCCTCTCCGGCTGGTTCAGCACCAATATCCTGGGTAACCGCGATGGTGAAGTGCTCGAAGACCCGGAAAGCTTCAAGAGCAAAGAGGTGAGCAAGCTCGGCGCTCTGGAGCACATCCTCCAGCCCAGCGTGTACCCCGACCTCTACGGCAAGACCTATCACAAGGTGCGCATCAACTACTACCCGCCGCGCGGTGACGCCAAAGAGGGCTGGGACAACATCGACATCTTCGGTTGGCTCGGCTACCCGATGCAGATCAAGGTCGACTTCCTGTGCCGCGACTCGATTCTGGCGGCACCGCTGGTACTCGACTTGGCCCTCTTCATGGATCTGGCGAGCCGTTGCAACTTCCGCGGTATGCAAGAGTGGCTCAGCTTCTACTTCAAGAGCCCGATGACGGCCGAGAACCTGTACCCCGAGCATGACTTGTTCATTCAGCTCATGAAGCTGAAGAACACCCTGCGCTGGATCATGGGCGAAGAGCTGATCACGCACCTCGGCAACGAATACTACGACTGACGCTCGTATGGTTCCGAGCGCATCGCGCTCTCCGCTCGGTCGCGGGGTCTCACGTTAGCCCGCCGCGCCGGCGCAAGAGCCAGTGGGCGCCGAGGCTCACGACGGCGCCGAACGCCCAGACCCAAGCAGGCAGCATCGGCCGCACGTGCCGTTCGACCGACACCCGACTTTCGGGGGGCGTGGGCAGCTGACCGATCTCGTCGAGCCCCACCGACATCCCCTGGGTCGCGCGCGCGATGCGCTCGAGTCGAGCGGGGTCGGGGCGCGAGTCCTGCCACGCCTCACCGCCCTTTTCACAGGCGAAATCCAGGCGCCCTGGCGGCGCAGCCCCGATCTTAGCTTTTGCCGTGTAGCCGCCCACGGCGAGCGACCCCATGTCCACCTCGATCGGCTGCGTCGCGCCCGCGGCGCTGACTTTCTTGACGATCGGCTGCTCTGAGCTGGTTCCCAGCTTGGTGAGCTCGATCTCGACGTCGCCCGCACCGGGCGTGACCGGCACGACGCGCAGCTTGGTGGATTGCCCTGCAAAGCAGGGCCCAACCAGCTCCACCGAGCCTGCCTCGTAGCGGGGGTCCCGCATCAACCAACCGAGCAGGCCTTCCCACAGGGCTCCGTACCCGCGGCCCGCAGTGCCTACCGCCTGCTGACTGAACGCAAGCCGATGCGTGCCGTCGACGCCGAGGGCAATGCTGCGACCGTCGCCTACCTCCCGGAGAGCGAGCACCGGCATGGCCGCGTCGCCGCTCTTCGCCTGAGGGTGTTCCCAGAGCACGAGCGAGCCGGCCTGCGCCCGGCCCAGCGTGTTGGCACCGGGCATCTCCGGCAACGTGACGCCAATCAGCGTCCGGAGCGGGCGGAGCACCGAGGCCGCGAGCCCCGCCGGCGTATAACGAGGAGTGAAGCCGGTGAGCGAGAACGGCTCTTTTCCGGGCTCCAGCGAGACCGGCAACACTTGCTCCAGGCGTGTGCCGGCGTAGTTGCCACCGATGAAGGAGGCGGGCCCACCCACCATGATCAACCCTCCACCCGCGCGCACGTAGGTCTCGATCGACTTGAGGTGCCGGCTCAACTGGTACTCTTCGGCGTCGATATCCTGCAGCACGATGGCGTCGAAGCTCGGCAGATGTTCGGTGAACAGCTCGTCGACCGGAAACGGTATCAGCGCCATCTCCGAGTCGTCGCTCATCGAGTTGTTCTCTTTGGTGCGTAAGATGAAGAAGGCGACGAGATCCACCGAGCTGTCAGCCTTCAACCACATCCGGAGCGCGCGCACGTCGTAGGTGGGGCGCCCCGCCACGTGCAGCAAGCGAATGCGGTCCCGCGTGACGTTGAAGGTGATGAGCCGGCTGTCATTTTCCGGGACCTCGTCGCCGGCGGGGGCCTGGATGGCGACTTCGACGACGCGAGGGCCTGCGCGCTCGAGTACGATCGGCAGCTCGACCGTGGCGCGATTATCGCGCACCTCGGCTTTGCCTTCGGCGAGCACGGCGGGTTCTTCCCCTCGCAACATCTCGCGGATGGTGACTGGCACCGATCCGCAGTTGAGGCGATGACAGCCGATTTCGACCGTCACCGCGAGAGACTGGTGCGCCACTGCGGCGCCCGCCGCGCGCACGCTGCGAATGCTCGCGTCTTTGGGGCCGTCGGCGGAGGTGACGTTCAGCGTATGAATCGGGACTCCGAGCCCGCCCAGGGCCTGTCGAAGCGCGGCATCATCGATACTGCCCGCAGGTTGCGCCAGGCGGCCGTCGCTCACGACGATCACCGCCCGCGGTCGTTCGCCCGCTGACTCAGAGATTGCTTCGAGGGCGCGCACCAGATCCGAGTCGACGGACAGCTCCTCCGTGTTGGCGCGTTCGGAGTAAGGCCGGACGCCGTCCTGCCCGAAGCTCAAGAGCTCGAGCCGCGCGTGCTCGAGGTGCGCTTCCAATCCCTTCACGGCCCGCGCGGCGCGTTCGCGTCGAGTCGTATCGCCATCGGGCAGCAAGAGCCGGCGCGAACCATCGACCAGCACCGTCACCTTCGAACCGACCACGCTGCCGCGCTGCGACACCTGCGCCGGGCGCAGGATGGTGGCCCCGATGAACGCGGCTGCGAGGACACCGGTGACCGCGATCAGCCCACCGAATCGCTCGCGCGCTCGGAGCTCCCACACGAGCAACGCCAGCCAGAACAGCAATACGCCCAGCGCCAGCGCGACGACTGGTGTCCCGAAGTCTTCGGAGAGGGCCCAGCTCTGTTCTTGCATGTCACTGCCGGCGCCGCGCGCGGCGTCGCATCAACCAGGGAGCGTGCACCTGGTCATCCTTGTAATCCGAGCACAGCACGTACATGGCCAGATTCACGGCCAGCCGGATCGCGTACTGGCGCTGCCGCTCGCCGCCTGGCTCGACGGGCAACGCCCAGGCCCCTTGCTTGCGCGCGAGCGCTCCCAACAGGTCGTGCGACAGGAGCAGGACCTGAGCGTTCTTGCCGCGCACGATGGCGTCCACGTGGGCGGGCCCGGTCTCACGCCCCACGGGCCTGTCGATGATGTAGTACGTCTTGTAGATGACGTGAGCGTCGTCCAGCTTGACCACCGGAGATTCAGGGAGCACACGCCGGAGCTCGCGGCGAACACTGTCGCCGAAGCGGCGACTCTGTGGCGCCGCATCATCGACCACCATCACCCCCCCCAACATCAGAAACTGGCGAAGGCCACGCACTTCGGCGCGCGTGAGGGGCTCGACCGCCTTGTCGCCGGTCCACAGCACGAACGGTTCCGTCAAGAGGTCCCTGTGATCCGCGGCCACCGTATTGGTCACGATGCGCGCGGGCGCGCTGGTCCGCTGCACGAGCTCCCACGCCCAACGCGCCGGTGCCTCTTGCCGAGTGGGGTCGAGCACCGAATCACCGACCTTGAGCACTCGGGGGTGAAACGCGCCTTCGCCTCCGAACGCGAAGGACGGCCGAGGAGCGAACGCGAGCCCGATCCCCGAAAGCAGCGCGCGCCGTGTGAGTGCTCGATGAGTCAGTCGAAATCCTCGATCTTCCACACACCCTCCTCGCGTTTGAGACGGACGGTGTGGCCGTCGGGCAGTTCGACCTCGGCCCGGTCTCCCTCCACGTCGATGTCGAGCGTCTCCGGCTCCTCCAATCCGTTGACCAGAGAGCGCACGTTGTTTTCCATGGTGCCACGAGTCGAGCTCGTCATCACGCGCATCAGCGCGGGATAGCTGCGCCGGGCCAGGGCGACGCGCAACTCCGACAGAGCCTGCGCTGGCGTCACCGCGCCGCTCGGCAGCGTGCCCAGCTCGGCGACCCGAAAATGCCCCGACTCGAGCTCCAGAACCGCCTGCTCGCCGTCGGCATAGCGGATCTCGGCCCGCGCTTGCACGGTGAGCGGGCCGTTCTCGAGCGCGGTACCCGTGCGCTTCAGCTCCGAGCTCGCGTCCTGCACCAACTCCTTGGTCTGAGCGGGACCGTACTCCATGCGCGACTGCTCGGTCATCAGCGCGTAGACGGCGGCGTGATCGCCCGCCTCCGCCGCACGCGCGAATTCCAGGGCCGCAACCTTCGGATCCGGAACCGCGGGCCGAGAACAGGCGAGCGCCGCTACAAGAAGGACTGCAAGAAATGCGCCTCCCCGTAACTGGGTGAATCGGATCGCGGTCATGGTTTGACGAGAGCTAGCGAAACTCACCGATCTTTTCTACCTTCTGCAGCCGATGAACTCAAACCGCGCCTCTCGAGCTTTCCCACGAATGCTCGACCGACGCCAGCTTCTCGCTGTCAGCGTCGGGAGTGCGCTGTTGGGTTGCTCGAGTCCTCCGCCGCGGCCTGCCAACCCGACGCGCCCGCTGGACGAACAAAGGGCCATTCGCGTCATCATCCGTGCTTTCCACGACGAGAACGATGCTCCGGTCCCCGGCCGCCAGGTCGAGCTACCCGCAGGTCGCCCGCTGAAAATCGACGTGGGCTCGCTCAATCACAAGTACGGCGTCGCGTACGTGACGCGCGCTGAACGCCTCCAGATCGGCGACGCGATACAGCCGCGCGATCCGAGTATGGGCGATGCTCTCCAATTGGTTCGGGGTACGGGTCAGGACGTGGATGCGCGCATTCTGCTTCTGTATGACGAAGACTACCTGTACGACGATCACATGGGTAGCGAGCGCGAAGAAACGACGATCACGGCAGAGAAGAAGCTGGCGCGCGACGTCCGCGACTTCTTGGTGAGAGCCCAGTCCGAGCGTTGGCCTTGACGATGGCACTGAAATCGCCTGCGCAATCCGAACGGCGCCTGCTCGCGTCGGGCGCAACGCTCACCGTGTTCGGGATTGCCGCGAGCACTGGCGAGCTCGGCTCGCTCGCGGGCGTGCTCACGCTCGGGGGTCTGATCGCGATCATCGTCGGCCTGCACCGCTTCGGCCGCACGGGGCCCGACGGGGCCGCACGCCGCACGGACGCGGCCCAGCCTGGCACGCCCAAACCCAAGCGCACGAAGCGGGCGCGCTCCCCGAGGCCCCGCCCCTGAACTCAGGTTTCGCTGCGGAGAACGGCGATGCCGGCGCCTTTGCCGATCGCTGCCAGCGGCACGACGGCGAGGCCGAACTGACGCCCCTCGATTTCGAGCGGCACGGAGAACGGGGCCGCCGCGCTCGCCTTCTCGAGCGGCTTCTGCTTCAAAATCGCAGCGCCGTTGACCGTGGGTGAAATGGGCGCCCCGTACGCGCCGCCGTCCACGATCACGTAGACATACAGCAGCGGGACCTTGTCGCCCTCCTTGGTGCTCGAGAGCACGTCGCCGCGCAGCGCGGTCTCGAGCCGGTAGGCGTAGGCCGACCAGGACCAGCCACTGACATACGCCGCCACGGGCTTTCCAGAGACGTCGACGGGAACGCCCAGCACCCACTGCGCGTCGGGCTTGCCCTTGACGCCAGCAGCCTCCGGCATCGAACCGCCTGTTTCGACCACGCTGCCCTGGAGCACTTTCTTCAGCTCAGGGTAGGCCTTGAACAGGTTCTTACCCACCATCAGATCTTGATCTTGGTCGTTGCGAATGACGGTGCCATCCTTGTCGGCGAGCGCAAAGAACGTACTCTTGGCGACGCGTAGGTCTTGAACCTTGTTGCGAGCGGTTTCGAGCGCCTTGCGCGCGGTCTCGCCGTCGGGCACCCCTTCCTTGAACGCTTCGACGAGGTGCTTGCTGCCTTGCGGCAGCCCGCGCTTCAGCTCGGCGATGTCGACCTCGGCCGCTTTCAACAAGAACTGGGCATGCACCTTGGCGTGATCCGCGCTGATCTTGCCCGTGTCCGTGCACGCGAGCGCGGAGAGCGCCCAGGGCGCGGCGCAAACCGCGCAAAGCGCGACCAACCAATCACGACGTCCAACTGGGGGAGCCCCTCGAGAGTGCATGCGCCATCCTTATCACACCCGGGGGGCGCGTCGCTGAAGACTCGCGCGGGCGCGCTGCTCACGCCGCGAACACGTAGTGATCCGCCTCTCGAAACTCCAGCCGTTCGAGCGCCTCGCGGATCTCGCTGCGAGGGCCTGCCCCGGCCACGGAGACGATCAGCGGGCGATTGCGCAGGCCGCCGAGCGCCGCTGGTTCGACGACCAGAGCCCCGTGGATACGTTGACCGAGCCTGCCTGGATGCAGCTCGACGATGTGCGAGGGATGGTGACCGAGCCGCATGAGCTCGTGGCACAGCGTCTTGCCCGTCGAACCATAGCCCCAGAGCATGTAGGCGTCGTGTCCATCGAGGACCGTGCTCGACAGGTGCAGCGCCTTGAGCCAAGTGAAGCGGCGCTGGCTGTAGCGCGCGTCGAGCCGCGACGCGCGCTCGGGATGGTCGCGCCAGCAGTGCAGCCGCCGCGCCACGACCCCGAGTTTGGCTCCCGCGGCCAGCACGCGTAACAGCAGGTCGTAGTCCTCCGGGGCGCCGTTGTCGCGATACGCGAAGCGCCGCATCAGGTCCGTTCGAAACAGCCACGTGGGATGTGCCAGCGGGCACTCGACGAAGCGTTCACGCCAGACGTCGGAGTGGTCCGCGATCGAGTTCAGCCAGGCCTCGTAAGCGAGGCGTCCAGCGCGGAGCCCCGCGCGTGGGAAGATTCGCACGTGAGCGCCTACCCCCGCGAGCTGCGGCTGCCGGTCGAGCTGGGCGAGCTGGAGTTCGAGGCGCCGGCGCAACATCACGTCGTCGGCGTCCATGCGCGCGATCCAGGGAGCCCGTGCAACAGCGACCCCCGCGTTCAAGCTTGCCACGAGCCCGGAAGCAGGACGTTCGAGCAGGCGAAAGCGAGTGTCCGCCTGCTCGAAATCGCGGACCAGGCGCGGTGTGGCGTCACGCGACCCGTCGTCGACGACGATGCACTCGAAGTGGGGATAGCTCTGGCGGCGAACGCTCGTCAGCGCCGCCGCCAGGGTGTGAGCTGCATCCCTGGCGGGCAAGACGATGCTGACGACGGGAGACTCAGGCGAGCTTCCTCGCTTCTTCGAGCACTGACTGGGCGTGCCCGTTGACCTTCACCGAGCGCCAAGCGTGCTTCAGCGTACCGCTGCCGTCGACCAGGAACGTGCTGCGCTCGATGCCCATGTACTCACGCCCGTAGTTCTTCTTCGATACCCAAGTGCCGTAGGCGTTGATGAGGCGTTTGTCGGTGTCTGCCAGCAGCGGAAACGGCAACCCGTACTTGTCCGCGAAGCCAGCATGGCTCTTCGAGGAGTCGGCGCTGACACCGAACACGCTCACCCCGAGATCGCCGAAGCTTGGATGCAGATCGCGAAACGCGCAGGCCTCGGTGGTGCACCCCGGGGTGTTGTCCTTCGGGTAGAAGTACAGCACGTAGGGCTTGCCCGCGAGCTCGCTCGAGGAGACGACGTTGCCCGCCTGGTCCGACAACTCGAACGGGGGGGCGGCATCTCCTACCTGCAACGGCGTCGCCGGGTTAGAGGGCGATGGCGACCCGTTCAATGGTGAAGTCGGGGCCGGCTTGGGCTTCTTCGCCGCAACCTTCTTCGCCGGCTTCTCGGTGGCAGCGGGTGGAGCTGGCGCCTCGACGACCTGGGGTGCTTTCTTCGCGGGCGCTGGCTTCGCGGGCGCTGGCTTCGCTGCGTCCTTCTTGCCGGGCGCCTCACCAGAGGAAACCGTCTTCACGGGTGCCTTCTTCGCCGGAGCCTTTGCAGCGGGAGCCTTTGCAGCGGGAGCCTTTGCAGCGGGAGCCTTTGCAGCGGGAGCCTTCTTCGCGGTCGCTGGCTTCGCAGCTGCCTTCTTGGCGGCGAGCGCGTTCTTGGCGGGCGCCTTCTTCGAAGCAGCAGCGCTCGGTTTCGGAGCTGCTGCTGTCTTCACATCACTCTTCGCAGTGCTCGTCTTCTTCCGCAACTTCTCGGCAGCGCGCTTCGCGGGTGCAGCCTCGAGCGCTGTCTCCATCACGGGCGCGGGCGACTTCGATTGCTTGGAAGCTTTTCTGGTTCCCGCCGACTTCGCGGCTTTCTTGCCGCTGGGCAGGTTCGATTTCGACTCCATCGGTCGTTCCTTTTCTCAGCCCAAGGATGGGCTGCTCGGGACTTTAGCGGTCGCGCGGCGTCGTTGACAACGCCTGAAAGCGGCGTCGCCCAACACGCACCTGCACCCGCCAGCGTCGGAAAGGCGGGCGGTCGCCGCGTTGCCTATCGGTACCCCAACTCGGCGCCACCGCCAGCTCGACAACCCCATCACCCCCGCCGGTCTCCCCCCAATCCCCCCCCGTGGCGTCGAACGATCCAGCGTTATTTGACCAAGATCGTGCGAATGCTCGAGCTCAGCAGCGAGTCGCCGCTGTCCGGAAATTTCGCCCAGACGCTGATCTCGTAGAGCCCCGCGCCCTTGTCGAGAGGCAGGTCGATACGAAACCGGTGACCGTCGAACTCCACCTCTTTCGGTGTTTCGAAACCTTTCGGAAAGTAGACGACGTCGGGTTGCGGGATGGGGTACGTCGAGGTTTGGTTGAGCTGGGTGGCGGCGATCGGCTTGGGCAGGTCCAGCCTGACGATCCCCACCCCCCCGAACTGGAGGGGCTCGTGCACCTCGCCCGCGACGGTGATGGTGTCTCCCGGCCGCGCCTTTTCAGGCAAGGAATCGTAGTCGCCGTAGCGATCCACGAATTCTTGAGCCATGCAAAGCTGCGGGATCCCTTTGGGCTTGGCCAAGCCCACGCCCAGGTGCGTGTGGGCTGCTTTCAGGATGTTACGTTTGTGTCCGTCGTTGGGCGGCACCTCGTCGATGAAAGCCAGCTCGATCTTTTCCAGCTCCTCGGGCAGGAACACGGGGTTCGGGTCGAGTTCTCGCTCTGTGCCGTCGAAGAAGCAGGCCGCGTTCTCCTGAACCATCTGGTCCCCGCCCGCTTCCGAGTAACGCTGCTCGGGCACCGACCCGTCGCTGCCCCAGTGCGCGGTAAATCCGCGATGGCTCATGTCTTCGGCGTGCCGTTGGCCCGCGCGCTCCGCCACCTCGTCTCGCTCCACGGGGTCGAGCCCAGCATCAGCACGGTCACGGTTCACCAGAGCGAGCACGTAGGCCCGCGCGTCGTCGAGCTGCATCGGCCCCGTGGCCTTGGGGAGCTCGGCAGGCGCGCGCCCGCACCCCGTGATCCCCGTCATACACAGCGTCACCGCCCAGCTCCACCCCGCGCCACGGCCCGTATCGTCAGTCACTATCTACTTATGCCATAGCTGGACGCTTCAGCGCTGCTTTTGACCGCGCTCGGCTGCAACGTCGGGCCCACAACGGGAGCACTTTCCACACCTTGTGCAGCCCGAAACCTGCGCTAGAGTCCCGCCCTGTTAGAGGGCGCTTCGCCCGTGGAGACGTAATGCTCGACCTTCCCGATCCAGGACTCTATCGCACGACCACCGCCATGCCCGGCCACGAAGATGCCTTCCCTGCAGGAGCGCTCGTCTACGTGGGACAGGCCAAAAACAGCAGCAACAAGTTCGTCGTCCGCCCGGGCCAGAACCGCAACAACCGCTGGTATTGGGGCGAGCCGACCACGCCGCTGCGATCCCCCACTTGGGCACGCACGCTGAAGGCGCTTCCTTCCGAGGGTTACTATACGCTCCCCGAGACGCTCGAGCTCGAGGGCGGCGGGCGCTGGCTCAAAAATGCCATCGTGCAGCTCGGCTACAACGAGAAGGGCCAGGGCATCATCTTCGTTGCGGAGTCGCGCGCCGCTTCGGAAGACAACGCCCTGTTCTTTAGCGAAAAGGGCATGCTCGTGAAGGACGAGATGCTGACGAAGCTGAACTGGGCGCCCATCCTCCCCATCCGCGAAGACGCTTAGTCCAGTTGCGTTCGCCCGGGCGAACGTGAGGTAGCGTCGACGACCCGCATTCGCCGGGCGCGCCGAACGTGCCCGGCCAAGGTTCGCGAGCGATGGCCTCCCGGCCGGAGCCAGGGCCGCGGTCAGGTCCTAAGGGCTACTTTGCTCGGGACACCAGGCGGTCGCGCGACACCAGGCCCGCTTTGAGAAACTGCCGGTTCATGCGCGCGATGAAGTCCACGTCGATGTGCTTGGGACAAGCTTCCATGCATTCGAAGTGATTCGTGCAATGCCCGAAACCTTCGGCTTCCATCTGCGCGACCATGTTCTGCACGCGGCGCGTCGCCTCCGGAGCGCCCTGCGGGAGCAAGTTCAAGTGCATGGCCTTGGCGGCGGTGAATAACATGGCGGCGGCGTTGGGGCATGCGGCGACACACGCGCCGCAGCCGATGCAGGCCGCCGCATCCATGGCCAGATCCGCGTCGGGCTTGGGGATCGGGATCATGTTGGCGTCCTGCGCGCTGCCAGTACGCACCGAGACGTAACCGCCGGCCTGTACGATGCGATCGAACGCGCTCCGGTCGACGACCAGATCCTTCAGCACCGGAAACGCCTGAGCGCGCCACGGCTCTAGCCAGAGCTCGTCGCCGTCGTCGAACTGCCGCATGTGCAGCTGACAAGTCGTGGTGGCCTTCTGCGGTCCATGCGCCTGCCCATTGATCACCATACCGCACGCGCCGCAGATACCTTCGCGACAATCGTGGTCGAAGGCGATTGGGTCCTCACCCTCCTCGATCAAACGTTCGTTCACCTGATCGAGCATCTCTAGAAACGACGAGTGCTCGGAGACGTTCTTGGCCTCGTAGCGCTTGAATTCGCCGGCGCTTTCGCCGTTCGCTTGACGCCAGACGTGCAGCACCAAGTTCATGGTCTTGGACATGGTCTACTTGTAGCTCCTCTGCGTCGGCTTCACGTACTCGAACTGCAGCGCTTCTTTGTGCAGCACGGGCTCTGTCGCGGTGCCCGTGTACTGCCAGGCGGCGACGTACGCAAATCGCTCGTCGTCGCGCTTGGCCTCGCCTTCCTCGGTCTGGTGCTCTTCGCGAAAATGGCCGCCGCAGGATTCTTCGCGGTGCAGCGCATCGCGACACATCAACTCGCCGAGCTCGAAAAAATCCGCAACGCGGCCCGCCTTCTCGAGCACTTGATTCAGCTCGTCACCCGAGCCCGTCACCCGCAGGTCGCGCCAGAACTCTTCCCGCAACTTGGGGATCTCCGCGAGGGCGTGTTCGAGTCCAGCCTTGCTGCGGGCCATCCCGCAATGGTCCCACATCAGTTGACCGAGCCGGCGATGGAACCAATCCGGGCTCTTGCTGCCGCCGATCCCGATCAGCTGTTTGATGCGCTTCTTCACGCTCTTCACCGCTTCCTTCACCTCCGGCGAGGAAGTCTTCACTTCGCTCTTCGACGCGCGCGCGAGGTAGTTGGCGATCGTGTACGGCAGCACGAAGTAGCCGTCCGCCAGGCCTTGCATCAACGCGCTGGCGCCGAGGCGGTTGGCTCCGTGATCCGAGAAGTTAGCCTCGCCGCCGACGAACAAACCTTCGATGTTGCTCATCAGGTTGTAGTCTACCCAGAGGCCGCCCATCGTGTAGTGGATCGCGGGGTAAATGCGCATCGGGGTATCGTAGGGGTCGTCCCCGGTGATGCGCTGGTACATCTCGAACAGGTTACCGTAGCGTTCACCCACCACGTTGCGACCGAGGCGCTCGATCGCATCCGCGAAGTCCAGGTACACGCCGCGGCGCTGGCCGCCCACTTCCGGGCCGACGCCCCGCCCCTCGTCGCACATGTCCTTGGCGCGCCGTGACGCGATGTCTCGCGGTACCAGGTTCCCGAAGCTCGGATACATGCGCTCGAGGTAGTAGTCGCGGCTGGACTCGGGGATCTTCGTGGGGTCCTTGCCGACGTCGTCCTTGTCCTTCGGCACCCAGACCCTGCCGTCGTTGCGCAGCGACTCGCTCATCAGCGTGAGCTTCGACTGTGCCTCGCCGCTGACCGGGATGCAGGTGGGGTGAATCTGCGTGTAGCAGGGGTTGGCGAACAGCGCGCCCTTCCGGTGTGCGCGCCACGTGGCCGTGACGTTGCAGCCCTTGGCGTTCGTCGAGAGGAAGAAGACGTTGCCGTAGCCGCCGGTGCAGAGCACGACCACGTCAGCCAGCTCGGCCGAAATCTCCCCGGTGACCATGTCACGAACCACGATGCCCCGCGCCCGACCGTCGACCAAGATCAGCTCGAGCATCTCGGTGCGTGTGTTGAGCTCGACAGTTCCGGCGTTCACCTGGCGCTCGAGCGCCTGGTAGGCACCGAGCAGCAACTGCTGCCCGGTCTGACCTCGGGCGTAGAACGTACGCGCGACCTGCGCTCCCCCGAAGGATCGGTTGGCGAGTAGTCCGCCATACTCACGGGCGAAGGGCACGCCTTGCGCGACACACTGATCGATGATGTCCGAGCTGACCTCCGCCAGCCGATACACGTTCGACTCGCGCGATCGAAAATCGCCACCTTTGATGGTGTCGTAAAACAGGCGATATACGCTATCGCCGTCGTTCTGGTAATTTTTGGCGGCATTGATGCCGCCCTGGGCAGCGATACTGTGGGCGCGCCGCGCGCTGTCCTGGTAGCAGAAGGCCTTCACCTTGTAGCCCGCTTCGCCCAGCGACGCTGCCAGCGAGGCCCCCGCCAAGCCGGTGCCGACGACGATCACGGTGTACTTGCGACGATTCGCGGGATTCACCAGCTTCATTTCGAAGCGATGCCGCTCCCATCTGGTTTCGATGGGGCCCGTAGGGGCAGAAGAGATGAGTTGCATTGCGATTACTTCGACGGGGCTATTGCTGACGCTGCTATGACTCAGCGGACGAGACCGAAGACTACGGCGAGGGGGATGGTGATGTTCGCGACCACGATGGCGAGCGCGAGCGCCTGAGCCGCGCTGCGCCAGCGCTCGTTCTTCAGCGTGTTGGAGATTCCGACGCTCTGCAGCAAGCTCCACGCGCCATGGTACAGGTGCACGCCGAGCACCATTTGACTCGCGATGTAGAGCGACGAGACCCACGGCACGCTGAACCCGTTGACGACGTTGCCGTAAACGTTGTGCGTCGAGTGACGGTAGTCGGCGAATGCCAGCCCTGGGTACGTGAAATGCGCGAGGTGGTACAGGACGAACAGCAGCAGCAGCGGCCCGGTCCAGAACATCGTCTGCGATGCGTACGTGGAGGCCACCTCGGGCGGCTTCACCTTGTAACGCTCCGGACGCGCGCGGCGCGTGGCCAGCGCGAGTTGAAAGGCCGTGACCACGTGCAGCACGAACACGATCAGAAGTCCACCGCGTACGGCCCACAACAGCGCCCCCAACTCCTTGAGGCCTGCGGCGTATTTGTTGAAGGGATTCGGCCCCAGGTAGACCTGCAGATTGCCCAGGCAGTGCCCGATGACGAAGCCGAACAACACCAGGCCCGTGAGGGCCATGACCGCCTTCTTGCCGATCGAAGTGTTGTAAAGAGTCAGAACCTTTTCCATAGCTAACCGAAGATAAGACGCTGGAGGATGCTCGAGATCGTAGTCGAGCATCGAGCGGCGCGCCATGCTGCGAGCCGCCGACGCCGGGCACTTCTAGCAGAGAGCTCTAGCAGAGCCCGACGTCCTGCTCGAGATCCGTTACTTCGCGCCCTTCAAGTTCTTGGCAACGAACTCCCAATTGATGAGCTTGTCGCAGAAGGCCTCGAGGAACGCATTCCGATTGTTGCGATGGTCGATGTAGTAGGCGTGCTCCCATACGTCGGTGGTGAGCAGTGGCACATCCGGCGTGGTGAGCGGAGTTTCGGCGTTCGGAGTCGTCACGATCTTGCCCTTCCCTCCGCTGAGCACCAGCCATACGTAGCCGGAGCCAAAACGGCCGGCACCTTCGTTGACCCACTGCTCGCGGAACTTCTCCCAGCCTCCGAAGCCGTTGATCAGATCGGCCACGTCGCCCGCTGGCGGAGCGCCACCGCCGCCTGGCTTCATGCCGTCCCAGAAGAACGTGTGGTTGTACACCTGGGCGGCGTTGTTGAATACGCCTCCGGAGCTGGTTTTGATCACCTCTTCGAGGCTTTTCTCGGCTTCGGGCTTGCCTTCGATGGCGGCCTTTAGCTTCGTCATGTAGCCTTTGTGATGCTTTTCGTAGTGAAACTCGAGGGTCTCTTGACACATCACCGGCTCGAGTGCGTCTTTTGCGTACGGAAGGGGCGCGACTGTGAACTGCATGTTTAGCTCCTTTTCTGGCGTGCTTTGCCAGGTGCTTGTAGGGCAAACGCCGCGTCCTGTCACTCCCGCTGCTGCGGAGCGGGCGTGCTTGCCGTCGGGCTTGGCAGCGGCAACAATTCGCGACAGAATATCGCTCGTTCAGCCGCCCGGACAGTTTTTCCACAGCGGACCGAGATGACCCCCAAACGACCTGACGGCAGCGATGGATAGACGTACCTGGCTTCGAGTGAGCGGCGCCACGGCGGCGGCGGCGGCTTTGCCTTTCCTGTTTCAGCGTCGTATCGGACGCGCTGAGTCCAGCTCCAGTTTGGTCCGCGATCCTCGGGGGATCTTGGATCTCAGGCGTGGGCTCGAGTACCGCGTGGTCGAGCGCGCCTTCGACCCCATGACGGACGGACACCGGGTCCCGGCGTCGCCAGACGGCATGGCCTGTTTCTCGGGACCGAACAACACGTGGGTGCTGATGCGCAACCACGAGCTCGACCGCAACCTTTCACTCGGAGCCTTTCGGGGCAAGCCCGTGCCCGAGGCCTACGACGCGCGCGCCGCTGGCGGTGTGACACGCGTCGTCCTCGATGCCGCCACGGGCGAGCGTCTGTCCAGCAACCTGGTACTGGCAGGCACGCTGCGGAACTGCGCGGGGGGCCCGAGCCCATGGGGTTGGATCAGCTGCGAAGAGACCACGGAGCGCGGGCACGGGTACGCATTCTTGTGCTCTACCAGCGCCGATCGCGTGGCTGCCCCGCGCCGTATCCCGGGCTACGGACGCTTTCGCCACGAAGCCGCCGCCGTGGATCCTCGAACGTCGATCGCGTACCTCACCGAGGATCAACGGGACGGTTGCTTGTACCGCTTCGTCCCGGACCAGCCCGGCGATCCTTTCGTGGGAAAGCTGCAGGCACTGGCGCATGCGCACGAACCGAACTTTGCCTTGAGCTCGGCGCTCCGATCCGGCCAGTCCATCCCGGTGCGCTGGGTCGACATCAAGGACCCAACGCCCACGTCCGACAGCGTGCGCCACGAAGCCGCGCGCGCCGGGGCTGCCCCACTCAGTCGCGGTGAGGGGATCTGGTTCGCGGATCACACCGTGTGGATCTGTTCTACCGACGGCGGGCGCGCCGGCTCGGGTCAGGTCTTCGCGCTCGGCGTGGGGCCGGGCAAAGATGCCGACCGCCTGCGGCTCGTGGTCGGGTCTCCCGGTCCCAGCGTGCTCGACATGCCGGACAATATCACGATTGCTCCTTGGGGCGACATCGTGGTCGCCGAGGACGGGTCGGGGGCGCAGTACGTGCGCGCCATCACGCCTGGAGGACAGGTGATCGATCTCGCCAAGAACGCGAAGAGCCAGGGTGAGCTCGCAGGCGTCTGCTTCTCGCCCGACGGTTCCACGCTGTTCCTCAACCTTCAGTTCGACGGGATCACGCTCGCCATCCGCGGTAGCTTCCCGAACGCCGATCGGACATAGCGGTCGTCGCTCGACACCCCCGACCCGGAGCACGGACGACAGCGGGCCGCGCCGTGAAAGATTTCACCGGGGCTACCTGCCCCGGCCGCGAGTGATTGCTCGGATTCGGGCCCGCAATGCGACGTGGCACCGGGCTGCTTGCCACCCCACGTGTGCTGCTCTCGCACCTATCGACCCAGCGGTGGTGGTGTGCGCCGTTCTGCTTGTCCAAATCGCCCGCGACTTGCGCCGCTTTGCGCGCGCGACCGCATGCCTGGACAAGCAACCACAATCTGCTCGAGGGTTCGAACCTCCGCGGAGCCGAAGAACACACGTCAATACACTTCAGGGGTGACCTAGTGCTCAGCGCTGGGTCCAATGCTAATGATCTTGATAGAAAGGCGTTCGTCGCATGTCGCTCGAAGGGTGCCACGTCGAGTTCATGCTTCTCGGTTTCATGCTCGGGGCGATTGTGCCAGGATTTGGCGACCCCGACCGAAGCCCCTCACGATCGTCGACAGTCACGGAGGATCATCGATATGTTTCAGCGATTTCGTAGCTTAGCTGTTTCAACCGTCCTGGTGGGCTTGATCGCCGGCTTCGCCTGCTCGGCTCCAAAGGAGGACGACGATGACGACAGCTTCGGAACCGACGCGAACGGCTCGAACGGCAACGGGTCCGGTAACAACAACAACGGCAGCGGCGGCACCGCCTCGGGCAGCGGCGGCACGAGCTCGGGCAGCGGTAACAACAACGGCAGCGGCGGCACGAACGGTGACAGCGGTGGAGCCTCCTCCGGCAACAACGACGTCGCAACTGCTACGTCTTCCGGGAACTCTGGGTCTTCGTCGTCCTCGGGCACCACGGGCGGTCCCCAGATCGGCGGCGACCTCGGTGAGGCGTGCGAGGGCCTGCCTTTCGAGGGTGGCGGGTTCGAAGACGAGGCTTGCGTCGGCACGGGCTATGAAGCCGAAGCGTTCCCCGTCGATCTGGTGCTGATGGTCGACGTGTCGACGTCGATGGTCGACAACATGGTCGACGGTGTCACCCGCTGGGAGCTCGTGAAGAACGCTTTGAACGAGTTCGTCACCGATCCGGACGCCGAGGAGATCGGCATGGGGATCGACTTCTGGAGCTGGGTCGACGATGACAGCTGCAGCATCGACCAATACGCAGAGCCCACCGTGGCCATCGGTCCTCTGGGCGACAATCAGGACGAGATCGTGCAAGCGCTCGACGATCAGCGCCCGGGTGGCCTCACGCCCACGTACCCAGCACTGGCGGGTGCGATTCAGTATGCGAAGGCGCACGCCGCGGACAACCCCGCGCGCCAGGCGGTCGTCGTGTTCGTCACCGACGGCTATCCCACCAAGTGCGATCCACAGGACATCCCGACCATCGCCGAGCTCGCCGCTGACTCGTGGGCAGAAAGTCCGCGCGTGCCCGTGTTCGTGATCGGCATCGACGGCGTCTACAACCTCGATCAGATCGCCTCGGCAGGCGGCACCCGAGAGCCGTTCCTCGTCGAAGGCGAAGGCAGCACGGAGCGGCTCGTCACGGCACTCAAGAACATCACCACCGACACGGCGCGCTGTGAGTTCGAGATCCCGCCCTCGCCCGATCCCGACTTCCTGTCTCCCGACACGGAACGCGTGCAGGTGATCTACACGCCCGGCTCCGGCGACGCGCAAGAAATCCCCAGGGTGTCCGGCTACGCCGCGTGCGCCAGCGCACCCAACGGCGGCTGGTACACCGGCGGATTCGACGCCGACGGGAAGCCGACGAAAATCGTCGTGTGCCCGTGCAGTTGTGCGAACTTTGCTGCCGGTTCCGTCGAAGTCACGCTGGGCTGCAAGGCAACCCCGTCCGTCGAATAGCCCCGCACTTTCGCCCCAGCGAGTTGCGGCGGATTCCGCCGCTTCTCGCCACTCGTGATTCCAAAATCGAAGTCTATGGGTGAAGTGTGAGCGCCCATGGGTTGACAGCGGGCGGACTCTCGTAGAGAGTACTTCGCAGACGAGGTCGGCTAGCCCAGGTGCTCCCAAACAGGGTTGGCCGTGCCGTTCAAGAGGCCCCGTTCATTTGGCAACAGATGAGCGGGGCCTTGCTTTGTGACGGATGCACCCGCCGTACCCGCCAGTCAGCGCAGCAGCGATACCCCCAATGTGATGTCCGTGTGGTGCCGAAGGAGGGACTTGAACCCCCACGCCCTTGCGGGCAATGGATTTTGAATCCACCGCGTCTGCCGATTCCGCCACTTCGGCTTGTTGTTCGATTCGCTAGGTCGAGCTGTCGCTTTCGGTTTGGAGCGCCGCCACTCGGCGACCCAAAGGTAGGCGCACCGTAGTCGCTCCCACGGTTTTCGCAACGGCGATTTCACGAATCGTTGGCGGCACCGAGCGGCCCCGGACCGCCAGCCAGTGTTCGATGCCGCGCGAAACTTTAGGACCGCTGGCGGGTGGCTCGGCGGCGGCGTTCACGCTCGCCGAGGGAGCCGAGACGGCGGATGCGATCGCTGGCAGCGCGCAGGGTGGGCTCGAGGGGCGTGGTGGCGTCCACCAGATCGCCGAGCTCGAGCATGGCAGCCTCGGCCCGTTCCCAGGCGGCGGTGAACCCGAGGCTTCCCGGCGCGTGACGCCGCGCCTGCTCGCTCGCTTTGGCGAGCTCACGCCCCACACGCGCGATGGCGACGAGCCGGCGGGCGTGCTGCCCTTCGCGCTGGGTGGCTGCGTACAGCATGCGCAAGATGCCGAGCAGATCTCGGACCGTCTCGAAAGGGAACGGCGAGTCGCGAAGAGCACGCATGAGGAGCAGGACGGGGCTGGAGGCAAAACGCCCGTCGGGCGCAATCGACTCTTCTAACCGATGGCCGGATGACGCACAATCCCACCTGCTCATGCCGCGTAGATTCCGGCCTTCCGTCGCGACTTCCCCGGGACCTCACCCCAAGCGCGCGCCCACGCCACTCGCAGAGCTCCTCGACGATGCGCAGAGCGAGACCGCCCGCCGCGCGGGCGCGGCCTTCACCCCCAGCCTGTGGCGAGCCGCCGTTGGGGCACGCATCGCCGAGCGCACGCGCGTCGGAGCGCTCGTCCGTGGGACGCTGACGATTTACGCCGCCTCGTCGACCTGGGCCAACGAGCTCACCTTCTTGACGACGGACATCATCGCTCGCCTCAAAGCCGCAGGCGTCGATGTGCATACGCTGAAGTTCCGCATCAAAGACCTGGGCGCCCCGCCGGACTCCAAAGCCCCGCGAGCGAGCGCCCCCCGCGCGCCAGCAAAGGCGCCCTTGCCCCCCGAGCTGCTGGAGCGCCTGGCCCAAGTGGAGGACCCCGAGCTTCGCGCGGCCATCGCCGAGGCCGCAGCGCTCTCGTTCGGCGCACGCGGCGGCGAGCGCAAGTAGAAGTGGGAGCCGCGAGCCGCGAGTGCCACGGATCTTTCAGCGCGTCACGATGCGTTCCAGCCCCTCGATGCGCTGCACCAAGAAGCGCTCACTCGGACCGAAGGAGTGCTGCAAAGCTTGCAGCAGAGCGACGTAGTTTCGCAGCAACGTCAGGTCGACGCCCGACACCGTCCTCAGCACGGAATACAGCTCGTCGACGACGGCACCCGGCAGCGGCCGCCGCAAATTCATGAAAAGCTCGAACGCGTAGTCGGCCCAGCTCGACTTGCGCGTTGCTACCACCAAGCGAACGGCGTACTCCGCCGCCTTGTCGGCCACTTCGATCGGCAGCACCGCCGACCCGCGCGAGGCCACGAGCAGCGCCTGCATGGCACCGGAGAGCACCCGTTCTGCTTCTGCGCCGCGTCCCAGCGCCAACACCTTGTCAGCGACGTTGCCGAGCACGGCGAAACCTTCGGGATGCGTGGGCCCGCTCGGCACGCGCTCTGCGGTTTGCCGTATCGGGTTGCCGCGGCTCATGGTCACGCCGCCATGCAGGGTTTCGGCGCCGAACTGGCTCGCTTCCCCCAAGTCGATCACCACCGACCGGATGCTGAACTCCTGCTTGCCCATCCTGACCACATCGCCGTCTCTCAGCGTGCGCGAACCGGCGACGCGGAGGTTGTTGACGAACACGCCGTTGACACTGCCAAAGTCTTCGAGCACCGCGGCGCGCTTGTCAGCGGTGATCTGAGCGTGGCGCCGCGACACGAGGCCGTCATCCAGCACGACCTGACACGCTGCGCTGCGCCCGATCACCGTGGTTCCGACGCGCAACTCGATCTTGTGCCCGCGGTATTCGATCCAGAACTTCGTGATCGTGCGCGACGTCCCCTCGTCACCCGGCGCACCTGAAGCTCGCTGATCGTTGGAAGTCACAGCGAATCAACGATACCCGTCGCGCGCGGGTGGTGTCGAGCCAGCTTTCATTGGAACCAATGCACTCATGCCGCAAGCCGAAGCGGTGGTCCGCCGGGCTCTGATCGTGGCTCGCTACGCGCTACCCCCCCTTTGGCTCGTTTCGACATCACGCGTTCATTGTCCTCCTGCCGCGAGCAGCCGCATTTCGTCCAGACCCTCGCGCTCGGCGATGGCTCGTCCAAGATTCTCCGCACTTTCCAGCACGCGGCTGGCGACAGGAGCGAGCGAGTGTCGCTCTGCTGGAGGCAGACTCGACAGTTCGCGCCCCACCTCTTTGCCCGGGACGAGCCCGAGCGATGCGTAGACCCCCAGCACCCAACGTGCCCACTCGGCCTGACCGGATGCCACTGACAGTGAAACCGCGGCGTCCGCCAGCGAATCGAGCTGCTGGCCGTCGACAGGCTCGCCGGACGTGAGCAGATGATCGAGCGTGTCGCTGGCACGACGCAACAAGCGGTCGACGTCCGTCCAGCGCGCGAGCTGCCGCGCCTTGCGCAGCGTCTCTACCACCAGATCCAGCGTCCACGCTTCGCGCGACGGCAGCGAACCACTCAGAGTATCTTCTTCGAATCGGTCTTTGGAGCCGCAATTCGGACACTCCGACATCTTGTTCGGATACGGCAGGCCGCACGCCGCGCAATGACACAAAAATCCGGTATCCTGTCCGATCTTGCGCGCGGTTTGCGATTCGAGAATGCACCCCAACACGAACTCTTGTGTGCCGACCCGGATGCGCGAGCCATCCGAGAGACTCGTGAGTCCCTGGATCCGCTCACCATTGACCAATAATCCGTTGCGGGACCCGAGGTCTTCGACCGTCGCTCGATCGTCGGCGACGGTGATCCTGGCGTGCGTGCGCGACACGAGCGGGTCCTCCAACGTGATGTGGCACGCGGTGCTCCTTCCGATCAGAGTCTCACCCTGGGGCAAGTCGATCTCCTGCAGAAGGAAGCGTAGACGGAAGCGAACCAATGGAACCTCTGGGGGCGAATCAGCCCAAGTTACGACAGGTTAGCGACCAGCCCGCCGGCCGTCAAAGACATTGCTAGAGGCCGAGCTTGCGTGTCGAGTTTTTGTCGGTGCCGCTCAGACACGTAGGCGTATGTGCGCACCAACCGCTAACGCTTGCTGCACGGGCACCATGCCCGCAGAGCAGCGCGCGACTTGGTCGCAGCGTTCTACGCAGCGCGACCGAGCCGCAAACATTCTACCAACAGTCTGTTGCCCGTGAGTGCAAGGCCCAGGCCAAGCGAAGATCGGAGCCGGATCGAGCCCAAGCGCGGCAAGCCGAAACACGCGCAACGTTCCGGTCCGCCCCTGCCCCGCGTCGCGACGCTCGCGAAACTCGCAGGCTGTGCAGACGAAAGCCGAAGCGTGCACGCTGGACGAGGGGTAGCCAATCTCCGATCGCGGGCGCACCCGTGTGTGTTCGAGACTCACCTCGTTTGCCAGCACTCGCAACGCTTCGTTCAAATCGAGACGCCGCCTGTCCAAGCTCGTATCAAGCTGCGACGCGCGATCCAATCGGAGACTATTTCTTGAAGGAACGCAGGAAGTCGGCGAGCGCAGCCACCGACTCTTGGGGGCATGCGTTGTAGATGGAGGCGCGCAGGCCTCCGACCAAGCGGTGCCCTTTGAGGCCTACCATCCCGAGCTGCTGCGCGGCAGAGATGCATTCAGCCTCCAGCTCTGGAGTCGGCAGGTTGAACACGACGTTCATCGACGAGCGGCTACGCTTTTCGACGCGACACACGTAGAAATCCGACCGCTCGTCGAGGACGTCGTACAAGAGCCGCGCCTTCTCGTGGTTTCGCGCGGCGATGGCCGGAAGGCCTCCTTGTTCCTTGAGCCACGAAAGTACGTTGCGCAGCATGTAGATCGCGAACGTCGGCGGCGTGTTCGACAACGAGTTGTCAGCGGCGTGGGTGCGATACTGGAAGAAAGCGGGGATGTCACGCCTACCAGCCTCGACCAGATCTTTGCGGACGATGACGACGGTCACGCCGCTCGGCCCCAGGTTTTTCTGGGCCCCCGCGTAGATCAACCCGAAGCGCGTCACGTCCAGCGGCCCGGACATGATGTCGCTCGACATGTCGGCCACCAGTGGCGCGCTGGTCTGGGGGAACTCGTGGAACTGTGTTCCAGCAATGGTGTTGTTGGTGGTGATGTGGACGTAAGCGGCGTCTGGATCGAGGTCGATTTCGTCGGGGCTCGGCACTCGATAGAACTTACCGTCGACCTCGGTGGTGGCGGCGACCCGGGGGCGGCCGAAGCAGCGCGCTTCCTTGAGTGCCTTTTGCGACCAGGTGCCGGTCACCACGTAGTCGGCGCTCTTGTCACGATCGAGCAGGTTCATGGGCACGACAGCGAACTGCTGGCTCGCACCGCCTTGCAGCAACAAGACCTCGTAGTCGCCGGGGATCGCGCAGAGCTCGCGCAGCAACGCGATCGCCTCGTTGTGGATGCCCTCGTATACCTTGGCCCGGTGACTGTGCTCCATGATGCTCATGCCACTGCCCGCCACGTCGAGAAACTCGTCGCGAGCGCGCGTCAGCGCAGGCAACGGCAGCACCGCAGGACCTGGATTGAAGTTGTGGATGGGGGCCATGAGTCTCCGTAGTGAGGTGAAGCGATCCGGGCGTTCCGCCTAGCGTCGAGCAGGGGGTCCGTCAACCCCGAAGCCAGTCGGGGCAACCCCGAGGCTCAGGGCGTGGTCGGATCGCTGTTTAGCACCCGCCTGAGCGCGGCGCTCGGGATCGCTCCTTCGCGGATCACTCGCCAGCTCCCTTCGCCCCCCTCGCCGAGCTTGACGAGCGTCGAGGGTGCACCGCCCGGCGCTGTCCCTGGCACGACGAACAGACGCCCTGCCCGCACCGCGGCGTCGAACACTCGCCCGACTTCCACCGCGCTCAGGCAGGGGGGCGCGCCCGGATCGTTGGCGCTGGTCGCCGTCAGCGCCGCTCCGTACTGCGCCACGATCTCCGCTGCCGGACAGCTTGCAGGCACGCGGACCGCGACGCAGTCGTTCAGCGTCACGCGTGCGTCGAGCGTGTCCCGCGCGGGGGTCACCAGCGTGAGTGGCCCGGGCCAGAACCGTTCTGCCAAACGCAAGGCGTGGGCTGAGGGCGCCAGGACCAGCTCTCGCCAAACCTTGGCGTCGGGGACGATCAGCGGTTGCCCCTTGTCGTTTCCGCGAGGCTTGATCGCGAGCAACTCCCCGAGCGCCTGGGGCTGTCGCACGTCCGCGAGCAGTCCGTAGGACGATTCCGTGGGAGCCGCGACGACGCGGCCCGCGCGCAGGGCTTCCAGCGCCCCGCGCCAGTCGGTCACGACGCCGCCTCGGAAAGCACCGAGAGCCCGATGTCCCCGCGCCACTGTTTGCCGGCAAAGTCGATCGCCTCCACCGCGCGGTAAGCGTGTTCTCGGGCAAGCTTCATGCTGTCCGCCACCGCCGTGACTCCGAGCACGCGACCGCCCGCCGTGACCACGCGCCCGCCGTCGCGGCGCGTACCCGCGTGATACACCCGCACCCCCGGCACCGCACCGGCGGCGGCGAGCCCGGCGATGACGTCGCCCTTACGCGGATTGTCCGGGTAACCAGCGGCGGCGAGCACCACGCAGAGCGCGTGCGCCTGGCGCAGCGAGAGCTTCTGCATCAGCCGGCCCTGCGCGGCAGCCCCGAAGAGCTCCGCAAGGTCAGCGTCGATGAGCCCCATCAACACCTGCGTCTCCGGATCGCCGAAGCGCACGTTGAACTCGAGGAGCACCACCTCGCCTGTGGGCGAGATCATGAGCCCGGCGAACAAGCAGCCCCGAAATGGGCAACCGTCTTCGGCCATGCCCTGCACCGCGCGCCCGATGATATCTCGCTCGATGCGCAGCATCAGTTCGCCGCCGACGCGAGGCGTCGGCGCGAAGGTGCCCATGCCCCCCGTGTTGGGGCCGTGATCGGCGTCGAGCAGCCGCTTGTGGTCCTGGACGGGTGGCAGCACGACCCAGCGCTTGCCGTCACAGATCGCATGCACGCTGGTTTCGAACCCGATCAGGCGCTCCTCGAGCACGAGCGTCGTGCCGGCGGCGCCGAAGCGCTCCCCGCTCAGCATCCCCAGCGCGGCTTGTCGCGCCTCGTCGAAGTCCCGGGCTACCACCACGCCCTTACCCGCGCACAGGCCGTCGGCCTTCACCACCGGCGGCGCCTCGAAGCCGTCCAGTGCGGCCTCCAGGGCGCCGGGCTCGCGCACGACGACGTGGCGGGCAGTGCGGATCCCATGCCGCTCAGCGAAGGACTTCATGAACTCCTTCGACCCCTCGAGCCGAGCTGCGAGCTCGCTGGGGCCGAAGCATGCGATGCCGCGGTCCCCCAGTCTGTCCGCCAAGCCCGCGCACAGGGGTGCCTCCGGCCCGACCACCGCTAGGTCCACCGCCGAGGTGACAGCGGCTTCGGTCGGGTCGCCGCCCACGTTCCGCATCACCTTTCCTCGATCGGCGAGCTCGGGCGGCGCGGCTTCGGTCCCGGGATTGCCCGGACACACGATCACCTCACCTACAGAATCCGACTCGAGCAGTCTCAGTGCGAGGGCGTGTTCGCGGCCACCCGAGCCAATCACCATGATTCGTCGATTCTTACCCATTGCTTCGATTCCCGTTGAACCCGCGATCCCGGGGGCGAGTCCGGTTTCCACCCTGCTTAGCTGAATTCCAATGAAAGCAAAAGGTGCCCCCCGGCGCTTGCGCAAGCCTCGCGTCGCTCCGCATGAAAAACGCCCCGCAAGCGCCCGCGGGCCAGCAGCGGGGGCATCGCTCGAGCCGGCATCGTCGCGCGCGCTCCGGCCAGCGCAGGTTCCAGTGCACCCTGCGCCGAAGCCTCCCCCACGGCGCCCGCGTCGTCGGACGCGCAACTCGTCCGCCGTGTCAGGTTCGGCGAGCGTTGAAGCGTCGGGAGCTTTCTGGTACAAATCTCGTTACGCGGATCGGCTTCTAGCGCTCGGGCCCAGGAAGGGTCTCACGCCTCCGAAGCTCACGCGGTGACGTCCCTCTCGATCCCGGCATGAACCAGCCCTCGAACAAGCCGCGCATCCTCCGCATCACGCGCCCCTACGAATCGGTCGAGGACTACATTCAAAGCGAGGGCTGGACCATCTCGAACAAGCGCATGATCCTACTCGATCAGCCGCGCTTCGATCGCGACACTCTCGTGCGCTTCGAGCTGAGCCTTCAGAACGGCGAAAAACTGATCCGCGCTGAGGCAAAGGTCGTGGGCTACCAGACGCCCACTCCTGACAAGCCTGGCGGTCCCAAGGTGCGTTTCAAGCGCTTCGGTGGCACCACCAAGGCGTTCATCCAGCAAGTCGTGGCCGAACATGGGCCCGGGCCAGGCCTCGAGACATTGTACCCCTCGGCGCGCGGCAGCGATCCCGGTGACGGCCCCGTCAGCGAGCCGCCGCACTCGCTCAACTTCAGCCTCCCCGTGGACGCGGCGTTGGGTGGGCAGCCGAGTTCGCCGCTCGCGGTCGGCCTAGTATCGTACGGTCACCTCTCCACGCCCAGCCCTTCCGATCTCGGCGCCCCGAGCCTGCCCGGCGATGTCCAGCAGCTCCAGCTCGACGGCATGCCCCTCGCGCCCGTGTCGGTGCGATCGCCCGGCTTACGCTCGAACCCCCTCGCCTTGGATACACCGGCGCGCGAGCGGCTCCGAGGGCTGCTCGACCGCAGGGATCGCGCCATCTCACCCCCACACGATCGTGAGGCACTACTGGCCCGCCTGCGCGAACGCGCCCAAGGGCTTTCACCGAACGCGCCGCCTGCCACGAGCAGCGAACACCCGAGCGCCAGCGCGAGCTGACGCGCCTCACGCCGGCCCGCGCCTCACGCCGGCCCGATCAACCTCCGCTCCTCGCCACCGCCTCCATTGCGAAAGCGCGACGCTGGTGAACGCGACGGCACAGCGTTGCTCACGCCGGCATTGCTCGCACCTGAGGGCGGTGCTGCGTTCGAGCGCGAGCGAGCGCTCGGGTCGCCAGGCGTTGGCACAGCGTCGCAAAGTCGATGCCCGCGACGGCCGCCGCTTCGGGGAACAGGCTGGTCGGCGTCATGCCCGGCAACGTGTTGACCTCGAGCAGGGTGACCTCACGGGTGTCGCTGGCGACTACGAAGTCGACGCGAGAAAGATCGCGTGCCCCGAGCGCACGGTGGGCGGCGACGGCTACCTCTTGAATGCGTTCGAGCAGGGCGGGCGCATAGGGCGCAGGGCACTGGTGCTCGCTGCCGCCCGTCCCGTAGCGTGAGGTGAAGTCGTACCAATCCGCGGCCTTCGATAGGATGCGCGTCGGGGGCAACGCCAGCGCCGTACCCTCCGCGTCTTCGAGCACGCCACAAGTGACCTCGTCGCCTTGGCGGAAGCACTCCACCACCACCGCGGGGTCGACTTCGAAGGCCGCCTCGAGAGCTTCGTAGAGTCGTTCGTCGGGATCCATCTCCTGGATGCGCCCGATGCCGATCGCAGAACCGCCGGCGCAGGGCTTCACCACGACGGCTCCCCCGAGCTCGCGGCGCAGCTCGCTCGCGTGCTCGGGCGTCCACGTGCTGCGTGACACCTCACTCCCGCGAGCCACGGGCAGGCCCGCGTCCGCGAACACGCGCTTGGCCACGCCCTTGTGAGCCGCGAGCGCGCTCGCGAGCACCGCGGAACCAGAATACGGCACACCGAGCACCTCGAGCAGCCCCTGCAAGCAGCCATCCTCGCCCATCGCTCCGTGCGTCGCCGGCACGACGGCGTCGACCTTGGCGCGCGCGAGCTCGTCCGCGAGATTGGGGCCGAGCTCGAGCAACTGCACCTCGTAGCCGAGGCCGGCGAGGGCGCGGAACACGGCGTCGGCCGACACCTTGCTGACGGCCGCTTCAGCGGAGGGGCCGCCGTACACCACTGCCAGCCGGGTCATTCGGCAGCCACCTGCGGCACCGCGTGATGCACGAGCTCGAGCCCCAGCGCCCGACTGAACTCGAAGATCTTCTCGTCACGGTAGAACTCTCCGAAAACGATCTTCTGGATGCCAGAGTTGGCGATCAACTTGAAGCAACCGAAGCAGGGCGACGCCGTCACGTAGATGTGCCCAGCGTCCAGGCGCACGCCGTTCCGTGCCGCCTGAACGATGGCGTTGGCTTCGGCATGCACCGTGCGGACGCAGTGGCCGTCCTCCATCAAGTGGCCATCGTCGTCGCAATGCGACAGACCCCGAATCGAGCCGTTGTAGCCGGTCGCAAGGATCATCTTGTCGCGCACGATCACGGCGCCCACGTGTTTGCGCGAACAGGTCGAGCGGCTCGCCACTTCCCTTGCAATTGCCATGAAGTAGTCGTCCCAGCTGGCTCTCGTTCGCTCCGGCATGCGGCCTCCAATGTTATGGCCGCCCGCTATACCGCGAACCGCGTGGGCTGAC
Organism: Polyangiaceae bacterium; assembly: GCA_025937785.1. Lineage (GTDB taxonomy): Bacteria > Myxococcota_A > Polyangia > Polyangiales > Polyangiaceae > JAICQQ01. The sequence goes on from JAICQQ010000032.1 coordinate 44,379, forward strand.
GAGAGGTCTTGACCGCGAGGCGGTCACGTGGCTTGTTCCACGACGTGAGAACCAAAACCATGCACGCTTTTGCGCTGTTGGCAGCTGTCTCGCTGTCCGCGGCGTTGGCCATCGCTGCCGCCAGTGGGAACGTGGCCGAGCAGGCCAAGCGCTCCATCGATCAGGTCGAGGCCAGCGCGGAGGGTAAGAAGCTGGCGGCCGAGCCGCTGAAGAATGCGAAGAGCGCGCTCGAGCGCGCCACAGACGCGCGCGCGACGGGTGACAAGCAACACGCCCAACTGCTCGACGCGCTCGCCCTGGAGTGGGCCGACAGCGCCGGCGATCTCACGCGGACAGCCGCCTTGGAACAAAAGGCCGCCGACGTCGAAGCGAAAGCAGCCGAGCTCGAGGCCAAGTCCGTCCGCGCCTTGGCCATCATCGAAGAGGCCATCGCACGGCGAGGTCGCGCCGAGCTCGAGCTGTCCGAACAAGAAGCCGCCACCAAGTCACCGGCGGCCGCGGCGCAGGAGACAAAGCCAGCGGTCGGCGCGCAGGGGAAGCAGCCCGCGACCGAAACGCAGGAGAAGAAGCCGTGAAGCGTCAGCATCGGACGCTCTACCTCGGACTCGCGCTGCTGGGTTGCGCCAGCATGCCGCGCCCCCAGGTCGTCACGGAAGCCGATCGCGTCGCCGAAACGCCGGCGGCCGAAGAGGCGCGCCAGTTGGCGCCGCAGGCGCACGCCCACGCCCTCGCGCTGAGGGACCAGGCGGACGCCGCTTACCGCGCGGGTGACCTCGCGGGCGCACAAATCCTGGCCGAACACTCGATCGCGGCGATGAATCGCGCGTTCGTGCTCTCGCGGCTGGTGAAAGCCGAGCGCCGCCTCGACGCAGCCAACGCCAAGCTGGCCAAGAACCAGCAAAAACTCGCAGGGCTCGACGAACAAGCCCAGCGCATCAGCGCAGAGGCGGACAACCTCGAGCTGCGCGTGAAAGTTCTACGCGACGCGCAGCCGCTCGCAACGCCGGCGGCTGCCTCCCCCGAGCGGGAACGCGCGCGGGCAGCCGCAGCTCGCGCCCTGCTCTCGCAGGCGCGCCTTTTGTGTCTGTCCACGCGCTTGCTCGAGCCAAAACGCGATAGCGTGAGCCAGCAGCTCGCCGTCATCGACGGGCTCGAAGTCGCCGTCGGCCGTGAAGCAACGGTCGATCTGAATGCGGCCACCCAGGTGCGATCGGCGTGCCTCAAGGAGCTGACGCTGGTGCGCCGCCCTCAGTTGCTCGCGGCGCCCGCCGAAGGCTTGACCGACACGCTGCTCGAAGCCCTCACCAAGACCGAAAAGTTCCATGCGTTTCGCGATGACCGAGGTGTCGTCGTCGTGCTGCGCGACGTGCTCACGGCCCAGGGCACACCCACCAGCTCCGGGGCAGAACAGCTCGAGGCACTCGCGCGCGTGGCGAAAGCCCACCCCAAGTTCCCGCTGCTGGTAGTGACCCATTCTGCCTCCCCCAGCAACACGGCGAGCGCAGCAGGGCCCCGCGACCTCGAAGCGCTGGTGGGGTTCTTGAAGGACAAGGGCGCCCCGTCCGTGCAGGGGCACGCTGCGGGGGACGCCCAACCGGTAGCGCCCCCCAAGCGCCCCGGCGCCCGCGAGCGCAACACCCGCGTCGAGCTGGTGTTCGTATCGCCGAGCTCCTGAGTCCGGCGCCTCGCAAGCCGCCTGGCCGCGTGACCAAACCGCGGCGCGCTCCCGAAAAACTAGGGTCGCCGCGCCGGTCGTCATCAGGCAACAAAACTTTTCGGGAACATTCGGGCACGTCGATTGTCAGGGCGGACGTGCGCCGCTTCGCCTTCTGGAAGGCCCTCGGAGTTAACCAAGCTTCCCCTCGGTTCCGAAGTCGTACCCAGAGCTACGTGAACGCTGCTGCGGCCGCCTGCGTTGCACCGCGATATTCGCAACACCATGTCCCCGTTCCAGCGTTCAGCCATACTAGAACCACGCGCGGTACTGGACGCTCGGGCGCTGAGGACGCAAGTTATTCAATCATAGGACGTTCTTCCGCTTAGAGGCACGCAGGACATGCAACGCGAATCGCTGTTTGGTGAACGCATCATCTGGATGGGCGGGCCCAAAATCGTGAAGACGCCGCCCATGTTCAAAGCGGTTGCACACCTGCTCTTCGTTTTCGCGGCAATTTCGACCTGCTACGCCTTCGTCATCGGCCTCGGTCTCAAGGTCCCACCGACCGCCTCGCTGCTGTTTGCAGTGTGGAGCGTGACGCTCGGCCTGGCCGCGCTCCAGCTGCCGCAGATCTGGTTGAGCAAGGCGCAATACATCATCACCGACAACCACGTGATCTGGAGGCGCGGTCCGTTTCATCGCAGCATCGAGCGCCGATCGATCAGCTACGCGCGCATCTATTGGGACCCCAAGGCACCGGGGGTCGGTGATCTCGAGCTGGTGCGAGCGGTGCCCACCGGCGCGCTCAGGCGGCGTCTGATGCTGCGAGTGAACCTGGTGGCGGCGCCCGACCGCGTCTGGGCGATCGTGCGCGGCGCTGAAGACGTGGCGCCCCGAGGCGACGGCGACCAACCGCTGACGCAGCGACTCGACTCCGGCGAGCGCGTGGTGTGGTCGGCGCGGCCCCGCACTCGTTGGCGCGCCTACCTTCCCCACGGACACCGTGAATGGTCGTTGCTCGCGATGGCGTTCGGCCTGCTCGCCGTCAGCGCCACGATCGCCTGGCGCGGTGCGCACGCGCTCGGCCGCGTGCTAGAAAGCGGTTTACCAGCGGTTTCGTTCGCATTCGTGGGGCTGGTCTTCGGGCTGGTGATGAGCGTGCTCTTGGTGCTGAGCGTCGCGCTGGCGCTGCTGTACTCGGCCTCCATCCGTCCCGCCTACCTGGTCAAGCATACCCGCTATCTCGTCACCGATTCGCGGGTGTTGATTCAGCGCGGCACCGAAGAGCTGCACCTCGATCGCGGGAAAATCGTCGAGGTCATCGACACGCCCACCGGCGAGGGCCTGAGCAACGTGTTCATCGTGCTCGATGGACCGCGCGCACGAGCGCTGGCCGCAAGCGGCGCGTTCGGCGAAATCAATCGGGGCCCCAACCTGCGCCCCGTTTTCGAATCGGTGCAAGACGCCGAAAGCTTGAGCCGCATCCTGCTGGGCGCCGGCGACCTGCCGCGCGCGGCCTGAGACGCTCGCTTCGGCGATCGAGCTCATCCCGGTCCGATCGGCAGCGTTCCTTTCACCGCCAACGCCCTTCCGACTTGAAGCGCTTCTTCACCGCCAAGACGAAAAGAGCACCAAGTTCGCCATTCTTCTTTTCCCGGCGCTGTGTCTCCGCTGGCTACACACCGAGAGCGTCAGGCCTGGGCAATGACTCTAATTTTCATTCACTCATCGAAAGCCAGCGGAGCAATCGTATGCATCGACTGCGCTATTGCGCTGGATCTGCCCGTTGCTATCAACGGCCGGTCATTGTCGGTGTCGCAGCGAGCTGCAACAGCGGCAGGGGTTTCCGAGTGTCCCTGACGAGCGCCTGTGTTCGGTCGCATGGATCAACGATTCACGAAACCAGAACGCTGCGCTGTGCGACCGGCAGAAAGAATGTCTTTCTTGGCGTGACCTTGGCGTTCTCTGCGCCTTGGCGGTGAAACTGACGTTTCTGACCGGCAAGACCTGCTGGATTAGGGGCCGAGATCGGGAGCGGCGCCAAGGTTGGCAGGGGGCAAGGGGCAAGGGGTCGCGATTCGCCCAAGAGGTCGCTGGATGCGCTTCGGCGTCCGCGGGTCGGTCTAAGGTTCGCTGGTGTCGTCGCGTGCTTCCGGGCGCTTCGCTTCTTGCTCGCGCAGCTGGCGAGCGCGTTCATTGCACGTCTGGGCGAGGCGGCGCGCGTTCGGAGCGTAAGCGTGCTGAGCGGGTTCGGCTTCGCTCAGGTAGCGTTCGAAGTACTGCAGCGCGCTTTGATAGTCCAGGATTGCTTGAAGCGGGACGTCTTGGGAGGCCGCTTCGGCCATGGCCGCGAGTCCCTTGTAGTAGTAGCGGTCGTAGTCCGGTGCGAAGGTCACGTCGGGCAGATCGAGCACGGTACGCGCCGCGAACGCCGTCGACTGCACCGGGATCCCGATCGCCGTCGTGATCTCGCGAAACGCTGCGTTCAGGTTGCCGCTCCGCTCCAACGCTACGCCGAGGCCCCAGTGCGCGAGCGCGCGGTACTTCGGCGAGCGCGCGCTTCGGAGCGCCTCGCGGTAATCGTCGAGGGCATCGCGCGGGCGTCCGCTCTCCATCACCACTTTGGCGCGCCCGTAGTAAGCGGCTGCACGCAGCTCTGGCTCCCAGAGCCGGTCGAGCGCCTCGGAGAAGTACGCGCGGGAGCTGACGAGGTCGCCTTGCAGCGCAGCGACACGCGCGAGCTCCAGGTAGCTTCGCGGCGCGAGCGGAGAGTCCGGGTGCCGCGCGAGCGTTTCGAGCAGTCGATCGCGCACGCCCTGCTCGCCCCGTAGCGTGGATTCGACGCGCAACTGAGCCAAGAGCAGCTCGAGCCTTGGGTCGAGGTAACGCTCACCGCGCAGGTAGTCGATGGTCGCCTTGTGCACGTTCATCTCGTCCCAAGCGCTGGCATGCCCCAGCAAAAACGACTCCACCGACTGCAGCGTCAGGTGTTCCTCGGCGAGCTTGGGTTCACGCGCCACCTCCCAGACGCCAGGCTCGGCGGGCGCTCGCGCCGCCCCCCCTAGGCCGGCCAGAACCAGCGTGATGCCCAGGGATCGCGGCCGCATTTCAACCTCGGACGGCCAGCTTACTGCGTGCGTGCGCGAGCCAGGGGTGGTTGGCGGGCGCCCGCTCCAGGAAGTCTTTCCAGTAGTGCCTGGCGAGCTCTGCGTCGTCGGCCGCCGCCAACATCGCGGCCATCGCCACCAGCTCCACCGGGTCGACGCGCGGCAGCCGCACACGGGAGGGCAGCGCAGGGCCCGGGGCTCCGCTCGCTGGCGGCGCCGCGGCCGCCATCAGGAGCGCCGTGTGGCCGTGAGCCTCGCGCGCCACTCCCCGCGCCTCTTCGTGCCGCCCTTGGCGATCGAGCGCCAACGCCAGCGCCGACAAAACGAAGGGGCGGAGCGCCAGATCCGCGTTCCGCCGGCGAGCTTCGTTCAGGTAGGCCACCGCCTCTTGCAGGTGCGCCTGGCCTTGGCGCATGACGAGCACCGCGGCTTCGACGTAAACGCGTTCGCTCGAGCCGGCCCCGGTGAGCAGGCTCGCCATCGGTACCACCCGGCGGTACGCACCCAGGCCCTGCTCGATCTGGTCGCTGCCCACTGCTGCCACGGCGTATGCATAGAGCCCGGCGGGCGAAAGCTCCGGAGGATTCGCCTGCCTCAACACCTGCTCGAAGATGTGGAAGGCGTCGGACATACGCCCTTGGCCGACCAGTGCGCGCGCCTCGAGCACGCGCGGCGCTGAACGCTTGGGTTCGAGCTCGCCGGCCAGACGCGCCGCTTTCAGGGCGTCTGCAGCATCAGTCTCGAGTCGAGCGTAGCCCTTCGCCAACAAGTTGCAGTAGCGGACGAGCCGCGGGTCGCGCGCCCGATCCCAGAAGGTGAACGCACGATCGGGCCCACTGGTCCGGCACTCGGTCGGGCGCGGACTCGACCCGGACGCCGCCCGCAGCACATGCGTCTGCTCGGCGACGCCGTCTTTCCCCCAGGCGATCGAGCCCACTGCAAGGCCGCACACGAGCGTCAACCAACCGGTCCGCAGCATGCTCCCAGCCTACACCAACGCGGGCGCGCGGTCGAAGTCACTGGCGCCCGGCCGAGCAACGCTTGGCTGCGAAGCTTCCCGAGCGAAGCGCGCTGGCCGGGGGGGCCAGCGACGACTACGGCGTTTCGGCGCGGCCCACGAAGGGATTGTGGAGCACGATCGTCTCGGCCCGACGGGGTCCTACGGACACCAAAAACACGGGCGCCTCGGCGGCCTCTTCCAAGAACCGAACGTAGGCGCGCGCGGCGCGCGGCAGTTGGTCGAGCACTCGAGCACTCGCCAGCGGCTCGTCCCAGCCCTCCAGCACTTCGTAGACCGGTGTCAGACCCGGCGTGTCCAGTTGATCGATCGGGAGATCGGTGACGCGGCCCGCGGGAGTGTCGTAAGCGACACAAACCTTGATTTGCGGCAGCCCCGTGAGCACGTCGAGCTTGGTCAGCGCCAGGCCGTCGATGCCGTTGACGCGGGAGGCATAACGCAACGCCGGCAGGTCCAACCAGCCGGTGCGCCGTGGCCGACCCGTCACCGAACCGAATTCGACCCCGACGTTCCTGAGGTGAGCACCTGCCTCGTCGTCGAGCTCGGTCGGAAAGGGTCCCGAACCCACCCGGGTGGCATACGCCTTCGTGATCCCGATCACCGTGTCGATGCGGTTCGGACCGATGCCAGCACCGATCGCCGCACCCCCCGCGACCGCGGAGCTACTCGTAACGAACGGATACGTCCCGTGGTCGATGTCGAGCAAGGTGCCTTGCGCCCCTTCCAGCATCACCCGCTTGTTGTGCTTGAGGGCATCGTGGGCAACGCGCGAGGTGTCCGTCAACATCGGCACCAGCCGCTGCGCGAGCGGGGCGAGCTCTGCGACGATGTCCTTGGCGACGGGGACGCTGCCGCCGAGCGCCGTGATCACGGGCGCCCACGCCTCGAGTGACGCCTCGACCGAGCCCGTGAGTTGCTTCAGATCGCGCAGCTCGCCCGCCCGAATCCCGGTTCGACGTACCTTGTCTTCGTAGGCAGGACCGATGCCTTTCTTGGTAGTGCCGAGCGCACGCTCCTTGGGCAGTGACGACTCGCGCAAGGTGTCGATCTGGATGTGGTAAGGCAGGATCAGATGGGATCGGTCGCTGATCGCGAGCCGCGCTTCGATGTCGTCGTGGCCGCGCCGCTTGAGCTCGTCGATTTCACCGACGAGCACCGTGGGATCGACCACCATACCCTGGCCGAGGACGCACAGCGTGCCGGGTCGCAAAATACCGCTCGGGAGCAGCCTGACCACGAGCTTGTCGTCGCCGATGACCAGCGTGTGGCCGGCGTTGGGGCCACCGGCGTAGCGAATGACCACGTCGGCGAACTCCGTGTAGATATCGACGATCTTGCCTTTACCTTCGTCGCCCCACTGGGCGCCAACTATCACTACACTCGACATTTCTATTCGCTATCTTTCTGCTGTGTCAGGCGGCTCGATCGGAGCGCGCGCGCGACCTCGGTCGCGTCGGCCTGGAGGGTTCGTTTCGCTGCGTCTGCCACGTGCGTCAGCACGGCGCCATCCGACGCCAGCTCGAGCACGTGGGTGTAGCGCCAGGCACGGGCGTACGCCATCTTGCCCTTCTCGGGCGCCGGGGCCGCCGCGATGCCGGCGGCCCGCAGCCCGTGGAGCAGCCGCGCCGAGTCCGCCGGAGCACCGGAAACCAGGACCCGCCTCGGTTCGCTCTCGGGCACGTTGCCGTGGCGACACGCCCAGGCGAGATTGTCGAGATCGATGGCGCAGCCGGCAGCGGCGTGACCCGTACCGAAGCGCGCGTACAGCGCGTCGTAGCGGCCGCCGGACCCCACGGGTAGACCCGGGCCCTCGGCGAGCAACTGGAACATGGGGCCCGTGTAGTAGTCGAAACGCCAGGTCTCCCCCAGGTCGATCGTCACCTCGTTGCCCACGCGGTGGCTGCTCGCGACCTGCCACAGCGACTTGAGCTCGCGGGCGGGCGTCTCTGCGGCGGTCCCTGCCAGCAGCCGCTCGGCCCTTTCCCAGATCTCGCCTCCCCCGTGCAGCTCGGGCAACGCCACGAGCGCCGCCAACGCGGAGCCCGAGAGCCCCGCCCGCTGGGCGCGGCGCGCGAGGGCCGCCTGATCCTTCAGGGCCAGGGCATCCAGGATCGCGGGCCAGCGATCACGCGCGACCGATCGAAGCAAGCTGGGAGCGAGGTTCGAATGCCCTAGATCCACGACGAAGTGTGCGAGACCCGAGGCGGTGAGCGCCGACGCTGCCGCCTGCAGCACCTCGAGATCACCGTCCGGTCCGGAAACACCGACGAGCTCGATGCCCGCTTGCGGGATCTGCTGATTGTTGCGGGCGCGCTCGCGGCGGCGCCGCAACACCGACCCCTGATAACAGAGCCGCGCCGGCATGGGAGCTTCGGCGAGGCGCGTGCTCACCATGCGCGCGACCTGCGGCGTCATGTCGGGACGCAACGCCACCACCTCGCCCGTCTCGGGTTCGACGAAGCGCAACACGGAATGCGGATCGAGATGGCGCCCCCCCACTTCGAGCACTTCCGAATACTCGAGGGCGGGCAGCTGGACGCGTTCGTAGCCGAAGAGCTCGAACGCTTTCATCACGACGCGGGTGAGCCGCGCCAGGCGGCGAGCCTCACCGGGCAGACCATCGCGCATCCCAGCCGGAAGCGGGTGTGTCAGCGCCCGGAGACCCACGGCCCCGGCGACGTCCACCGCACGGGCGGGCGGGGGCGGGTACGTTTTTGGGGAACCGTTCAATGCCGGCGGAGCTTAACAGAGAATCCGAAGCCGCCCAGTCCAGCGTGCGCGAAACCAGAGTGCTGCTTTTGCTCCAAAAAGCCCCAAGTTTACGTAAACTTGGCCGACGGAACGGCCGCGGCTCCAGCCCAGCCCAGATCCGCGATGCGTGACGCGGAGCGAGACCCGAGTTCGAGCGAGTGCAAAAACGATGTTATGGGATGCCGTACCATGACCAGTCACCCGAGCCCCCCCGAAGTCGCCGAAGCCGCCGTGGACGTCCAAGAGCGGGGCGCGCCGAAGAATGGCGTGCCCCAAGTACTGGACCGCAGACTGTTCATGCAGCTCTTGGTGTTTGCCTACGAGGGAGAGCTCGCGCCGAGTGAAGTGGTGCGGCGCTTGAAGGGTGCCCTCGCCGAGCAAGGCGCGCGGACGGTGCTGTACGAGGACGTGAACCACCCGAGCGGCTTCGGCTTGTTGTCGTGGAGCGAAGACCCCGCCGACCTCGTGACGAAGACACGTCCCGCAGTGATCGGCTCGGGGCTTTCCGGCCTGCGATTGCGCCCGGAGTTCACGATGTTAGGGCGCAGTTACTCGAGCGGTTTCGAGGACAACCTCGAGTTCTGGTTGATCGATCGCCCCGCCAAAACCGTCACGAATCCCGATTGGCCGTGGGCGATCTGGTATCCACTCCGGCGCATCGGCGCCTTCGAAAAGCTGGAGAGCCGCGAGAAAGGCTCGATCATGCGGGAGCACGCCGTGATCGGGAAGCGCTACGGCAACTCCGATCTGGCGCACGATGTGCGGCTCGCTTGCCACGGGCTGGACGCGAACGACAACGAGTTCATCATCGGACTCATCGGCAAGGACCTGCATCCGCTCTCGCACGTGATCCAGACCATGCGTGGCACCCGCCAAACCTCGGAATACATCGGACAGATGGGTCCGTTCTTCGTCGGTCGCGCCCTCCACGCCCGTTGAGGCGGCGCGCCCGCCCAATCGTTTCCTGCGGTCAGCCTACCAGGGAGTGGTAGGCCGCGCTGAGTTCGGCGAAGCGACGCAGGAGACGCTGGCGCTCGGGCGGCGAAGCCGTGGGGTGCCGGTCCGGGTGAATGCGGAGCGCCTGCATGCGAAACGCTTGGCGGACGGCGTCGAGGGTCGCGTGGGCGGGAAGCCCGAGGGTGTCGAGCGCCCGTGCTTGGGCTGGTGCCACGCGCGGTGCCGTACGCTCCGGTGGCTTTTCCGGGCGCCGATCGCGGCGCGGCCGACCGTGCAGGAACTCACGCGGGGACAACGGAATGCCTGTGGCTGCGTGCCCACTGGGTCGCGGCACGCGAAAGCGAACAGCCGCGCTCTTGAGCGCGAAGAGCGTCTCGAGCCGCCGCCGCAGTTGATGGCGCAAGGCCGCGGAGAGCACGTCTCGAGTGATCGCGCGCTCGCGCAGCAGCAGTTGCCCGAACAGGCCCGCTCCCAGACGCTGGGCGTCCGCTGCGATGCGGTCGACCGATGGACGCGACAGGAACCCCTGGTGCACCAGAATTTCGCCGAGTCGGGCCACCGGTAGCTCGGTCTCGACGCGCTCGACCAGGCCTTGCGCCAGGTGCACCCGATGCTGCCGCCCAGCCCGAACGCCTTGATCCTCGACCAACTCGAGTACACCGCTGAGGCCCGACCGATGCAGAGCTCCTAGGAGGTCACCCAGGGTCGTCGAGCGCAGGTTGCCCGGAAGCTGCATATGAACTCGCTACACGAAAGCTTGCGGCTCGGGCAACTTCCGGCGCGGCGGGGGCACTTCGCTAAGCGCGGCAGCAGCGCGTGACGGATTCAGGGACCGACGCGGATCGACGCGGTGAAGTCGGCCTGCAGCGCGCGGCAGCCACTGGGCGCTGGTTGCAGCTGGCGGCACACCACGGCGCGCGCCCGCACGCTGATCTCCGCGCGCCCCAGCTCCTGCGCCACGAAGGCGACGGGAAGGTTCAGCGCGTGCGCGCCGCCGCGCGCCACCGGCACGGTGACCCGCGAGCGCAAGGGGCGGAGGAACGGAGGAGCCTTGAGCACGAGCGCGTCGACCCACACCAAGGTCGAGTCGCCCGAGCGCTTCGGAAGGTCCAGATCGCAGACCACCCGACCCGCTGTCTCGCGCTGTGGGCAGCTGAAGGTCCCGCCCAGCCCACCCTCCGCCCCGGCGCTGCCCGCGCCCAGCAGGACCAAGGCAACGAACGCACGAAGACGGCCAGAACGAGTCATGGGCTCGAGCGCGACGGCGCTCCGTCACCAGCATAACCGTCCCCGCGCCTCGGAGCAGCACCTTCTCGGCCCGAGCCTGCGCGGCCAGCTAGCCCCAGGCCGCTTTTCAAGCTAGAGGGCTGGGCCATGCGCTTCATCGACGAATGTACGCTCCTGGTCGAAGCCGGGGACGGCGGCAACGGTTGCGTCGCGTTTCGTCGGGCGAAGTACATCCCGTTCGGTGGACCGGCCGGCGGTGATGGGGGGGACGGCGGCGACGTTGTCTTCGAGGGCGATCCGGGGCTCGGCACGCTGCTCGATGTGAAGCACCTCAGGGTGATCCGGGCCGAAAACGGAGCGCGCGGGCAGGGCAAAGATTGCTACGGCCGTGCCGGCGCCGACAAGGTGGTGCGGGTGCCGCTCGGCACCGTGGTCTACGATCTGCAGAGCGAAGAAAGGCTGTTCGAGATCGTCCACGCGGGCCAGCAACAGATCGTGGCCAAAGGGGGCAAGGGCGGTCGCGGAAACATCCACTTCGCGACCTCCGTGGACCGCGCGCCTCGCAAAGCGGAACCAGGCACCCCCGGCGCCAAACGTTCGCTGCGGCTCGAGCTGAAGATGCTAGCAGACGTCGGTCTGCTTGGCTTCCCGAACGTGGGCAAGAGCACGCTCATCAGCGCCGTCAGTCGTGCGCGCCCGAAGATCGCCGACTATCCGTTCACGACACTCGTCCCGCACCTGGGCGTGGTTCAACTCGGCGACGCGTCGCGCGGCCTGGGGCGCAGCTTCGTGCTGGCAGACATTCCGGGCCTGATCCCCGGAGCCAGCGAAGGAACGGGCCTCGGCATCCAGTTTCTGAAACACCTCGAGCGCACGCGGGTGCTGCTGCACCTGATCACGCTCGACGAATCGCCCACGCGCTCCCCGATCGAGGACTACCGCGTCGTGCGCGAAGAGCTCGCTCATTTCGACCGCGAGCTCTTGAAACGCCCCGAAGTGGTGGCGCTCAGCAAATGCGACCTGACCGACGTGCTCGAGGCGTACCCCGAGCTGAAGAGCCAGTTCGAAGCGCTCGGTGTGTCGCTGCGCCTGGTGAGCGCCGCCACCCACGAAGGCCTGGACGACCTCATGCACGAAGTCGCCGAACTCCTCTGGTAGCCGTCCCGGCCGCCTGTGGTTCTAGGGCACACTTGGCTTTCAGCACCTGTGCGATCCGGTCGCTCTCCTGCATCTCGTTTTCGCGCTGATCACCTGGCGAGCCTGCGCAGCACTCGGCTGACTTCGAGCGCGCAAAGTTCCCCACGCATCCCAAGCCACAAAAATAACCTTGGCGAACTTGGCGCTCGTTGCTGCTTGGCGGTTTTCTTGCGTAGCGGGCCGGACCAGGCTCTCAGCTACTCGAGCCTTTCGTCACGCCCTCTTACTAGGGCCTGTCCCTGAATTGGACGATGGCCCCGTGAACGTGAACGTGAACGTAAAGGTGCCCGTGCCCGAAGAAGCGCAACCGATGCCGAGGTGGGGCCGATGGCTGGAGCATGAGGCTCGATCATGAGGGATTGGAAGTGTATCAAATCGCGCTGGATTTGCTCGTTATCGCGAACGCGATCATAGAA
>JAICQQ010000166.1 GCA_025937785.1 Polyangiaceae bacterium
CGTGAATGGTGTGCTCGGCCAACGCAAGCTCGTCAAGCTTGAGGTCGAGGCCGGCGGGCCCGCTCGTGGTGATCTGCCCGCGGCCCGTGTGTCGGCTGACGCACGAGCGAGTGCGACTCGCTGGCGTCGGTCCCTGACTGGCGCGTCCGGCGCGTGGTATGAGTCTTGCTGAACGGGTCTTGCTGAACGGGTCTTGCTGAACGGGTCTTGCTGAACGGGTCTTGCTGAACGGGTCTTGCTGAACGGGCGAAGCGAAGCGGTGCATACCAGGCAGAGGTTAAAGGTGGGATCGATGCATTTGAGCGCGGTGGTGGTGATGACGTCGGTGTTGGTCGGCTGCGTGAGTTGCAAGCGCGACCCAACGGGTGGAGCGCCGGCCGCGTCCGCTTTCGCAGCGTCGAGTACTCGCGCGAGTGTCGGAGTGGACCAAGCTCCGCCGCCGACTGGCAGCGTCGCGGCTGCCGCGGTGAGCCCGCCCGCGGCCCCTGAGCTGCTCGGAGCTCCCCCCGAGTCGTTTGCGGCTGGTGAGAAAGTAGACATCGTCAACGCCGTGGGCTTGGGCTGCGAAGCTCGCTCGAGTCAAGGCTGGCTGCAGCTCCTCTGCCGCAAGAAGAACGGCACCGGCGGGCGTCCCGTACGAGCGATCCGCGATCTCGAAGCCTTCAACGCCGAGCAGTCCGCCGCCACCGATTCGCCCGCCGGCACGGAGCCCACCGCTGCGGCCGCGGCGGGGGAGGGTGCGACCGCCGCGTCGGGTGCGCCCGACGCTGGCGCGACCGCGGGCGAGCTCGCGAACGTGACCCTGCCCGACGAACGAGGAGAACTCAGGGTCGCGGTGCCGTGGCGTCCTGGGCATTCGGCGAAGCTTCGCGTCGAGTGGAGCGACACTTCGTACGATCTAGAGGTCGACGGCACGAGCGCACGCCTGGTGTTGCCAGTGAGCGTGGCACTTCGCCGTCAATGCGAAGCGCTGCGCAAGCAGAGCCAAGCGGTGATCGACGCAGCGGACAAGAGCCCGAGCGCACCCGGGCTGAACCAAAGCGACGTGGCGAAGCTGCCGCGCTTCGGCATGTGTCAGACCGCCGGCCTGGGCGCGTGGGCGCTCGAGCTCCAGAAGCTGGAAGCGACGGGCCCGGCGTCGGCGCGGGTGGTGCGCGCCACGTTCGGGATCGCTCACGTGGACCCCCAGGGTCAGCTGAAACGCGGTGCCTTCGGCACGTTGGCGTTCGCGCCGCAGGGTCTCCAGGCGAAGCCGCTGATGGCGTACGACTACGACGGCGACGGCCAGCAAGAGCTGATCGTACGCTACGAGGTGATGAAGGCGCCCGAAGCTTCCGCGCAGCTGCCGGCGGTGTTCACGCTGCGCGGCGGCGAAGTGCTGGCCTACGACAAGCTCGATCCGATGGGCCCAGGCGCGGTGATCGTGGAACAGCTCGACTACGACATGCGCCCCGATCTGGCCGACTTCGGTCCTTACGTGGCTTGGCTCTCGAGCGATTGCGGGGCGAAGCTTTGTCCCGATCGCATCAACGGACCGCAGTTCTTCGCCTACGCCGAGAAGGACGGGACCTTCTCGCGAACCGCTGCTGCTGCGCAGGGCGCGCTCAAACGGGCGTGTCCGAAAGCTCCTGGCCCCATCGTCGTGGCGCAGGGCGATGCGGTGAATGCCGCCCGAACCGCGCAGCAAGTGGCTTGCGCCAAGGCGTGGAAGTTGGAAGAGGCCAGCGTGGCGGCCGCGCTCGACGCAGAGCGGAGCAAGCTGTGCTCGGGTGCCGATGATTGCCCGCTCTATCGCATCTTGAAAACTTGGGCGTCGGCGCCACCGCCGGCCACCTTGTAGCTGGCACCGAACGTCCGGCCGACGCCTCTGGCGCGCTCAGGGCAAGCTCAGAGGGGGCCACGAAGAAGTGGAGGCGAGGCCGGCGAGCAGGTGTACGCTCCGAGCAATGCCACAGCGGCGGATTTTGGTCACGGGCGCCTCCGGAGCGCTGGGCGACGCAACGGTGAGGAGCCTGCGCGAGCGCGGTCATCGCGTGCGTGGCTTCGACTGCAGCGCCGCTCGCGCCGGTTCCCCCGAGTCGGAAGACCATGTCGTCGGGGACCTCCAGGACGTCGATGCGCTGTACGCCGCCGCTGAAGGCGCCGAGGTGATCGTGCACTTCGGGGCCGTGCCGGATCGCGACGATTTCGTGCAGCGGCTGGTGCCGGTCAACATCGTGGGCACCTACAACCTGTTCGAGGTCGCGCGGATGCGCGCCATCCCCCGCGTCGTGTACGCCAGCAGCTGTCGCGTGCTCGGCGCGCTCGATTGGACCACCGAAACGCTGACGCTCGAGGCGGGCTTTGCCCCTGGTGATCACTACGGTCTGACCAAGGCCACCGGCGAACTCTTGGGCCAGCTTTATTCGCATCGCTTCGCGATCACGGTTTTGTGCGCGCGGATCGGATGGTTCGTGCGCAATCGTAACGAAGCGGAGAAAATGGGCACCTCCGAGGTCGGACAGCGCATGTACCTCAGTCATCGGGACGCGGCTCGGTTCTTCGAACTCGCGGTCGACGTGCCGCTGCCAGCGTTTTCCGCGGTGTTCGTCACCAGCGCCAACGCGGGCCGTCCGATCGGCGATCCGGCGCCGGCGGAGCGGGTGCTCGGCTACCGCGGGCGGGACGTGTGGCCCGAGGGATCGAGCTGGGACGACGATCGCTGGTTCGCGTCCCCCCGAGGAAGTTCGAGCCTGCTGCCGGATCGCGGCGAACCCTGAGCGCAGGGCGAGCGCAAGGGCTTTTCAGAAACCGCTTTGCGGCTAGACTGCCCGGGTGCAGGTAGGCCTCGTCACCCCTCCAGGACTTCTCGGCGACTTCGTCGAGCGCGCCGTGAGGCCGGCTGGACACCAGTTGACCATCGCGCCCGACTTGCACGCGCTCGTCGAGCAGCTCGTCCCCGACGTCGTACTCGTGGCGCCGGTGATCGCGGGCGCTCCCGCCGAACGCGCCTTGCACCTCGCTTCGGACGTCGGGCTCACGTCGGAGCAGCTCATTTACCTGGGCCTCGATTTCGAGGCTTGCGAAAGCGCGCTGCGCTCGGGCTTCCAGCGCGCGCTTCAGTTGCCATTTCAAGCGCTCGAGCTCTTGCACGCGATCGAAGACACCGCGCGCGGCAAGCCACGGGTGTTGCTGGTCGACGACAGTGAGCTCGTGCACCGGCACACCGTTCACGTGTTGACAGAGGCCGGTTACGCCGTCGACGAAGCCTGGGACGGTGAAGAGGGCTGGCAGCGCTTGCTCGAGTGCCGCCCGGACGTGCTGCTCACCGACGTCGAGATGCCAAAGCTCGATGGGTTCGCGCTGTGTCGCCGCGTCAAGCGCGACCCGGCGACGGCAGAAATCCCGGTCGTGATCTGCTCGTCGCTTGGCCAGGCCGAGAATTTGGAGCAGGGGTTCGACGCCGGCGCTGACGACTACCTGGTGAAGCCCGTGGTTCCGGAAGAACTCACCAGTCGCTTGCGCACCCTGCTCGCGACCAAGCTGGCCGTCGTGCGCGAGCGCATCTTGATCGTCGACGATTCCGCGGCGATCCGACACCTGGTCTCCGACTGCCTCAGGCGCCAAGGGTTCGTCATCGAAACAGCCGTCGATGGGCAAGACGGGCTCGAGAAGGCAAGCAAGACCCCTCCAGATCTGGTGCTTACCGACTACGACATGCCGCGCATGACGGGGTTCGAGCTGGTGATGGCCTTGCGCAGGCAGCCCAAAACGCGAGACATTCCCCTGGTGATGCTGACGGCCCGCGATAGTTCGCGAGATCAGGCCCAGATGCGCGCCGCGGGCATCACCAGCTACTTGGTGAAGCCGTTCGGCAACGACAAGTGCGTCGCGATCGTGGAACGTGTGCTCGCCGAGAGCCTGCTCGCTCGCTACAAAGATCGATCGCGCTTGTACATGAGTGAAGGCGCCGTGCGCGCTACCGAAGAGCTCGCGAAAGCTACCAATTCCGATCAAGTGCGCGCCCGCGACGTCGACGCCACCCTGCTGTTCTCGGACATCTCGGGCTTCACGAACATGAGCACCCAGATGACGCCCGCCGAGGTGGTCCAGGTGCTCAATTCTTCGTTCGACGCGCTGTGCATCGTGATCAAAGAGCATGGCGGCGACATCGACAAGTTCATCGGTGACGCGATCATGGCCGTATTCGAGGACAATCCGCTTTTCGACGAGCCCCATGCGCTCCGCGCGGCGAGAGCAGCCTGGGGTATGCAACGTGCGCTCGACGCGTTCAACGAGGGTCGCGAACCACCGCTGGTCATGCGCATCGGTCTCAATGCAGGGCCGATCGTGCGCGGTGACATCGGCTCGCGCTTCGTCAGGCGCGATTATACGTGCATCGGCGACACCGTGAATCGCGCCCAGCGTCACGAAGCGAAATGTCCCCTCGGTGGAGTGCTCTTGAGCGCGGTGCTGTACGAGCGCATCGCCGAACACGTGCAGGTCGAAGAGATCGGTGGTATTCAGCTGAAGGGTATCGACGAGCCGGTGAGCGCCTTCGTGCTGAAGGGTTTCGTGGAGAAGACATGAGTTCGACAAAACGCAAATGGAGTCTGGGCCTGCTCGGTGTGAGCTTGTTGGCGGTCGCCGCGGTGGCCTCGGCTCAATCTTCTACAGGCGGCGCATCATCCACAGCCAGCGCCTCTGCGAAAGCGCGCTACCCTTACGACCCGGCGTGCCCCTGGGGCCGGATTGCGAACGGAAAGGGCATGTTGGTGCGCTGTCTCAACGAGCAAGAGGCGGTGGCGCTAGCCAAAGGCACGGCCCCGCTGCCGGTCAAGGCCGAGCCCGACGCGGCGACGAAGGCGCCCGCCGAAGACGAGCCGGGAACCGCCCCCGCCAAGTCGGGTCCACTCAGCGTCGAGGTGGGGCCAATCACCGCGGACCAGGGGACGCTGAGCATCGGCCGTTTGCACATGCCGAAAGATCGCTATGCAAAGTGTGTGGACGACAACGGCGGGCTCGAGGGCAAGGACGGCGAAGTGCACGTGCGATTCTTGGTGCGGGGTGAGGTCAGCCGCGCCGAGGGCGTGAGCGTGTCGAAGCGCCGCAACCTGTCACCGGCCGCAGCGAAATGCGTCGCCGACGTCGTCGATCGCCGCCGCGTAGGGACGCCCGATACACCCATGGTGGGCGCCACGCTGGTGATCAAGTTCTCGCGCTGACGCTGATACGCATGCCAAAGGTGCGGGTCCTGATCGTCGACGACAGTGCGTTCATGCGCAGCGCGATCGCGCGCCTGCTCGAGACCGATGGTCGGTTCGAGATCGCCGGCCAGGCCAAGGACGGTAAAGAAGCGTTGAAGCTGGTGGCTGAATCGCGCCCGGACGTAGTGACCATGGACTTCAACATGCCGGGGCTCGACGGCGCGGCAACCACCCGCGCCATCATGCAGCAGAGCCCGGTGCCGATCGTGATGTTGAGTGCGCATACCACCGAAGGTGCGCAAGAAACCCTCGCGGCGCTCGCGGCGGGAGCGGTCGATTTCGTCGCCAAACCCGACGGGGAGGTCAGCGTGAACCTCGGCACGGTCAAGCAAGAGCTGACCCGGAAGCTGCTCGCCAACACGGGGCTCAACGTTCGTGGACTCGCGCCAGAGCCGGCGGCGCTGGAGGAGCGTCCCTCGTCGAAGCGCGCGCGCGAACGCTCTCGGGCGCTGCCGGCCGGGCGCAAGGTGCTGGCGATCGGAGCCTCGACGGGCGGACCGGCAGCCCTGGCCCGGCTGTTGCCTCGGCTGCTCGTCAACGAGCACCTCGGGGTGGTCATCGTCCAGCATTTACCGGCCGGCTACACGAAGGCGCTCGCGCGGCAGCTGGCCGAGGCGTCTGGCTTCCCGGTGTCTGAAGCGCAAGCGGGCGAGCGCTTCGAACCGGGCCATGCCTACGTGGCGCAGGGCGGCTTTCACCTGCGTCTAGCGGCGGGGCATTTCGCGATGAGTCAGGAGGCTCCCGAGCACGGGGTACGGCCCGCGGTCGACCCACTGTTTCAATCCGTCGCCGAGCAGTACGGGGCGCGCACCATCGGCGTGCTTTTGACGGGTATGGGGCGAGACGGCGCCGTCGGAATGGCAGCGATCAAGGCCGCGGGCGGCGTTACCATTGCCCAGGACGAAGCGAGTTCGGTAGTTTACGGCATGCCCAAGGCTGCCGTGCAAATGGGGGTCGTCGACAGCGTGGCGCCGCTCGACCGTATCGCAACGCTGGTGAATCGGTTACTTTCGCCTGCAACGTGACCGCCAGCGAATCCGTCGAACTCCTGAAAGCCCGCCGTGACTTTTACCGTGAGCGCGAGCGCCGCTTTTCGGCAGAAGCCGGCGTGCTCGGGGCGCGTTCGCGTCTCATCTCGAACTTCCGTGGTCTCTCGTTTGCGGTACTGGTGGTCGCCGCCATTTGGTCGTTCGTCGACAAGAGCTTCGTCCCCGGCGGCGCGCTGGCGCTCGCTGCGGGGCTTGCCTTCGCCGTTCTCGTCGTAATCCACGGCCGAGTGCTGGCCGAAGAAGATGACAAGCGGCGTTGGGCGCGCGTGAACCACGATAGCGAGCTCCGGGTAACGGGTCAGTGGACGAAGCTGCCCGACGACGGAGCCCGCTTCGCCTCGGAAGAGCACGCCTATGCCGGTGATTTGGACGTGTTCGGCAAGAACTCGCTGTTTCAGCGCATCAACGTGGCGCATACCCGTTACGGCCATGAAAGACTCGCAGGCTACTTGCGCCGGCCCGCATCGGCCGCCGTCGTGCGCCAACGTCAAGCAGCAGTGCGTGCCCTCGCGGGAGCCGTCGAACTGCGCCAGGAACTCGAATCACTCAGCCTGGCTGTCGTCGAGCGGCCCTCCGACGAACCCAACAAGAAGCAAGAGGGGTTGAACGAGCCGCCCGATCCCGAGCCCTTGCTCCGTTGGGCCGAGTCAGAGCCGGAGCTTTTGGGCGATCCCGTCACGCGCTGGGGCGCGCCGGTACTGCCGGTTTTGGTCGTCGTGGGCATCGTGCTGAACGTGCAGCTCGGGCTTCCCTCGCTTTTGTGGTTGGTGCCTTTTTTGGGCAACTTTTTGATCTTGGCGCGGGCTCGCAAGGTCACCGATCGCGTGTTCAACGCCGTGTCGGTCACCGAGGGCGCGTTCCTGCGCTACGGCGCCATGCTCGAGCTCGTCGAAAAAGCCGACGTGAAGGCCGAGCTGGTCCAGTCGATCCAGGAGCGCCTGCTGTCGGGCGAGCAGCGCCCGAGCGCCGGCATGCAGGAGTTTCGGCGCAAGGTGGGCTGGTTCGATCTCAGGCACAGCGGTCTGGTGCATCCTTTTGCCGCGTTGTTCTTGCTGTGGGACGTCAACTGTGTGCTCGCGCTCGAGCGTTGGCAGCGGCGCACCGGACGTGGAGCGCGCGGTTGGTTCGAGGCGCTCGGTGAGTTCGAGGCGCTCTCCAGCTTGTCCGGCTTGGTCGACGACGAGCCAGGCTGTTCGTTTCCCGAGATCGAAGAATCCGCGACCGTCTTCGAAGCCACGCAACTCGGTCACGTGTTGATTCCAGGCGACCGCCGCGTGACCAACGACGTTACCTTGCCGCGCGCCGGCACGGCGCTCTTGGTCACCGGCTCGAACATGTCGGGCAAGAGCACGTTCCTGCGGGCGATGGGCCTCTCTGCCGTGCTCGCCTACGCCGGAGCCCCCGTGATTGCTAGTCGTCTCAGGCTGTCGCTCTGCGCCGTTTGCACCAGCATTCGCATCAGCGATTCGCTGGGCTCGGGTGTCAGCCACTTCTACGCCGAACTGAACAAGCTGAAGGCGGTCGTCGAGGCCACCCGCGGCAAGCACCCGGTGTTCTTCCTGCTCGACGAAATCTTACACGGCACCAACTCGCTCGAGCGGCAGATCGGAGCGCGCTGGGTGCTCGCCGAGCTGCTCCAACACGCAGCCATCGGCGTCGTGACCACCCACGACATGGAGCTTTGCCGGCTCGACGAGGAGCTGATGACGCGGGTCGAGCAAGCGCATTTCCGCGAAAGCGTCACCAACGACGAGATGACCTTCGACTACAAACTGCGACCCGGTCCTGTCACCGCCGGCAACGCCCTCAGGCTGATGCGGCTCCTGGGCCTCGACGTGCCGCTCCAAGAAAGCGCTGGGAGTATACAGGAACCCACGCAGTCCGAGGCGTCCCAACCACCCAGGTAGCTTCTCGACCGGCAGCAGGGCTCGAAGCGGCGCAATTTCAATAGGATGACGCACATGACGCGAGCCACGTGCTGCGCTCGTCGTTGGGCGATGCAGGCGCGTGTGGGAACCGCACGCATGCGGAGAAAGTTCGCCCCGGTCTCGGTGTACAGCGGACGACCGCGTCCAGTAGCATACCCAAGTTGTCATGGAGATCATTCTCACGCACGACGCCGAGCACGACGTTTGGACCATCGGGCACGTCGACGTCCAGCTCCGCTCTGCCAAGAGCGTGAGCGAATGGCGGCGCATCGTGCTTTCCAAGTTGGAGGCGCATGTCAGCGACAAAGTAGATCTGCTGATCGATCTGCACGGGTTCGAAATCGAACCAAGCTTTGCGGATGCTTACGGTCGCGTCTCGCACGAGATTCGCCGGCGCTTCGCAAGAAGCGTGATTCGCTACGGCCCCGAAGGAAAGTTTACCAGCGCCTCCATCCGGCTGCAGAGCATCAGGAACGGGCAGGCTTCCATGATTTTTGCGAGCCGTGACGAAGCCCTTACCGCGTTACGAACGATTCGACAGCACGCTAGTTGAGGTGAATGATGGCACAGACATTCCTACTGATTCATGGCGCATGGCATGGGGCCTGGTGCTGGTGGAAGGTGCAGGCCGGGCTCGAGGCCAAAGGGCATCGCGTCAAGGTCATCGACCTGCCTGGGCTCGGCATCGACTCCACGCCGCCGAACCAAGTCACCTTGGATGACTACGCAGCCCGCATCGAGCAGGCGTTGGATGGTTTACAACGAGTGGTGTTGGTCGGTCATAGCATGGGGGGAATTGCGATTTCTGCGGGAGCAGAAAGGCAGCCGAAGCCCATCGCCAAGCTGGTGTACTTGTCCGCGTTCTTGCTCCCTTCGGGTCGCAGCCTGCTCGATGTGGCGCAGGCAGATACGGAATCGCTGGCAACCCCGAATCTGATACCGAACCCAGAGCGGGGTTTCGTCGACGTCAACCGCGCTGAAGTGAAGAACATCTTCTACGGGCAATGCAGCACGGCCGAAGTCGCGCTGGCGCAATCGCTGCTCAAGGTCAGCCCGTTAGCGCCGTTCGCGACGCCGCTGGTCCTGACGGATCAACGATATGGTAAGATCGATCGCTTCTACATCAAGGGTTTGCGCGATCGAGCCATCACGCCGAAGGCCCAGCAGCAGATGCTCGAGGATATGCCCTGCAAGAAAGTTTTCGAGCTCGATACGGACCACTCGCCGTTCATGTCGAGAGCCGAGGAAACCGTGGTGCTGCTCGACCAGATCGCGCGTGGCTGAGTGCCAGCGGCCCGGCTTAGCCGCACGCCTGGTCATGGTGTGGCTTTGACTTCGACGCGAATCACAGCCTTGTCTTGCAGCTTGAGCGCCCCGAGCAGCGCGCGGTAGGGGGCGATGCCCCAGCGCGACGGGGTGATCGTCAGCTCGCCGACGTGCGCCTGGCCCTGGCGGATCAGTTCGAACGAGATGGGCTGCCGCTTTCCGCAGAGCTCGAGCGTGCCGCGCACACTCACGGGCGACTGGCTCTCGTCGAACTCTCCGGCGAAGCTGCCGCGGGGGAACCGATCCGTCTTGAGCACCTGCGCTTGCACGTTACGCTCGATCTCCTGACGTTGGCCGGCGTCGAGGAGCGCGGGCGCAACGCGGCCATCGACCAGCGCACCCGTCACTCGCAGCGACGCCGGTTCGAACGCGACCTCGACGCGGCGGTCGACGGCGCGCGCCGTGACCCGTTCCAGTACCAGCTCCACGTCATGCGCCATGCGCGCGAGCAGCGCCCCCGGTTCACGAAACACTCGCACGCTCACTCGGACTTCGCGCTCGGTCACGCGGCAAGTGTAGCAGGCACCCATCCGCGACCGCGCGGCGGCGAGTTGCCCGAGGAGCGAGGGAAGCGCGAGAAGCGCGCCGGGTGAGACAGCATGCGCGGATCATTCGTTGCAGCTGCAAACTTCCGTACTTCGCAGCCTACTCCCCGAAATCAAGACGGCATCCGCCCCGTACATTGTCCGACATGTCGGGCCTAAGGGTTTGAAATGATGTAACTTTTAGGCCAGGTGTCGGGTTGACGTTGACGGCTCCTTGGCGGTACCTTTTTCTGTTGACGATTTGTATGAAAAAGCCGCCTAAGAGCATGCCCCCAGAGCAGGGCGCTCGGGACGGGCACCTCAGGCTCGGGTGGTGTACTTCGTGAGCTGAACCCCGTTTGGACTGCTTCTCGGCAGCGCTCTAGAAACCAGCAAGCCTTGAACGATTTCGACGAAAAGACGCGCGTCACTCAAGTAGTGCAACGTCAGCCGTCCGACCCGGGTGAGACCAACGACTGCTTGGTGATCATCTACAGCAGCGAACCAGGGCTGCTCGGGAAGCGCTTCGTGCTCGACAAGAGCACCGTCAGAGTCGGTCGCGGGGCGGACAATACCATCGTGTTAGAAGGCGACAGCGTCTCGCGGCGGCACTGCCATTTCGAACGCCGAGGTGGTGATTGGTACGTCGTGGACGACGGCTCGACCAACGGAACCTACCTGAACGAGGATCAGATCGCTCGGGAGTCGACGTTAGGCAACGGGGACCGGATCAAGGTCGGCCCCACGATCCTGAAGTTTCTTTCCGGTGCCGACGCCGAAGCCAAGTACCACGAAGAGATCTACCGGATGACTATCGTGGACGGGCTCACCCAGATCCACAACAAGCGCTACCTGCACGAAGAGCTGGAACGTGAAGTCATCCGCGCTCGGCGCCACGAACGACCGCTCTCCGTGTTGATGTTCGACATCGACTTCTTCAAGCGCATCAACGACCAGTACGGACACCTGGCGGGGGACTACGTGCTGCGCGAGCTGGCGCGGGTGGTGCAGGAACGGATTCGGCGCGACGAAGTCTTCGCGCGCTACGGCGGAGAGGAGTTCTGCATCGTCCTGCCAGAGACTCCTCTGGAGGGTGCGCTGGCGCTGGCAGAGAGCTTGCGCTCGAAGATCGCCGACCATGGCTTCGTGTTCCAAGGTGAACGCATCCCCACTACGATCAGCGTGGGCTGCGCCCAGCTCGGCGCGCAAGGCGCGGGGCAAGAGTTGATCCAGCAAGCCGACGAGAAGCTCTACGAAGCGAAACGTTCGGGCCGCAACCGCGTCTCTGGCTAATCAGGGCTGGAACCGACGTGAGCTTCAGCGAAATTCCGCCTCCCCCCGAGCACGATCCGGGCAATGATCTGCCCGAGCTGCGGGTGCGCCCACCCGGCCCCCAATCGCGCACCTGGCTCACCCGGCACGGTCGCGCGAGCGCGCCGATGGGGCCTCGCCCCGCGGCCAGCATCGCGCGCATCAAGGCCGACGTACCCGATGGCTCGATCGTACTCAGCACCGGGCTCGGATCGAACCTGATCGACGTCGACGGCAATCGCTATGTCGACCTGGCGCAAGGTTTCGGTGCCCAACTCATCGGTCATCGGCACGGAAGTATCCAGCGCGTGCTCGAGCTTCAAGCGGGGCGCCTGTGGCAGGCCCTGGGCGACGTTTACCCCTCCGACGCCAAAATTGGCCTCCTGGAACGGCTCACCGCGCTGTATCCCGGCCGCGCTCAGGCGCTGCTCGGCCAAAGCGGCGCGGACGCGGTGAGCGCGGCGCTGAAGACGGCGGCGCTGCATACAGGCAGGCCGGGCGTGATCGCATTTCGTGGCTCCTACCATGGCCTGTCTTACGGCCCACTGGCGGCCTGCGGCCTGCGCGAAAGTTACCGCTCTCCGTTCGCCGCGCAGTTGAACCCCGCGGTCAGCTTCGTCCCGTTCCCGACCGATGCCGACCAAGCCGCGCGTGCGCTCCAGCTCTGCGCAGAGCATTTGGTGGACGGTACGGTGGGCGCGATCCTGGTGGAGCCCATCGAGGGCAGGGGTGGTGTACTGATCCCACCGGATACGTTTCTTACGGAGCTGAAGGGCCTGGCGGTGGCGCACGGAGCGCTCCTGATTGCGGACGAGATCTGGACGGGGCTCGGGCGCAGCGGCAGCTGGTTGCGGATGAACGAACTCGGCGCGGTGCCGCATCTCGTGTGTTTGGGCAAAGGCCTGGGCGGAGGGCTTCCGATCAGCGCGTGCTTCGGCGCCGCAGAGGTCATGCAGGCGTGGTCCCAACCGGAGGAGGTCGTGCACACCTCGACGTTCGCGGGTACTCCGCTCGCCTGCGCGACGGCGCTGGCCCTATTGGATGTGCTGAAACGCCAGGACCTTCCCGCGCGGTCGCACGCGCTCGGGGCGCGCTGGCTGCCGGAGTTGCGAGCTGCCGTCGGCACGAGCCCTCTGGTCGCTGAGGTGCGCGGCCAGGGGCTGATGATCGGCATCGAGCTCAGCCCACGTCTCGCAGGCGGAGCCGTGACGTTGCAGCGAGCTCTGCTGGAGCGTGGCTACATCACCAGCACCGGCGGGGGGGCGCGCGACGTGTTGATCTTGACGCCCGCGCTCAACGTTCACGAACCCTTGCTGGCCGCGTTCACGAGCGCGCTCGCGGGAACGTTGAGGCTGCTCGGCTAGAACCCGGGTGTGTTGATGTCTTTGGTAGAGGTGGGGCCCGAAAGACCTGACGGATCGGCGAGATCTCGCTTCTCTGCAACTCCGGCCGGAGGCTTCGTGAGCGCCGGCTTGGCCGCGGGTCGTGGCGCAACGTTCGGGCTCGCCGCCTGAAGCGCGAGCGCCGCATTCGCTGCTGCGGGCTCGAGCGGCGCAGCCTGTGACTCCTCGGGCGCGGCTGCCGGTTCAGGTGTGGCCGGCGTGGCGGCTCCGGCTGCTCGCGGTGCCTCGTCGCTGGACTCGGGCGTCAGCGCCGCGTGGGTCGCTACGGTAGCAGCGGTCGTGGAGGCGCGGACCACCGGCTCTGGGTCGCTCTTCGCCAGCAAAATGCCTGCCAGCACACCCGACAGCACCCATCCACCGGCGCCTAGCACCCAGAGCACGACGTTTGGCGGCTGTCCTGCGGCGCGGAGCTGGTGCAGGGGCGGGCGCCAGCGAGCAGGCTGCGTGGTTTCGCGCTGTGTTTCGATGGTTGGATTCAGCTTGGCCTGCGCGAGTCCGGTCGCGACGACTGCGGCGGCGGGATCGTTGATCACGACCTTGGCGTCGAGCGCGACCTGGGCAGCCGGCGCGTCCGGCGTCTTGGCCACGGGATCGCCGGGCGCGGGTGGGCGACCGGCAGCGGGACGGGGGGTGTGGATCGAGGCTTTAGCCTTGTCAGGTCTCGTGGCCATCGCCGGCCGCGCCGCTACTGGCAGCGGCGCGATCTCGATGCGGTGCGCCTTCAGGATCGCTGATTCGGCCGCCACTTGCTGCGCACGCTGGCTCTGTGGCGTGTGCGCGGGCGTGATCTCGGAAAAGTCAGCGGTGGACACCGAGGCGCTGAGCAGCACGGAGCCGCTCGGTGGCGTGTCGGCTTCGCTGATGTCGGGCTGACTCGGCACGTCGGCCGCCAGCGCGGCCGCCAGCGGGGAGGGTGGCCGTTCGGTCACCAGTTTGCCCTGCCGCAGCGCGCTGGGCTCCGAACGAGGGCGCGAGGGGCGCTTCGGCGGAGGGCTCGTGCGAGGAGAGCTGGAGCGGGGCGACGAACGCGGCGGCACGGCACTGTTGACCGGGACGGCACTGTTGACCGGGACGGCACTGTTGACTGGCAGCGCGCCGTTGAGCGTCGGAATGTCAGCCACCTTTTGCCACTCGCGCATGCCCTTTTGCCAAGCGAGCGCCGCGCGCGACACCTTGCCGCTCGCCAGCGCTGCGCGGAGCTCGACGTGGCTCAGGTCGACGGGGGCGTTGGGTCCGTCGCTCACCAGCCACTTCTGTTGTTTCGTGGTGGGAGCGGCCGTCATCAGGCGGGTGGCGTCGTCCTCGTCGCCAGGGGCTTCGTGGGGGCGTGCGGGGGCGTTGGGCTCGCTCTCGACGAGTGGAGGGGGCAAGCCGTCCGCGCGCGCAGGTGAGGCAGACGGCGAAGCGAGCGCTGCGTCAGCGCTGCCGCTGAACACGCGCGTTTCCTCGTCGTCGTCGGCGTCACGCATGCTGAGGGTGCTCAAGGCCCACGAAGCTAAACACAGCCGCCGCGCGCTGCAACTCTTGTGGGGAAAGATGCCGGGGCCACGGCGCGCATTTTTATCGACCCTTGGGGCAGGCGCCGTCGGACTCTCCCCTCCCACATGGCCAAAGTCTCGAAATGAGTCAAGAAACGCCTTGCTTCCCAGCTCCGTGTCGAGCGCTCTCGGAGCGATGAAAGCAACCTTAACTTGTGCGCGTAGTGTTCAGGACCCAAGTCTGCGCGCGAGCAGTCCGTCGAAGCTCCGAGGAGACGCCGACCATGCTGCCCCATCGGACGCTCATCGTGTGTTCACTGGTCCTGCTTGCTTCCGCCTGCTCCCGTCCCCAGTGGACGACGCGCCCCCTCCGCTCGCTGCCGGGCGAGTCGGCTCGACCCGGAGTGTCCGACGCGAGCTTCCGCGCGCTGCTCGAGCGCTTCACCGAAAACGAGCGGCGAATCGCTTGGTCCGACGCTGAATGCCAGCACGTCGGTCGAGGTTTCGCCGAGTTGTCGGCGCGTCACGAGCGGCGCACGGGTCGTCCGCTCGCAGCAGCCTCGTACAATGCGGGCCTGGCCTTCCGGCGCTGTGGGGCTGAAGCCGAGGCGAAGCGGCATTTCCGTCGGGCGGGCACGCTTCCCGCGGCGCGGACCGAGCTCGTGGTGGTCGAACACGGCGCTGCGCCCAACCTGGAGCGCAGCATCGAACGACTGCGGCGTATCGTCAGCGACTCGAGGTTCCAGGAACCACGAGCGCTCGTGCTGTTGGCAGCGCTAGAGTTGGAGCGTGCGCGTGAGCTGCCGGACGCAACTGCAGCGCGCGAGCTTGCCCGCGCCAACCTGCAGCGCGCACTCGCGATCGACGACGGCTACTTGCCCGCGTTGAACCAGCTCGCGATCTACTATCTCGACCTGGCGCGCGCGCACGCGGACCAGAGCGGGCGCGACCGCGCCGAGCTGTCGAGACCGGGTGCGGAGCCGCCCAAGCTCAGCCGCCGTCACCTCGACCTCGCCAGTTTCGCGGTCGAACGAGCTCTCGCGCGCGACCCGAGCTACGCGCCCGCGCACAATACCGAGGGCGTGATCCACTTCGAGCTCGGCAACTACACGGGCGCGTCGCGCGCCTTTGCACGGGCTCGCCAGCTCGATCCAAGATTTCTCGAGGCCCACATGAACTACGCAGCGCTGAACCTGAGATTTCGCGGATTTTCCGCGGCGGAGCACGCCTACCGTGCTGCTCTCGCGCTGCAACCCAAGAACTACGAGGCACACCTCGGCCTCGCAGTCGCTTTGCGGGGTCAGCTCGCCGCCGCCAACCAGAGCGGGCTGTCACTCGAGATCGAGCGCCAGCTCGCGTTGGCGGCCAAGGTCGCGCCGCTCCGGCCCGAAGTGGACTACAACCGGGCCCTCTTCGCCTTGGCGCGGCAGCGAACCCTGCTCGGCGCCGACAACATCCGAGCGCTCCAGGAAGCGCGCGCGGCCTTCGATCGCTTCGTCGCCAAAGCGGGCGACGAGCCCGAGTACGCACGGGACGTCGCGAAAGCTCGAGAGCACCTGGCGGACCTGCGAGATACGCTGCCGTTCCTGCACCCCGAACCGTAACCCCGGCGGCGGCATCGGCAACCCTAGCAGCTTGAGGTGCTAGTGGGGTAACTCCCTTGGAGGAGCGAGTCCTCTCCTTCGCACAGCAGCAGAAATGCTGGATCGACGCTAGTCGGTGATGGTGAACCTGGGCTGAGGGGGCAGCCTGAACGGTGCTGCAACCGGAACATAGATCAAGGCTCAAACCTCAAATCGCCAAGCGGTCGAGCTCAGCTTCTCTCAAGGGTTGGGAGGAACGAGGCGTTCGAGAATTGGTCGCGCCCATGCCGGCGCGTCGCCGTAGGCTTTCACCACCTGTCCATCGGCCGCGCGCAGCACGATCTGGGCAGCGCGATCGTCGACGGAGTTGTCGTAAACATAGAAGCGGTCTACCTCGGCGGCAATCGAAGCGGCGTTCGCGATCGAGCGAGCCCAGCGATCGATGATCTTGCGGATTGGGACCTCGTGGCCACCTTGAAGCACCCGGCGAGCTACTCGCGCGGCATTGATTTCAGGGCGATCGGTGCCGACGAAGAATATGCGTGCGAAGTAGCCGAGTGCCAGAGCGCGCCGTACGAACTCCGGCTTGTCTGCGGCCGAGAACACGGTTTCGAACGCCAAGCTGCGCCTGTCCCGCAAACAGGCTTCGCGTCGCTCCGTAGCGAGCTGTGCCGCGCGTAGCACGGTCTCGGCATCGTTCCAGTCTCCAAGCTCGTCCTGAGCGATAGCGTCGGGGTTGACGTATTCACAGTCGTGAAACCACTCGTGTGCCAGTCCGCGCTCGGTGATGGTCGTCTTCCCGGCGCCGTTGGGCCCGGCGACGACCAACAACCGCGGACGAGGGGTAGACGCCGATGTCATCTAGGCTTGTCGGTCCGTCGAGGCTGCGTATTTGCGCGGGCGAAAACGGAGGCTTCCTTCAGTCGAGCCGCAACCCAAGCGTCTGCCGTGGCGCGCCGCTGTACTGCAAGGTCTCTCGCCTCCCGCATCACGAGCGCGAGCTCCTCGTCCGTCGGCTCGGTTTCGGGGGCCATCAGATCTCGAGCTTCGTTGGGCATGCCTAGATACGAACGATAGCACACCCGTCCGACCCCCACATCCCGGGCGAGATGAGCAAATGGCGGATCCTGACTTCGATCTCGCTCGAAGCCCTTGGTGTCAGCGTCAGGAGTCGTCCGGCCACGGGCACGGGCCGTCACCGAAATTCCAGCCAGCGGACGTTAGGCGCCACTGGTCTCGGGATTCCATCACGTCCCCCGGTCGGCTTCCGCGATGCCCCCGAGAATGTAGGCGGCGCAGGTTGCTGTCACCTGTGACGTCGGCGCGGGCGCTTGGTGCCACTGTTCCGCCGTCGCAAGTGCGCGCTCGCGAGCTCCACCAACGCACGCGCCGCGTGCGGCTCTCCCCCGAGCACTGCCAGCGCCCACCGCCCCACGTCGCTCTCGGCCAGCACTGCCGCCGCGAAGGCCCGCGCCCGCTCCGCCGGAATCTCCTCGCGTAGCGCCGCCAGCCTCAGCAGCGTCCGGACCTCGCTGGCGAGCTCGGTCGGGGCCGCTGTCAGCCTGGGTTACTCTCCCACTCAGGGGGCGTTCGGAGGCGTCAATCGGTGCCGGGGATGGGTTCAACGATCGCACAAGCGCGGCGGTTTTCGACAGCTGGCCCTCTTGAGGTGCTGGTGGGGTAACTGCCGTGGAGGAGCGAGTCCTCTCCTTCGCACAGCAGCAGAAATGCTGGGTCGACGCTAGCCGGTGATGTTGAACCTGGCGTGAGGGAAGCACTACCCCAGGCGCACTAAGTCAGTTGCACTCCTGGGCTCGGACTCGGTTGCGGCTGTCAAGCCCGCGCGAAACGCTTCGAGTCTTCAGAACCGCATGTTCGGGAGTTGCTTGACGGAGTTCGGCGTTGGCGAACGCCAAGTCCATGGCTGCGAGATTCATGCGGTGCCCTCGAGGCCAACGAATCTCGCCGGCGCCGATCAGGGTTGGACCCGCGGGAAGCAGGTCTAGCTTCGCTCCCAGGGGAGACTCGAACTCGTGATCCTTCTGGGGATGCTGATGCCAGCC
>JAICQQ010000282.1 GCA_025937785.1 Polyangiaceae bacterium
GAGCGCCTCCCAATCCACGGGCACGTCCGTGATCTTCTGAGATTCAGTTCGGGAGCCGCTTTCGGCGTCTGACATGTCGATACTCTATTCGTTGAAGGGGGATGCCGCGGAAAACGCCCACGGTGTAACGCGCCAGCGACGCGAGCTCTTCCAAGCGCGATATGAAAGGAGCTTTTGTTCGCGGGGGTGTTGGTCGAGGCTTGGTCTTCGCGCGAGTCGGGGCGGGAGAGTTCAAGGAGGGTTGCGGGCTTTGTCTAAGCTTCGGGCTGGGCTGCTCGGATCTGAAGAGTCTAGTCTGAAGCGACGCGTGCACGCTGCACCGCGTCATTCCAACGATCACGCAACGATTGTCGCTCCGACTCGTGGAGATTGACAGCGAAAGTCTTGGCGCTCCGTACCATTTGTCGTGCGCCCGTCGGATGCTCCAGCAAACCCGCACCGACGGCTGCGAGCATCGCAGCACCGCGCGCCGTCGACTCGAGCTCCTTCGGCCGCTCGACCGAGAGCCCCGAAAAGTCGCTCTGCAGCTGCATGAGCAGGTCGTTGGCGGCGGCTCCGCCGTCCACGCGCATGCGCCGAACGTCGCTACCCAAATCGTCTCGCATCGCGCGGACGAGGTCATCCACCTGATACGCAATCGATTCGAGCGTCGCCCGGGCCACGTGCGCCTTCGTCGTTCCACGGGTGATGCCGGTGATGAGCCCGCGTGCTTCTGCGTCCCAATACGGCGCCCCCAACCCCGCGAGCGCGGGCACGAACACGACACCGTCGCTCGACGGCACCGAACGCGCCAATGTTTCGACCTCGGGCGCGGTGTCGATGATGCCCAGACCGTCTCTCAACCACTGAACGGCAGCGCCCGCAATGAAAACGCTGCCTTCGAGCGCATAAGTCACGTCATCGCCGATCTGCCACCCGAGCGTGCTCAGCAAGCCGAACTTGCTCGGCAGCGGGCGGGTCCCCACGTTCACCAGCACGAAAGCCCCGGTACCGTAGGTACACTTCACGTCACCGACCTCGAAGCACGCCTGACCGTACAACGCCGCGTGCTGATCGCCCGCGATTCCGCTGATCGGAATGCCGTCCGGGAGCCCAGGGACGTCGCGAGTTTCCGCCACATTGCCGGCGCTCGGCACGATCTTGGGCAGCACCTCGGTAGGGATTTCCAAGAGCGCGCACATCTCTGCGTCCCAGGCGCGACGCTCGAGGTTCATCAAGAGCGTGCGGCTGGCATTCGTGACGTCGGCGACGTGGGGTGCGCCGGCACCGCCGGCCAAACGCATCACGAGATAGGAATCCACGGTTCCGAATGCGAGCTCACCGGCGCGCGCCCGCGCTCGCGCCTCCGGCACCTGATCGAGCAACCATTTCAGCTTCGTCCCAGAAAAGTACGGGTCCAAGACCAGCCCCGTCAGCTCTCGGACGCGCGCGAGGTGTCCCCGGCTGCGGAGCTCGCGACAGGTCTCCGAGGTCCGGCGATCTTGCCATACGATCGCGCGCTGCACCGGGCGACACGTCTGACGATCCCAGAGTAGCGTGGTCTCGCGCTGATTGGTGATGCCGATGGCCGCGATGTCGCGCCCTGTCAGTCGTGCACTCCCGAGCGCCCCCGCGATCGCGGTGAGCGTGCTTTGCCAGAGCTCTTCCGGCTCGTGTTCGACCCAGCCCGGTCTTGGGAAATGCTGCGTGAACTCTTGCGTGTGCCGTCCCAAGGTCGAACCGTCGAGGCTCAGCACCAGCGCGGTGGTCCCTGTCGTGCCCTGGTCCAGCGCCAGAATGTGTTTGCCCTGCACGCATTGCAGGGTAACCGGACCCATGGTGCGCAACGAAGGACATAACGCCAAGGCCGAACACCCAGCCAGCTCGGCATTCCGGGGCCAGCTCGAAATGAAGCTGCCGTCCCCTCATGCCGTGATTCGACAAGCGGCCGGTGGTCGTGTGTGGGCATGTGGTGACGCGGCCGATGGGGCGCGCGCGGGCGGGGCGATCGAA
Source organism: Polyangiaceae bacterium (assembly GCA_025937785.1). GTDB lineage: Bacteria > Myxococcota_A > Polyangia > Polyangiales > Polyangiaceae > JAICQQ01. Next base: position 1,993 of record JAICQQ010000282.1, read on the forward strand.
TAAATCCACAACGAATACAGGGCACCCTGGTGGGGTTTGCGGTTGTACTGCCGCGGCACCAACGTTAGCCTTTGAATCTTCAGATGGCGCGTCTTCTGCTCGCAACCCCGGAGGGGCAACAGGTCGTTGACTTGCGCCCCCAAAACTCGCTCGGTCGCCATCCTTCCAACTCGATCCAGCTCTTGGATAAGATCGTCTCCAAGGAGCATTGCCTCATCGAGCAACGCGGTGAGACGTACGTGCTTCGCGATCTGGGGAGCCTCAACGGGACTTATATCAACGGACAGCGGGTCAACGGCGAGCAAGCGCTGAACCACGGCGACGACATCGCGCTCGGCGCGACGCGCGCTCGCTTCGATGACGAGTCGGGCCGTCCCGTGGCCGCCCCGCCGCCCGTGGCCGCCACCCCTGCCGGCTGGGCCAGCGCCGCCGGTAGTCCGCCCGCCTCCAGCGCGGTGCCCACGTCCGCGGTGCAGACACCGCAAGGAGGCTACTCCTATGCGCCCCATTCACAGCCTGGGCAGAGCCCGACCGTGCGCCAGCCAGGGCCCAGCGCAGCGACCCCCGGCCAAGCTCCCGCCGCGGCTAACCTCGGCCTGGGACCCAAGCAAACCGCGGCGATGCGCGTCGACGTCAACGATCAAGCGCGTTCCATCGGCACTCAGATCGCTGCTACGCAAAAGGGGTTCCTTCCGTACGATCACATCGCCGGCAATTCGGAGCAGCTCTCCGCGGACTACGAGCGCCTGCGCTTGTCGCATGAACTCTCGCGAGAGATCGCGCTCGAGCGCGATCTGCCGAGCATGCTCAACAAGATCTTGCAGACGATCTTCCGTTTCGTAAAAGCGGATCGCGGCGTGATTTTCCTGATGGATTCCCGGCGCGAGTTGATACCCAGCGCCAGCCAGCGGCGTGACGGCACGGACTCGCCGATCCCGGTTTCGTCGACGATCATGAACCACGTGATCAAAGAGCGTGCGACCGTGCTCACACATGACGCAGCCATGGACTTCGCGGCGTCGAAGGGGCGCAGCATGATCCTCAATCGGATCAGTTCGGCGATCGTCGCGCCGCTCATGCACAACAACGAGATCCTCGGGGTGCTCTGGCTCGACAGCGAAACGCTCGCCCAGTTCCAGCACAAAGATCTCGAGATCGTGACGTCGATCGCCGCGCAGGCGGCCATGTTCATCGAGATCAACATTCTGGGAAAGAAGGTCGAGGCCGAAATCGTCAACCGCGAGCGCTTCAGCCGCCTCTTGTCTCCCAACGTTGCAGCGAAGGTGATGGCAGGCGAGCTGGACGTCAAGAAGGGCGGTGCGTCGGTTCCGGAGTGCACCGTGTTCAACTCCGATATTCGTGGCTTCACCTCGATGAGCGAAAAAGCCAGCCCCGAAGTGCTCGTCGAAATGCTGAACGACTATTTCGAGCAGATGGTCGAAACCTTGTTCAAGTACGAAGGCACACTCGACAAGTTCATGGGCGACGGCATCATGGCGCTCTGGGGCGCTCCCGTGACGCACCCCGACGACGCACTGCGTTGTGTCAGCTGCGCCTTGGAGCAGATGGAAGTGCTGGGTCTCTTCAACCGCCAGCGCGTCGAGAAGGACCTGCCGCCCCTCGCGGTCGGCATGGGGATCCACACCGGCCCGCTCGTGGCGGGTTACATCGGCAGCTCGAAAGCCCTGAGTTATACGGTGATCGGGGACACTGCGAACGTGAGTGCGCGCCTGTGTGGCATCGCCGCTGCAGGCCAAGTCCTCGTGAGCGAGACGACTCTTGCCCGCCTCGGAGGCAAATTCGAGTATGAAGAACTCCCGCCCGCCAGCTTGAAGAACAAGGAAAAGCCTTTCAAGGTCTTCAATATCAAGCGGCTCCATGCGAGCGTGCAAGTTCCAGCCGCCCTCACCCCGACGGGCTGAGGGCGCTGAAGCACGAGCGGACGGCGCGCGTCCATGCCCGGGCGCAACTGGTTGAGCCAGCTGGAGCATCTGTCATTCGCCCCCATTGGGGGTCGACTCGAGGGAACCTTCGCGACAAGCTACGCCGCCCATGGCGCACGTCTTGGCCTTCGAGAAACCAGTCGTCGAACTCGTGACGCGAGTCCGCGAGCTGCGTGACCTTGCAAAAACCGATGATCGATTCGCGGCCGAGCTGCGCAGACTCGAGGACAAGGCCGCGAAGCTCGCGCGCGAAGTCTTCTCGAAGCTGTCGCCCATGCAGAAGGTTCAGCTCTCGCGCCATCCCAGCCGCCCCTACACGTTGGACTACGTGGCCCGCCTGATCACCGATTGGGTCGAGCTTCATGGTGACCGGCGCTATGCGGACGATGCTTCGGTGATTGGTGGCCTCGGGCGCTACCACGGTCGTAGCGTCGTCGTCGTCGGCCATCAAAAGGGGCGCAACGCCAAGGAAAACGTGATGCGCAACTTCGGAATGCCCAACCCCGAAGGCTATCGTAAGGCCATTCGCTTGTACGAGCTCGCCGAGCGCTTCGGCCTGCCCGTGATCACCTTCATCGACACTCCTGGCGCATTCCCCGGTCTCGAGGCAGAAGAGCGCGGGCAAAGCGAGGCGATCGGCGCATCGCTCGAGGTGATGGCTGGGCTCGGCGTGCCGATCGTGACCACCGTCATCGGTGAAGGCGGTTCGGGTGGAGCCCTCGCGCTGGGCGTGGCCAACCGTGTGCTGGTGCTCGAGTTCAGCTATTACTCGGTGATCACGCCCGAGGGCTGTGCGGCGATTCTTTGGAACTCCGCAGCCATGGCGCCAGAAGCGGCAGCGCGTCTCAAGATCACCGCGCCCCATTTGGTCGAGCTCGGTGTGGTAGACAGCGTGGTGGATGAACCGCCCGGTGGCGCTCACCAGGACCACGACCACGCCGCGAGTCTTCTTGACCGCGCACTGTTCGACGCGCTGAACTCGCTCGGAAACATGAACCCCGATCAGCTGCGCGAGGACCGCTACCAGCGCTTTCGCCGTCTGGGCGCCTACGTCGCTTGACCCACGTCCGCTGCAGAGGCCCCGCTTCACTTGACCGGGGCGCTGCCGGTAGCTAGCTTCCCCGCCGGTCGAGCGCCCTCTCGCCCGCTCGCTTGACATGCACATTCTCGACGGCATCGGCTCTATTCGGGAGCTCAACATCGACAATCAGCGAGTATTGGTGCGCGCCGATCTCGATCTCGACCCCTCCACGCACCCTACCTCGCCCGAAGCGGACGCCCTGTTGACGCTGAAGCTCGCGGGGCTCTTGCCTACCCTGCAACTAGCCGCCGAGAAAGAAGCGCGCGTGATCATTGCCGGTCACCGCGGCGCCCCGTCGCGGCGCGACAGCTCGCTCAGCCTCGAACGCGTGGGCGCCCGGCTCAGCGAGCTCAGTGGTTGGGAGGTCTTTCTGCCCGATGACTGTCTGAGCGACGCAGCGAAACGGGTGATCGGCGATCTACGCGCCGGTCAGGTCTGCCTGCTCGAGAATCTGCGCTTTCACCGCGGCGAGCAAGCCAACGACGAGACGTTCGCGCGAGCGCTGGGCGGTTTCTGCGACGTCTACGTCAACGACGCCTTCCCCAGCTCGCACTTGCGCCTGGCCTCACTCAGCGCGCTACCGCGGCTGATTCCGATTCGTGGCAGCGGTCTCCTGCTCGAAAAGGAGGTGAACGCGCTCAGTCGTGTGCTGCAGGCCAGCGAGCGACCGGTGGTCAGCGTATTCGGCGCGGACGCGCACGCGGATCAGCTCGACGTGCTGGACCTATTCTTGCGCCACTCGGACCACGTTTGCGTGGGTGGCGGAGTGGCTTGGGCCTTGCTGGCCGCGTCGGGGCACGATCTGCAAGGCACTCCGCTACCGTCAGAGCTGATGCCTCGCTGTCGAACCTTGCTCGATCAGAATCACGGCAAGCTGGTGCTGCCTTGCGACGTGAAGACCACGGCGCGAACCGACGCGGGACCGGAGCGCGGAGACCCCGGAAACACGGCCGAAGTCAAACGGATCCCCGCCGGTCATCGCGCGCTGGACATCGGACCAGAATCCGTCGAGCGTTTTAGCAAGAGGATCGCAGCTGCAAAAACGATCGTGTATACCGGTTCCATGAGCGCACCTCGGTCCACCACAGGTACGCGCGCGATCTTGGAGAGCATCGCTGGCGCACCAGGCTTCAGCGTGGTCACAGGACCGGAGGCTGTGATGGCGGCGGTCGCCGCCGGCCCGGAACTCATGGGCAAAATCGACCACATTTCCCTGGGGGGCGATGCAACGATGGCATTCCTGGCCGGCAAACGCATGCCGGGAATCGAAGCGCTTAGAGGAGCCAGTAATGAGTGAACGTAAACCCCTTATCGCCGGTAACTGGAAGCTGAACCTGGGCGGACCCGAAGGCTGCGAACTCGCGCACGCCATCGCCAAGACCGCTTCCGCTAATCCCAAGGTCGAAGTGGTCGTCGCCCCGCCATTCACCGCCCTGGCGTCGGTCGCCGAAACGGTGCGCGAAGCCGGCGGACACGTGGGCATCGCAGCTCAGAACCTGTACCCCAAAGACAGCGGCGCGTTCACCGGTGAGATCAGCGCCCCGATGTTGATCGCGGCGGGTTGTCAGTGGGTCATCATCGGCCACAGCGAGCGCCGTCAACTGTTCGGCGAGACGGACGATCAGGTGCGCGAAAAGACCGCGGCGGCACTGGCCGGAGGTCTGTTGCCGATCGTCTGCGTGGGCGAAACTCTCGAAGAGCGTGAGCGGCACGAGACCCTCGATGTCGTGTATCGCCAAGTCGACGCGTTCTTGCCTCAGCTCGAGCAAGCGCCTGGCAAAGTCGTGATCGCCTATGAGCCGATTTGGGCGATTGGCACAGGTCGGGTCGCAGGGCCCGAGCAGGCCCAAGAGGTGCACCACGCGATCCGCAGCCGCCTCGGCCGGAGCCCTGGACGAGTTGCCGACCTGACGCGCATCCTGTACGGCGGCAGCGTCAAGGGCGACAATGCCAGCGGTCTGCTCGGCTGTGTCGACGTCGACGGAGCCCTGGTCGGGGGCGCCTCCCTCAAGGCCGACGACTTCTCCAAGATCATCCAGGCCGCCAACGCCCTTTGAGCCGCAAAAGCACCGGATTTTCGGGTTCTTTCCTGGACCTCTGGTGCCGAGCTTGCGCGCCGGGGCCCGAGTCACTAAGTAGGCGGGGTTATGACGATGGCTGAAAGGCTGCTCACTACCCCGCTCACGGTCTTGCACGTGATCGCGTGCTTGTTCTTGATCCTGGTAGTGTTGCTGCAGCCGGGAAAGTCCGGCGGCATGGGCGCCTTCACGGGCGCGGCGGCGCAGCAGGTGTTCGGTGGTCGGGGTGCCGGGAACTTCCTCACCAAAACCACCTGGGTCACCGCCTCCATTTTCTTCATCACCAGCATCACGCTCGCCTACTTCTCCTCGTCGATTGGCGACTCGCTCGAGCGAGCCGCGGCCAGCGCACCGGCAAAAAGTCCTTCAGAAGGCAAGTAGCTCCAGGGCGCGCTGGGGCGCATGTCCTGGCAGGGCGGCATGTCCCAGCAGCGTAGCGTGTCGCAGTCTCGAAGCCTGGACGCCATTCTGCTGATCGGCATCCGGCTGCTCGTCTCGGCGTTGGTGTGGTGGTCGGGCTTTCGTGCGGTCAGCGACGACGACTACGCGCGCGTGGTGATCGCCCAACAGTTCGCCTACGGCCCTTCGCTGGATCCCTCGGGCACCAGTTGGTTACCGTTCCCATTCTGGCTGCAGGGCAGCGCCATGCTGCTGTTCGGCACCGAGCTCCGCACCGCCATCGGGCTTGCGTGGGCCTGCGGCGTTGCCAGCACCCTCTTGGTGTGGCTCGCTGCACGCACCCTGGGACTCACGCGCGGCGCGGCGCTCACTGCCGCCGCGCTGGCGTCCGCTATCGCGTACTCGGCTTGGCTCGGTGTCGCCGTGGTCCCCGAGTTGCTCACCGCGGGGCTGGTGATCTACGGCGCTGCCACCCTGGCCGTGCCAGCGCATGCACTCGCCCAGCCCGGTCGGGGCATCGTGACAGAACGAGGCTGGGGCGCGCTCGCCTTGTGCTGCGCCTCTCTATCCCGCTACGAAACCTGGCCCGTCGTGGTCGTGTTCGCGGTGTGCTGCCTGCTGGATGCAGTCTCGCTTCGCCGCGGTCCGCACCAAAATCCCAGGAGCCTCTACAGGGGGCTAGTTGCTGCCGCCCTCGTCGCGAGCTCGGGTATGCTGCTCTGGTTGCTGCACGGCTTCGTAAGACACGGAGACGCGACCTTTTTCGTGGCACGCGTCGCCAATTACCAGAAGGCGCTGGGGGGCCACGACTTCGACGTGCTGTCGGCGCTCAGCCGTCATCCACGGTTCATCGTCGAGCACGCCCCGGTACTGGTCGGGGTGGCCGCGGCCAGCGTCGTGGTCGACTGGTTCCGGCGCGCCCCGCGTGACCCCTCCCGTCGGTGGATGGGCCCGCTCTTGGCCTGCGCAAGTCTAGTCTTCTTCCTGATGGTGGGTGATCTGCGCGGCGCCGGCGCGACCCATCACCCCGCACGCACTCTGCTACCGGTCTGGTTTTTCGCCTGCATCGTCGTTGCAGGCTGTTCGCCATTACGCTGCCGCGGGCAGCGTGATCCGAGAAGCCGGGAGTCAGCACCGCCGCAGCCAGCACCGCCGCAGCCAGCACCGCCGCAGCCAGCACCGCCGCAGCCAGCACCGCCGCAGCCAGCACCGCCGCAGCCAGCACCGCGAGACGCACGTGCATTGCTCTGCGGAGCGGCAACTGCATTCGTGGTCGGGAGCATCGTCGTGGTCGACGGGCTGCAAAACCGCGTGCAAGACGGTGCGCGGCAATTCGTAGATCGCTCGGACGAATTGGCGATCGGCGACGAGGCGCGCCGCCTTCTGACGGCTTCGCGGGCGGCGGATCGCCCGGGTGCCAGCGACACCCCGAAGAGCGGGGGTCGGCTGACGAGCGGGGGTCGGCTGACGAGCGGGGGTCGGCTGACGAGCGGCGGGGCCCGAGGACGCGTGCTCATCGCCGCTGAAGACTATGGCTACTTCGCGATGATCGCGGCGATTGGAGAGCCCGCGCGCGCCGAGATCTTCGACGACCACGATCCGCGCACGGCCCTTGCCGACCGAACGGATCAGCGAGGACTGTTCGATCGGCCCTACGCGCTCCGCGAGCGCTTCTCGCGAGAGAACCTGACGGCCCTCATCGCCCCCACTGAGCTGGTACAGACTGAGCGGGGACCGAGCCCGAAGGTGAAGCCGAGCGGGGCATCGGAGCCCAATGCACTGGAGCTGCTCGACCTCGAGAACGTACCCACCAACAGCCGGAAATACTCCCTACTGGTTCAGGCGGCGCGTTGAGACAACCCGCGCCGGGTCCCCACCAGGAGCAGCACTGACAGGCCAGCACTGACAGGCCAGCACTGACAGGCCAGCAC
>JAICQQ010000162.1 GCA_025937785.1 Polyangiaceae bacterium
CGTCGCTGGCGCGTTACACCGTGGGCGTTTTCCGCGGCATCCCCCTTCAACGAATAGAGTATCGACATGTCAGACGCCGAAAGCGGCTCCCGAACTGAATCTCAGAAGATCACGGACGTGCCCGTGGATTGGGAGGCGCTCGAAGACGCCTTTGAGAACAACGCGCCCGAGGTGCACAGCTATCTGCACACCAGCACGGGCGAAGTCCTGCGCGTGGTCGATGGCATTGCCGACCCCGAGATGCACACCCGCATCGCGTCCGACTCGAACTACATGCGCGTCGACCCCGTCAGTTCGCGCGAGCAATATCGCTGGATGGAGCGGTTCATCCCGATGGTGGACGACCTCGAGCTCCGCAACCGTCTCGCGCAGGCCATCGACGGCAAAGGCGCGTTCAGACGCTTCAAGGACGTGTTGATGGCGCATGCTCCCGAGCGCGAGCGCTGGTTTGCGTTCAGGAGCGAACGCTTGCGCGTGTTCATGGAGGCATGGCTCACCGCGCACGCGCTCAAGCCCGTGCCCCGTGTCGCGCCCGCAGCGGAGCCGGACGCGGCGACCCCCAAGCCCCCAGGCATCTCTCAGGAACAACTGTCTGGGCGGCGGGCGCGGGGCGTGGAGGCGCTGCGGCGCCAACTGCGTGAGCTCGCCGAATCCCTGGGTGCCCGCGATCTCGAGAAGGTCGTGACCTTCGCGGAGTTCGTCAAGGCTCGCCGTGCCGCGCGCAACTACGGCGGGCGCACGGACGCTCCAACGACCCCCGTGCCCGAGTCCGACGGCGGCAGCGACGGTAGCGACGACGAGGAGCCGACGCCGAGTTCGCGCCGCCGCACCGCCGCGCTGCGCTGAAGAACTGCGCTGAAGCTGCTGGCTCGAAGATGCTGTGCTGAACATGCCGTCTCTCGGACACGCGCACAGGCTGTTCTGGCTACCCGGCTTGTTCACGTGCGTGCTCGCCGCAAAATCCGCGACCGCCGATGCGCAGCAGCAGATGCCACCTGAACGCACTCGGGCGGAACGGGCCGTCGTCGATCGCACCGTGGTGCGCTTCACCGCACCGGAGACCGGGGGAAGCGCGTCGCCCCGTTTCATCTTCGAGCGCGTGCTGGCGTTCGAGGCTCGCCTGGAAGCATTGGCGGACCCCGGTCATCGCCCCTCGGAGCTGGCTCCATACTCCGAGACGCACGTGCGCACGGCGATGGAACGCCACATCGCCGAGACGCTCCTCGCATCGCTCGCGATAGATCCCAAGCCGAGCGCCGGCACCATCGAAGCCCAGATGACCCTGGCCCGGGCCATGCTCGTGCACCAGCTGGGAGCCGATAGGCTTCGCACAGCGGCAGCCAGCGAGGGCATCGATACCCAAGAACTACGCAGGTTGTTCCGGCGGCGCGCCCTGGCAAGCTTGTACCTTCACCATATGGTCGCCCCCATGCTGGCACCACGCGACGGCGAGCTCCGCGAGCTGCATCAAAAGACGCCGTTCATGAGCCAGCCCTTCGAAAAGGTGAAACCGGAGCTCGAGCGCTTGTACGTGAGTCGCGCTTTGGCCGAGGCCGTGTCAGCCTTCTACCAGAACGCTCGTTCGCGCTTGAGCGTGACCGTTCTTTAGGGGCACAGGGTTACCAGCGCACCGAGACGATCGGAGGCTGGATCTCGATCTCGGCTTTGGCCAAGTCGACCTCTAGCGGCACGCGCAAGGTGCCGTGGGGCATCTCTTTCAGGTTGAAGCCCTTCACCTTGCTCAGATCAGCGCGCGGGATGACCTGGTCGGCTCGGAGCGCCCGCACCACCTCGGGCGCGCCCACCACCGTCACGTCTACGGTGCGCGGAGAGGTCACCGCGTTGGCGACGCCGATGACCTCCACCGGACGTTCGTCGAATTTGTGCTCGCTCATGCTCCGCACGATGGTGACGGTCACGGTGGCGTTCTGCGGGCCCGTATACTGCACGCGATTGGGGGGCGGATCGATGGCGACCCGTCGCGGAAACACGCCCTCGGTGAGGCCAGTCACGTCGAAGGCCGCCAGCCGTGCGAACTGCATGGTTTCGACCAAGGTGACAGGGCCGCTCACGCCGATCTTGGCTGGTTCGACCTTGGGCACTCCCTTCACCACGTAACCGGGAGCCGGCTGGCCCGTGATGGACGCTTGCAATGGGATCCCGCGCTCGATCACCTTCTGCCACTCGAGGTCGATGCGCGGCGGATCGATGATGGTGATGTCGACGTCCGGCGGCGTGTTGAACGTGCTCGCTTCGAAGACGACGCTGTCCCGTTGACCGTCACGCAGGTCGACTTCGACCGGTGCGAGGCCGCCGCTCTTGACCAAGGCATCGATGGCGCGGGCGGTGCCTCGCAACGTGACATGGATGGCCGGCGGAATCTGCGTCATCAGCTCGCGTTCGCTACCCTGGGGGCTGAGCGCGATCACGCTCACCGGAACGGTGCGCTGCTGCATCTCTTCCTTGGAGTGGATGTAGGAAAAGAGCCCCACGGCGAACGCGAGCGAAAACGCCTTGAGTCCGATGTTGTCCGCGAAGGCGTGTTTGAAAAAGCGAGCGAGTGTCATCGATCGAAGCCGAGCTGGTGACGAAAGCGGCATGCCTTACTCGCCATCCTTCCCCGGGTCTTTTTGGAACCCAGGCCCTGCCACCTTATCGATGGGAGCCGAGCTCACAGGCGTTGCAAGGTTGCCGGGCGTCGCAAGGTTGCCGGGCGTCGCAAGGTTGCCGGGCGTCGCAAGGTTGCCGGGCGTCGCAAGGTTGCCGGGCGTCGCAAGGTTGCCGGGCGTCGCAAGCTTGCTGGGCGTCGCAAGCTTGCTGGGCGTCGCGAGGCCGCCAGGCGTTGCAAGGCTGCCAGGCGTCGCAAGGCTGCCTGGCGTCGCAAGGCTCACCGGCGTTGCGATATTGACGGGGGTGGGGATGGGGGTAACGAGCCGCTCGGCAAGTCGCTCGGAGGGCGGCGCGCCGTCACCTGCTTTGCGCGAGCGTTTGCGTAGGGGCGGGGGGGGCGCAGAAGGGCTGCGCCGGCCACTCGCGTGGGAGGCATCGGCGTCGGCAGACCGGGGAGCGCGCGGCGTTTCGATGATCGATCCGCGCAGGCTGATGCGAGGTGACTCCTCGACCTCGCGCGGTTCGGGGGGGGGCGGCAGCTCGCTATTCCTGAGCTTTTGGAGCTTCCTGCTCTTTTTTACCACGCGCGGGTTGAAGATGGATTCCAGGGACTCGCGCAGTTTGGCGACGGGCAGATCGGCAGCGATATTCCCATTGAACGATAGGCTGATGGAGCCGCGTTCTTCACTCACGATCACCACGACTGCGTCGGTCTCTTCGGTGATCCCCAGCGCCGCGCGATGGCGCGAACCGAAGCTCGCGTCGATCACGCGCGACTCCGGCATCGGAAAGAACACGCCGGCCTTGGCGATGCGGAAGTTACGGATGATCACGGCGCCGTCGTGGAGCTTGTTCGTCGCTTCCGGCAGAAACAACGAGACCAACAGCTCGCGGGTCACCTTGGCATCGATCTCGTGCCCCTTGTGCGCGCCCACGAATTCATCGAGGTTTGCGTCTTGTTCGAAGGCAATCAGACCGCCGATGCGGTGCCGCGCCAGGTCGCTCGCGGCTTCCACCACTTCGTCGATCACCTTCGACTCTTGCGCAGTCGCCCACAGCCCGAACCAGCGCCGGCTGCCGGACCCCACGCGTTGGAGCCCGCGCCGAATGTCGTTTTGGAAGACGACGACCACGAGCAGCAGAATGCTCTGGATCAGTGAGCCGAGGATGGTCAGAACGGTGACCAGCTGCATCAGCTGGGCCACCACGTACAGCAAGAAGACGGCGCCCAGACCGATGGCTACCTGCAGCGCGCGGGTGCCGCGCGCGACCAGCAGCACCCGGTACACCACGTAGTACACGAGGAAGATGTCGACCAGGCTGCGCAAGATGCCCAGCGCGGTCTGGTCTTTGGCGTAGGTGATGAGGCCGTCAAACACCAGAAACCCCGCTCACGGCTGCGCTGCGCAGGTTTGCGACCGCGGCGGTCAGCAACAGCGCTTGTCGGGTGATCTGGACGTCGTGCACCCGCAACACGCTAGCCCCCAAGTTCGTCGCGAGTAAGCACGCAGCAATGCTACCACCAAGGCGGTCGGCGGGTGATGCCCCATCTACATCTGCGATGAAAGATTTTCGGCTCGCGCCGAGCACGATCGGGACACCTTCACTCGAGAACTCGTCCAAGCGGGCAAGCAGCGCGAGCGAGTGTTTCGCGTTCTTGTTGAAGCCCAGACCCGGATCGAACCAGATCTGGTCGCGGGCGAGACCAGCGGTGATCGCTCGGTCGCGGCCCCTGCGCCATTCGCGGCGCACGTCTTCGACCACGTCCTGGTAGCCGTGTTCCGGGTACTGCGAGAACCCGGGCATCTCCGTCATCGAGCCCCGTGCGTGCATCAGGATCAAGGTCGCGCGGTACGCCGCGGTGACCCGAGCCAGCTCGGGGTTCGCCAAACAGGAGACATCGTTGATGATTTGCGCGCCAAGCCGCAACACGTGCTCCGCGACCTCAGGCGCTGCGGTGTCGACCGAAACCGTCGCGCCACGGGCGAGGGCATGGCGGAGCGCGGGTTCGATGCGCTCGATCTGTACCGCGGCTGGCACGGCTGGCGCGCCGGGCCGCGTCGATTCTCCACCGATGTCGATGAAATCGGCGCCTTCTGCCAGGAGGGCATCGACGCGAGCGCAGCTGGCACTTGCCCCTTCGTGACGGCCGCCGTCGAAGAACGAGTCCGGGGTCACGTTGAGGATACCCATCAGTCGGGGCTGGGCCGACATGAGCGTGGGTTCGCGGCGGGTGGATCCATTCCCCACCAAGCTTGGCTAGCGCGGCGACACCCACTTCGCAAGTTCTCGAGCTAGAACGGTTTCTTCGACAAAACCGGAGCGCGCCGGGGCCTTCGTGAAGGGGGCGCTCAGTCGACGCTGACGCGCGCCACCCAGCCGTTCGCGGCAAAGTCGCGCAAGCAGGGGCCTAGCCACGGCCCGAGCTCGGCCTCGGTCACGTGCCCCGCGGTGACCATGGCCGCGGCCGCCTCCAAAAGTGGCACGCGCCGGGCAAACGCCTCGAGTAACTCGAACGCAGGCGTCGGAAGGCTCGCCACGTCGAGGCTGCGCTGGCGCCGATACACCACCAGGTTCTCCGCGCTTTTGTCGGGATAGGACAGCTTCCCGCCCTCGACGGCGGAACGTTTGAGAGAGCGGCGCAGCTCCGCCACGGGGTAGCTGACACGGAGCAGGCGCAGCGCTGGATTCAGCAGGCAGGTCGCTCGGGCCCAGGCGTCTGGTGCGATTTGCTGCAGCTCGGCGGCATCGAGCGGCTCGGTGTCCGGGGCATCGAAGCATTCAATGGTGGCCCACTCGAGCGCGGCCATGTCCCGACACAGCTCGCGCTGATCGAGCCAGGTTTGCTCGGCGATGTATGTCGGGAGGTGGGCTCCCAGCTCGCGCAGGCTGAAATGTTGCGGCGGGTGGCGTTCGAGGTAGCCCTCGACCAAGCGCTCCCAGAGCTGCTGCCCCAGGATCCCGCCGAGCCCGGGGAAATCTTCGACGAGCGAGCTCGTGTGCCGGAGCCAGAACTGCTCGCGGTACACCTCGAGCTGTTGGACCGGGCTCAGGCGATCGCTGCCGGCGAGGCAGCGATCGGCCCAGGCGCTGGCGACGGGGTCGCGCTCGACTGCGGTACGCTGTCGTAAGAAAGCGCTGAGCTCGAGTTGCAGGCGAGTGAGCGAGCTCATGCTTGCCGTCACTCCTTCGCCGCGCTCTCTCGGGGTCCGCCCTGCCGCCAACCGCGGAACGCAATGGCGTCTCCTTCGCCGTGCCGCGCCGCCTGATGCCCAAAGGGCAGCTCGCCGTCTGTCGCGGTCGCGAGCGCCAGCGCCTGGTGTTGGCGCGCCAGCTCGGCCTCCGCCAAGAGTACGTCGAACTCGGGGATCTCGTCGTCCCACTCGATCAAGGTCGGGACCGGCGCCCGTACCTGACGCAACGTTTCGCGGTACAGCGCCCATACGGCGTCGTGCACATGGCCACGATGCGTGTCGATGATGTGAGTGTCGAGGTTCGTGTGGCCGGCCAGGTGGATCTGCACGATGCGGGTGTGGGGGACGTTCCGGACGAACTCGTGCGCATCGAAACCGTGGTTGTAGGCGGACACGAAGACGTTGTTCACGTCGAACATCAGGCCGATGTCAGCGCGTTCCACGACCTCGCTCACGAATTGCCACTCAGTCATCGAGCTTTGCGTGTACGTCATGTAGCTCGAAGTGTTCTCGAGCGCGAAGGGGACCTCCAAGAAGTCTTGCACCATGCGCGCGCGCTCGACCAGGCGCTCGACTGCTTCGTCACAGTACGGCAGAGGTAAAAGGTCGTGCAAATGAGCGCCACCGGCCCCCGACCAACAGAAGTGATCGCTGATCCACGCAGGCCTTACGCGACGCACCAGCGCTTTCAGCCGCGTGAGGTAGTCGCGGTCGATCGCTTCGGGGCCGCCGATGTTCAACGACACGCCGTGCTGGATCACGGGGTAGCTCTCCAACACCTGCTCCAGGTGGTAGATGGGTTTGCCGCCGCCCACCATGAAGTTCTCGCTGATGATCTCGAAGAAGTCGACCTGGGGACGCTCTCGAAGAATGTGGGCATAGTGGGGGACGCGCAGGCCCACGCCGATACCCACGACGGGGACGGGCGGTGTCGCCGCATCCCCGCTGGCTCCGTCCAGCGCTACTTTGGACAATGGTGGTTGCAGCCGCCTTGGCCTTTGCATTCATTCTTGCCGGCGCAGTCCTGCTTGCCTTCCACGGCGCAGCCGCCCTTACCGCGACACTCGTGCATGCCCTTGCAGCACGCCTTGCCCTCGGCTGCCGCCTCTGCGGGTGTTGCGGAATTGCCCCCGCCGCCTTTTGCTCCGCTGCAGCCGCTGAGCGCCCCCAGCACGAGCCCGGTGGACGCCGCCGCAATCACAGCTTTCGATACGTTTGATGCCATTGGCTTTCTCTCCTCGTCGACGAGCATTGGGGGTCGATGCGAATAGCGTGCATACGAGCGACCCCTGCGATCGGTTTGACACGAAATGGATACCAGGTCGTGAGCGGCGCCAGCGTATCAAGTTCGCGCGAGGCTTGACAAATTGTCCTTGCCGGGATGGTTCGTTCGGACAATCCTTGAGATTCCTGGAGTGAAAGTAGCGACGCAGAGCCCGCCCTCCACATTCGTCCAGCGCCGCCGGCGCTTGCGCGAACTCATGGCGCAGGCGGGCGTCGATCGTGCCGTGATCGCCTCCGGGCTGCCGCAGCCGCGGAACTTCGCCCACAATCTGTACCCCTTCCGAGCCTCCAGCCACTTCCTGTTCCTCGTGGGTTTGCCGCTCGAAGCGGCGGTGCTCGACATCGGGCCCGACCACGAGGCGCTGTACCGCGATCCACCAGATCCCCAAGCAACGCTCTGGACCGGCCCCGAGCCAGCGCTGGACGAGTTGGCCGACCGATTGAAGCTCGACGTTTTTCCACTCGAGGACCTGCAGCCCGGCGCTGACACGGCGTGCACGCCGCCGCCGGATGCGCTGAGCACTTGGTGGCTCTCGGAGCTGCTCGATCGGGCGCTGGAACCAGCGCACGGCGCACCGCAGTCCGAGGCCGACGCGCGCCTCGCTGCTGCACTGATCGAAGTGAGACTGCAGCACGACGCGGCGGCGCTCGAGCAGATGCGTCAAGCCGCAGCGGTGACGCGGCGCGCGCACGAAGCCGGCATGCGGGCCCTCCCGGCCTGCGCCACCGAATACGAGGTG
Organism: Polyangiaceae bacterium; assembly: GCA_025937785.1. Classification (GTDB taxonomy): domain Bacteria; phylum Myxococcota_A; class Polyangia; order Polyangiales; family Polyangiaceae; genus JAICQQ01. Next base: position 7,829 of record JAICQQ010000162.1, read on the forward strand.
CTCGCGGTGATGGAGGCCGAGATCCGGCGCGCGGGCATGCTCTCGGCGTACCAACCGATAGTGACCTGTCGAGGTGAGGTACTGCACAACGAGAGCTATGAGAACGCGCTCGCGCCGGGCGACCTATTGCTCGCGGACGTAGGCGCGGAAACCCGCGAAGGCTGGGCAGCCGACGTCACGCGCACGTCACCCGTGAGCGGCCGCTTCAGCCCCACGCAGCGCGACGTCTACGAGGTCGTGCTCGAAGCGCAGCGGACCGCCATCGAGCAGGTGCGCCCTGGCGTGCGCTACCGCGACGTGCACCTCAGCGCGATGGGTACGGTAACGCTTGGCCTGCGCGACCTGGGCATTCTGCGGGGTTCCGAGGAGCAGTTGCTCCGCGCCGGTGCCGCCTCCGTATTTTTTCCGCACGGGGTCGGGCACCTCTTGGGGCTCGACGTCCACGACATGGAAGACCTGGGTGACGCCGCGGGGTACCCACCTGGACGCCAGCGTGACGACTCACCTGCCACGCGCTATCTGCGCCTCGACCGCGATCTCAGCCCGGGGATGGTGGTGACCATCGAGCCAGGCTTCTACCAGGTGGTGGGCCTCCTGGCGTCCGCGCGAGCCGATGCCGCGCTTTCTGCCTCGATCGACTTCGATCGCCTGGCCGAGTTTAGCGACGTGCGCGGCATCCGCATCGAGGACGACGTGCTCGTCACCGACGACGGCCCTGAGCTGCTCACCGGGGAGGTGCCCAAGTCCGTTCGAGACATCGAGGCCCTCTGTCGACAATGACCTGCTCGGTCGCGAGGTTCGTCGTCCTGGCGCTGCTCAGCCTGGCCTCGTCCTGTAAGCGCGACGCGGCGGCGGACTCGAAAGCCGAAGCCGCCGCTACGCCCGCCGCTCCCGACGCAGGCGAAGTCGTGCTCAGCGGCAGCTTCAAACGCGTCGCCAAGAAGGTGGAGGGTCGCGTCGAACTGTTGCGAAAGGGTGACCGTTACGCGCTCCGGCTGCTCGGGACGAAGGTCGACAACCTCGGTGAAGTTCACGTTTACTTCGTGGGGTTGCCCGACGCGCGCAGCACCCTCGAGCTAGCGGGTACCCAGATGCAGTACGACTTTGGCCCGCTCGAACAGGGCGCCCCGGAACAGATCATCGCTCTGCCGAGCGAACCGGCGCCCGAGCTCAGGGCGGTCGTGCTCTTCGAACCTCGCTATCGGGTGAACTTGGCGTCGGCTGCACTCGAGCCCGCTTCTGCTGTAAGCTCGGCGAGCGCTGCGCCGGCGAGGTAGCAAGCGCTACCCTGCTGGACACCCTTCGCCTTCGTAGCCGGCGCACCGGAGCAGGGCGACGAGCGGCTCACAGCATGGAACATCGGCGGGCTGCTCATCGGTACGGCACGTTACGGGCGCGTGCTCCAGACAGCGGTCGAGTTCGAGTTGCTCCGTCTCGCAACCCGCGACCGAGGCTGAGCACTGGTACTCGCAGTCCGCGAGCATGCCGCCGCAGGCTTCGACCTCGCGCACGCATTTGTCGAAGCACAACCCGGCTCGTTCGGACACGCAGTAGGCGCCCGCGCGGCGCTCCTCCAGACACAGCGAGTTCTCAGGCTCGCTGTAGTCATCGAGGCACGAGAAAGCGCTGTCGGGGGCGTCGCGGTAGCATTGGCTCAGCGTGATCCACGCACTCTCACATTCGGGGTGCTGCCGGCCGAGGGCCGTTTCCTCGCACTCACTGACGCAGTCGTCGGGCGAGTCGTCTTCCTCACAATCAGCGCGCTGCGTGGCGTAGCACCAGTCATCACACGCGGTCGGGGCGATCGGGTAATCGTTGTCGCAGCCGAGCAGTCCCAGGCACAAGCTGACGTTTGCCGAGACGAACACGGTCGCGTTGGTCGGGCGAAACGGCATTGCTCGATCGTGAGTCTACCCCTACTCTCCGCGACGTGACCAGACCTGGCCGTCGCCGCGCAGCCTGCCTGGCGATCGGAGTCCCGTGTGCACTGCTCTCGGTATGGCCGAGCGTGGCCCGGTCACAATCGGCGACCTTGCCGAACGTCGTCGTGCCTGAGCCGACCTCGGACGCGAGCGTCTCCCCTCTTGAAGGAGCCACGAGGGACCAGGGCGCGGCCGCTTCCGCTCAGGCTCCGCCCCCTGCTGTTCCCCTCGAGATCGAGGTGCAGGGTCAGCGACAGACCGGCGGGCGGCCCTTGTCACGCGCCGAAGCTCGACAACTGCCGGGCGCCTTCGGCGAGGCCTTCCGCGCGATCGAGATGTTCCCCGGCGTGACGCCGACGCTGTCGGGTGTTCCCTACTTTTACGTGCGCGGCGCGCCACCCGGAAACCTCGGCTACTTCTTGGACGACATCCGCTTGCCTGGGCTGTTTCACGTGTTCGCGGGACCCTCCGTGGTACACCCAGCGTTGGTCGACTCCGTGGATTTCTACGCGGGTCCGTATCCCGCACGCTACGGTAGGTCTACCGGCGGGGTCGTCGCCGGCCAGCTGCGGGAGCCCAGCGGCGAAATGCACGGCGAGATCGGCGTCCGGGCCTACGACAGCTCTGCCCTGGTCGAGGTGCCGCTCACGGAGCGAACTAGTCTCACGCTTGCCGGTCGCTACTCGTACGCCGATCCGGTAGCCCATCTGTTCGCACCGGAAGTCTCGGTGCTCTACTGGGACTATCAGGCGCGCCTCAGCACCCAACTGACGCCCCACGATCGCATCACGCTGTTCGCGTTCGGGGCTCGCGACCAGTTGGATGAAAGGAACGACGAGGGCGAGGTAATGCCGGTCTTCGGCGCCGAGTTTCATCGTTTCGATCTCAGCTATCAGCGCACGTTTCAAGGGGGCCATGCGCGAGTTCGATCGCTGGTCGGGTTCGATCAGTCGCTACAAGAAGAAGGCGAGGCGGAGCTCACCGGCTGGACCGGCCAATGGCGGGCCGACGTCACCAAGCGCTTCTCACCGGTGCTGGAAGCCAGCGCAGGTATTGACGCGACCGAAGAGCGCCACCGTCTTGCCCTCGGCCAGCTCGATGATCCGGAAGAGGAGGCAGACTACCTCGACAGGTTCCCGTCGCGCGTCGACTCGGTGGCGGGCGCGTACACCTCGCTCGAATGGCAGCCGACGCCCGCGGTTCGCGTGGCGCCCGGCGTGCGCGCCGATGTCTACCATTCGCTCGATACCTCGCAGGTGGGCCTCTCGCCGAGGATCAGCGCCGAGTTCGTCCTGTCACCTCGCTGGACAGCGCTGCACGGCTTTGGCGTCGCCGATCAGCCGCCCAGCGCTGCGTTGCCTCGACCTGGTGTCACGCCCAAGCTCGGCGCGGGGCTGCAGCGAGCTTTCCAGAGCAACGCGGGTGTTCGGTTTCAGGTGCCGGACGTGATCATGCTGCAGGCGCTCGTGTTTCAGAGTGCGCTGTTCAACCTGAGCGATCAGCCCGGCGTCTCGCGCATCGACAATGGTGATGACAGCATCAGCGACAGCTCGCGCTCGACGGGAGCCGCGCGCGGTGTCGAGCTCTTGATACAGCGTAGCTTCGCGCGCCGCTTGAGCGGCTACTTGTCGTACACGCTGTCTTACTCGCGGCGCTCCGTCGAACGCGCCGAAGGTCCCTCATCGTTCGACCGGCGCCACGTCCTCAGCGGCGCGGTCGCGTACCGCTTCGGGCATGGTTTTCGCGCGGGCCTGCGCGGCAACTACTACACTGGCTTGCCCGCAGACGTGGCTTACCTCGAAGCTGCCAAAGACCCGCCGCGGACGTCCCCGTTCTACCGCCTCGACGTGCGCGCCGAGAAGCGCTGGCAGTTCGGGGAGCGTGGAGCCTACTGGGCGATCGTGCTCGAAGTGCTCAACGCCACGCTCGAAAAAGAGGCTCTCGGCAAGAGCTGCAACGCCTACACCTGCAAAGAGGACGAGGTCGGCCCGCTCACGATTCCGAGCTTGGGCGTGGAGGTCGCCTTTTGATTGAGTTGCGATCAGAGCTGCATCTCTTGCACGCGCATTTCGGCCGCCAGCACCGTCTCGGCCCAGTCGTGGGGCGGCGGTGCCAGGGAACTCACGACTTCTTCGACGTGCGCGTCGGCGAGGAGTGCGTCGCGAACTCGGGCCGATCCGCACAGCAGATCGAACGCCGGTTTGTCGGCTTCGAATTCGTAGACCCGCGTCAAAAACTCGAAGCTGTCCGGTGCTTGGCGGCGCGCGAGCGTGATCAAACTCAAGTAGGTAGCAACCGGTCGAAACAGCTGCGGGTTCGTGACGTGGATCATCACGCCGCCGCAGACGCTGCCCCGGTGCTTCTCGAAAGTAGGGCGGAAGCGGACCGGGCGGATCAGGCAACCCGGCGTACCTAGGTCGGCGAGATCTCGCGCCAGCGCCGCCCCGTCGAGGAACGGTGCGCCCACGGTCTGAAACGGAGTGGTCGTGCCACGCCCCTCGGACAGATTGGTGCCTTCGATCAGGCAGGCGCCGGGATAGACCAGCGCAGTCTCGAGCGTGGGCATGTTCGGCGAGGGCGGCACGAATGGACGCTGGTGCGCCGCAGCCGTTTGGTGCCTTTCCCAGCCACGTGTCGCGGCGACGGACAGCGCGCCGTCGGGGCCCAGCGGCAAGCCGTCACGAGCGAAGAAATGCGCGAGGATTTCGCCCAAGGTCAAGCCGTGACGAATGGGTAGCGGTTCCAGACCGACGAACGACAGGTAGTCACCGTCCTGCAGAATGCCCTCCGTCAACTGCGGATCTCCCGAGATGGGGTTGGGGCGATCGAGGACCAAGGTGTGCACACCTTGGGCTTGCGCTGCGCGCGCCGCGAGCAGCGCCGTCCACACATAGGTGTAGTAGCGCGACCCCACGTCCACCAGATCGATGACGAGGGTGCTCAAACCCTGAAGCTGCTCGGGCTTGGGCGTGAGTGAATCCCGATCGGAGCCGTACAGGCTGATCACGCGCGGTGCACCTTCTTCGCGCTGGTCGGCGACCGCTTCTTCCGCCTGGGCGATGCCATCGAGTCCGTGCTCGGGGCTGAAAACGACTTCCGGGGCTGCTCCCAGCTCTTCCAATAGCTCCAGGCTGTGACGCCCGCGCCGGTCGATGGCGGCGGCGTGGGTGAGCACGGCAAACGACTCGCCTCGCAACCGTTTGCGTACTGTGGAAAGCTGTCCGCTGAAGAGTTGGTCCAAACCTACTAACATGCTGATATCCTTGTGGAAAGTATCTATAGTCTGGAATGAGGGTGGGTCAAGACCCAAGCCACGGCCCGGGATCGGTTGCGCCCCTCGTGGCCGTTGGTTAGCATTTTTTTCATAGTGCGCCGAGTCCTGGTCGTCGACGATGAAGAGAACCTGCGGGTCGTGCTTCGCACCCTGCTCAAACGGCACGGTTACGAGGTCGAAACGGCCGCTGGGGGTGAAGAGGCGCTGGCCCTGGTGGACAGCTTCGGTCCCGATTTCGTCCTGACTGACGTGAGGATGCCCAAGATGGGCGGTCTCGATCTGCTGTCGACCCTGAGCGCCAAGGGCAACGACGCTACCGTCATCGTGATGAGCGCCTACGGGAACACGGACTTGGCGATCGAGGCCATGAAGGCCGGCGCCTACGACTACGTCCAGAAGCCGTTCAAGCCGGACGAGGTGGTGCTCGCGTTGAGGAAGGCCGAGGAGCGGGAGCTCTTGCGCCGCGAGAACCGGGTGCTCCGGGACGAAATCCGGAAGGAACATCGCTTCGAGGCCATCCTTGCGAAGAGCGCATCCATGCAGCGTGTTTTTCGCACGATCGCGAAAGTGGCTGAATACAAGACCACGGTGCTGATCACGGGTGAAAGCGGAGTCGGCAAGGAGCTCGTTGCCAAGGCGATCCACTCCCGTAGTGGCCGTCGAGCCGAGCCATTCGTCGCGGTCAACTGCGGGGCCATCCCTGAGAACCTGCTCGAGAGCGAATTGTTCGGGCACCGGAAGGGGGCCTTCACCGACGCCGTGCACGACCGGCAGGGTCTGTTCGAGGGTGCCAGCGGTGGCAGCTTGTTCCTGGATGAGATCGGCGAGTTGCCGCTCCAGCTCCAAGTCAAGTTGCTACGGGTGCTGGAAGAGGAGCGTATCCGTCGGCTCGGCGATTCACGGGACATTACAGTCGACGTGCGCATCATTGCCGCCACCCACCGCGACCTGACGCAGGAAACCAACGCCGGACGCTTTCGCGAGGATCTGTTCTATCGCTTGAACGTGCTGCAGATCGCCGTCCCCCCCCTGCGAGAACGCAGGGAAGACATCCCGCTCTTGGTCGATCATTTCGTGCACCGCAATAACGCCCGATTGGGAACCAACGTGCGGGGGCTGGACACGGAGGCCCGTAGGCTGCTCTACGAATACGCTTGGCCTGGAAATGTTCGAGAACTCGAAAATACGATCGAACGGGCCATGGTCTTGGCGGAGGGAGACCTGATCGTCGCGGCCGATCTGCCGGAACGCGTGCGCGAAGCCCGCGACCCGGTCCAGGTCCAGCTTGCCAGCGGGGAACTATCGGTGAAGAAGACGACTCGAGTGATCGAGGAGATCCTGATTCGCCGCGCGCTGCAAAAGACCAAGGGAAACCGGACGCGAGCGGCTGAAGTCCTGGAAATCAGCCACCGGGCCCTGCTCTACAAGATCAAGGACTACCAGATCACGGACCTGTGACCCGCCCAGGTCCCGGCACTTGTCGATTTGCTTTTCGGGCCTGCCGGTCTTGTATAGGATGCCCGCCATGCGGTTCGTGGTCCTCACTGGTCTTGGTCTATTGGTTTCTGGTTGTTTCTCGGCGGAGCCCCAAGGCGTCAAGACGCCCGACGAGATCCTCGCCGAGCAGGAGGCGTTGGGGGCGCAGCAGCTCGAGGAAGAGAAGACGGCGACACCCGTCATCGAAGACGAGGAGACCGACTCCGAGAAGGCCGCCAAGTTCGACAAGAAGCAGGCGAAGCTCGAGCTTCAGCGCGCGGCGCGCTCGGCTGCCACCTGTCCCGACTCGCTACCAGAGGAGGAGGCCGCCAAGGCAGCGCGCGGCACGGCCGAAGTCGAGCTCTGGTTCGAGAACAGCGGCGCCGTGCAAAAGGCCACCTTGGCTCCGCCGCACGCCGACACCCCCGTGGGGGCCTGCATCTTGCGCGCCATGGAGGCTGTCATCGTGCCGGCGTTCAAAGGCGAGATCGTACAGATCGGCTGGAAGATCGAGCTGAACGAGAAGAGCGACAAGAAGAAATGATCCGATCGCGGCCGCGGTAGCCGACCGCGCTTGCCGTCCGAGCGCTGGGACTCGTAGCCCGGTCCTGACGAGTAGCTCTGCAGCCGTATCGACAGCTGGACGACTAAAGGAACCGACTAAAGGAACCAGAGCCCGAGCACGACCAGCACGGCGCCGACACCGACAGCGACGATCGCCGCGGCTTCCCACGGCCCTGCCTTGGGATCGGTGAACCGCAGCTCAATCGATGCGAAGCGGCTCGCCTCACGCCTTTGCCGACCCGTAAAGGTCGCGTTTGCGGCTCGCAACGCCAAGTCGAGGGGCTGACCGGTAGGGGGCATAGGGGCCCACTTCTCTCACACCTCCCGAGCCGTGTCGAGGGCCTCCGGGGTGGAAGTCGTGCGCTTCGGGCGTCCGAAACGGCCACGAAAAGCACTTCTTCAGTGTTTGTGAAAAAGAGGGAGAACTTCAGTTCAGGGCAAAACGGGACTTGCCCTTCGCTTCCCACCATTCGCGGTAGCGTGCCTGAGCGCCGGCCCGCTCTCTGCGGGGCAGGTCGTCGTAGTAGCCGAAGTACTCCTTGGTGATGCTCTTCAACTCGTCTCCAGCGGCACGACGGATGTCGGCATCATCGTGCATGAGCGAATCGATGAGCCACTCGATGCGATGCCGGCTGGCGTTCTTACGCCACCATTTCTCCCAATCGTTCACCTTGTCGCCGAGGTCGTTGCGTGTAAGCACCGTGAGACCCCAACGAGCGGACTTCACCAACTCGCGATTGGGGTCTTCGAGCATCTGGATCATGACAGGAACTGCCTCCGCGTCGCGCACGTCGGACAGCGCCTCGAGCGCCGCATGTCTGGCTTCGTTCGTTCGGCTGCGGTCACGCGCGAGATCGGCGATGTACTCGCGGATCGCGGCGCGTGCGAGCGGCTCGCGCTGGAGCATCCGCGCTGCTGCGAGCGCGGCCCGGCGAACGTCTTGGTGGTCGTCCACCAGGCGGCGGGCCACCGCGACGCCGCTCTCACGGTTCGGCAGCTCGCCGAGCAGGCGCGTGGCCCACCCGCGCACGAGCGGCTGGGTGTCGGCGGTCCGCACCACCAAGAACGGGACAGCAGGCGCCCCGATGCGTGCTAGCGTCTTCAAGAGGGGCCCGCATTCCGAAGCCCGCTGCAGCGATTCCTGAGAACCGCGCGACAGCGGCTGCGTGATGGGCCCGGGAAACTCCGCGACCAGCGCACTCACCGCAGCCGCTCCCATTTCTACCAGCTTGTCTCCGGCTTCGTGATCGCCGGCGCAGAGTCGATGCACCAGCGCGCGGCTGTCGCTTTCGAAGTCGACGATCACGCTGGGCAGGCGCAGCTCTTCGGAGCTCTGACGCCGAGATGGAGGACGCGCGCTGTAGGAAATCGAGCGCGAGGCGGGTGCCAGCGGCGCGCGTTCGTCGCGGGCGATCGCGTCGAGGACATCGCGGTCGAGGTCTGCCTCGCCCACGTGGATGTCAGGCGCCACCGGCGAGTTCGAGACCTCCACTGCTACCGGCGCGCCTGGCGGCCTCTCGAGGGGTGGTGGCGGACGTCGAGACTCGACGTCCCAACCGGCTTCAGGGGGCTCTGAAGTCGGTGCTGCCTGTGCGGCGAGCGGCGGCGCAGCGAGCGCTGTCAGCTGGTCACTGCGAGGCGACATCTGGGTGCGGCTGAGTTCGCCCGCATCGTACTCGGCGGGCGCCGCCTCGGCGCCTGGCGGGGGCGCACCAATCGACAGGACCCGTTGAGGCACCACCGACGTCCGCTGGAGCTCAGCATCGGTGTTGGAATCAGCGCCTGCTTCCGCGACGTGGTCCGCCCGAGGTGTGGGATCGAAGTCGAGGGTGAGGGGGCGCTCTCCGACGCTCGGTCCGAGTCCGCTGTAGGTCTTCGACCTCGCCGCACGCGCGAATGGACCGTCGCCGTACTGGCGAGTTCGTGGGGCTCCCTCGGCTCCGGCCGGAGCAGCTGCTGGCGGTAGTGGCGAGAGCCGCGTGGGTGCGGGGGAAGGCACCGCCGTCTCGCTCGACGCCGCCGGAGCAGCCAAGGCGTCGGAGGCGTTCTGCGCCGCCGCAGCAGCCAAGACGTCGGAGGCGCTCGGCGTCGCCGGAGCAGCCAGGGCGTCGGAGGCGTTCGGCGCCGGTGGTGGATTGCTCTTCGACCCGAGAACTCCCACCAGCGCTTTGGCACGCGCCTCCATCGGCGGCAAAGGAGCATGCGAGCGGCGAGGTGGACGCGACGGCAGCGGAACCCCACGGCTGATGAGTACATCGTTGTGCATCGCGCGCTTCCGCTTCAAAATGACACGTTCGAGGCCTGATGCTACTAGCGGTGCGAACGAGATGACGTCACCGATGTCCGACAAGTGCACGTCGTTTTCGCCATGATCGCCGTACAGAATCAGCACACAGCGCTTGCGCATGATCACGGGGAGCAGCAGGCATTGTGGTCCACTCTCGCGCTTGAGATCTTTGGCCAAACCGACGTCGATGCCGCCACCGGTAAGGCGCACCAGTTGCCATTTGCCGCGCTCGTACACGGTAGCGATCGAGCTCGGCAGGTCTAGTGGGATGCCGAGGGCGCGTACGATTTCTGGGCTTGCACCGGGACCTCGCGAGTCGCGGCCCTCCGCAAGGTCTCCATGCATGACGAATAACGCGCAGTACTCGAAGTATTGCGCGGCGAAGTCGAAGAACGCATTCAGGACGTCGTCGCGATCGTCTGCGCCCATCAGATCGCGCTCTGCATCCGCCGCCGTATAGGGACCCAGACGGCGATGGGGCTTCTCGTCTTCTTGTCTCGACTGGCGCGCGATTGCGCGCGCGGCGGTCCTCAGGGCATTCGCTCGTCCTGCCGCCGGCGGGGCCGCGCGAAGCTCCCCCTGAGGTTCGTGCTGGGGTTCGTGTGGGACGCCAGGCTCGGTGGTGCTTCCTGGGGCGCCTTCCGGGGGGGCGCCCTCTGGGGCGCCTTCCGGGACGCCTTCCGGGGCGCCCTCTGGGGCGCTTTCCGGGGCGCTTTCAGCGCTGAAGGACGGCGCGCTCTCGCGCTCGGTATCCGCAACGAGGCTCCCCGGAGGGATCACCTTTTGCGTGTTCGGGCCCAACGGTATCGGGTAGACCTCCGGTGGGGGAGCCGTGACCGCCTCC
>JAICQQ010000184.1 GCA_025937785.1 Polyangiaceae bacterium
CTCTGTGCGCCGGCACCGAGCCGGCGGAACGCAGACTCGATGCGAGGCCACCCGAGCAATTGGACGGCGATGGTGACGGCTATGCCGGCGATGAAACGGGTCATTGGGTCACCCGCTTGCGGCTTGGGGTCGTCGCCGCGCACCACAGACTGTAGGCGTCGCTTTCTCCCGTTCGCAGCCGGCGCCCCAGGTCGCGCCAGTCGTCCGAGTCGAGCGTGTATTCAGTGGACGCGCCCTCGTCGGTCGCTACGTAGGCGTAGCGACCGCGCGCCACGCGATAGCCGTCTAGGTGGCGTAATGCCCTCTGTAAGTCGGTCATTGTGTATCCCTTTTGGTTGGGCTGAATTGCCCCATCGGACCGCGATTGCTCGCGAGCCGAAAGGGAGATTCAGGCGACAGCGACCAGCGGCTCGTCCGAGTAATGGCGAGCCTCAAGGTTTGAGAGCCAGGCCTTGACGTCCGCTCGGGACGCATGCTCATCGAACACGATTCCCCACTCATCAGAGGGAATGTAGCCGCTATCGGTGTGCGTCAGGTCGACCGTTGCGCGTTCGTAAACGTCATCGGTGTCTGGGTCATCGTCGGACAGTCCCATTTCGTGCCGGGCTTCGGCGTAAAGCTCATTCAAGTCGGCCGAGTCATGGGCCATGATGAGGCCGGGCGCGTTGTCTGCGAGCCAGTCCGCGCACGTCTCGAGCGCCGCCTCGAGGGAACGTGCCCAGCACATGATGTAAGTCGGCCCGCATGCGCCGAACCAAAGCACATATCGGCGTGTTCGCGAGTAGCGGCTGGTGTCGCGGTCGGCGGGGTTGACAATATTGACGGTTGCTCGGGCCATGTCTGTAGCCTTGGTTGTGTCGGCTGAATTGCCGCTGGCCGCGCCTACCGTAGTGGGCGCGGCGTGCGGAACTTCAGCTCGCGTCGTCTAGGTCAATGTCTCGTTCGGTTGCCATGTTCGGTGTCTCCTGGTGAGGGTTAGCGATAGAAGCGAGCCGTCGGAACCTTGCCGAGCACGAGCCGCTTGGCTTGCTCGCGAGTCGGGGCGCGAAAGAACAGCTCGATGGTGTCGCAAGTCGGATTGCTGGTGTCGTCGCTAGCCCGCCACAGTGGCTCGCCCGTGCCCCAATAGGCGCCGCCCGAGTCATAGCCGCCCGAGTCGAGCTTGACCCGTTGCAGGCTCATGCGCGGCGGCTTGCCGGCATGCAGTTGGGCGACGATCTCTCGGATGTCGGCGTCGCGAGTCGAGTCGCGGCCCATCGATGCGCCGTAGCGAGAGCAAGCGTTGCTGGGTTGCCAAGTGGCCATGTCTGTATCCTGGTGAGTCGGGCGTGAGTGCCCGCCGGGCGCCGCTACCGTGAGGTGACGGCGCCTAGCGGAAGCTCACCCGACTTTGACGAACGCGAAGTGTTCCCGCATGAACGCGTAGTGCTCTTGCGCCAGCTCTTGCTGCAGCGACGTCGGGCCGTTCGGCACCGGCTGCAGCTGGCGCGGCGTCGCGTCGCGGTAGACGCCGCTCGAGTCGACGCACGCCCAACGGACGTCGCCAGCGCGGCGCGGAGTCTGCTGGTAGCGAACGAGAACGCGCACCGAACCGCGGTGGCCGAGAGAGAGCATTGCGTAGACGCCTGGCTTGACTTGGGATTGCTTCATGGGTCTGTAACTCCGGTTGGGGTGGCCGATAGTGGCCAGCGTTGCGCGCCCTGCCGAGGCGAGGCGCGCTGCGCTGGTCGTTATCAGCGCTCGCCCAACACTTCGAAACGGAAGTCCTCGAGCTCTTGCACGACCGCGTATGCGGCCTTGGCTCGGCACGCGAGCGTCGCGATATCATCGGGGTGGGTGCACTCGCGGGCTTTGCCCATTGCGACAGAGAATCGGGCGCGAGCTAACTCGAGGCGTTGGGCGAGCATCTTTTCGATTGGCATGGCTGTAACTCCGGTTGGTAGGCTGACTGGTATGGGTCAATCGCATCGAGAACCGAGCATCGGAACTGTGCGCTTCACCCTGTCTGCCCTCTTGTTGTAGCCCCGGAACCGGGTGCAGTGCACCTAGTTCAAGGGGCAGCGTTGCAGATAGCTCGCCGAATTGGCACGGGCGTGCGCGTCATGCTGAACAGCCAGCACTGAACGGACCGTGACACTCCTCTGGTGTTCAGTGCTGGGTGCGCAGTGCCCCGAGCTCGCACTGCTCACGCGCTACTGAACACTCGAGGAGCTGCACCATCTGACACTGAACAGGCGGCACTGAACAGGCCGGGTACCCCCTGGGGGGCGGGGGGCCGGGGACCGGGGGCGAACCCCTCCAGCCCGTATTTTGATCAACTCACTCGGCCAAACCCCACGTTGACTCGGCGAACCTGCATGATGTCCGTGCAGGTCACTTGGACTCCCGGCGCGCGAGCTCGGCGGCTGCTGAGTAGACCTTGGTCCAGTGCTTTTGCCGGAATGCAGCCCCCACACTCATCATCTCGCGCACCGCATCCAGCACCCGCTGCTCTGCCTCGGTGCGGGTCGGCGCCGTGGCGGGCTGCGCCACCACGTGCTCGAAGCGCCGAGCTGTCCGCGCCCGCGACAGCATCCACTGGCCCCACACGAGGTGCAGGCCGACAGCGTCCCGAACCAGCTGCGGCAGCCTCACCACAGCCTCAAAGGGGGACACCGCCGCGGTTTCGGCGATTCCGCTTCGTCCTGGCTCCCTCCGAGCGGCTCTCGTCCGCCGGGACTCATCTTCTGTGTCGGCCCATGAGATGTCAAGTGTTCAGTGTCAGGCATTCAGTGGTCCTCCACCGCCCGCGCCAAGAGGACCTGCCCCGAAGCAGGAGGCGCCGCCGGCACCACGCCCAGGATGCTCCAGGCACGCGCACCGAAGTCCCGCTCCACGCGTCCGACGTCCTCGGGCAGAGGCACCGTGTGCTCGTTCCCGCGCGTCCGGGCCATCACGAACAGCCCGTTCGGGCTTGTTACCGTCACCCGGAGCCACGTCTCCTCGTCGATCGGGGCCTGCCAGCGCCGCACGTCCCCGAACAGCGAGCTGCCCTCCTCCCAGCCCGTCCCCTCTTTCGGCTCGTAGCTCGCCCAGCTCATCGCTTCTCCTCGTGCGGCCAGCTCCGCACCTCTTGGATGAGCTGCTTAAACTCCGCGCCCCACTCGTGGGGCCCCGAAGATGCCCTCAGGCGCAGGTCTACTTGGCGGCACCAGAGCAGGAACATCAGCTCTGCCCTCCAGAACGCGAGTTCCTCGCTCACCAGAACGCCCCCACGAACTCGCTCCCCACCAGCGCGAGCGCCCAGCCCACGAACAGCACGCCCGCCACCACGGCGAGAGCCCAGCGCCAGCGGCTCATCAGTTCGGCCTCGTCATTCCAGGGAACCCCCTCGCGGCCCACCGCTGCCAGCACGGGTCGCAGACCTTCGCGTGTTGATCGGCGGCAGCAATCTGCTCGTCCGTCATCCCTTGCGCGTAGGCCTCCTGCCGAGCCCGCGCCTCGTCCTCCGGCGCCATCTTCGGCAGCGGGACGAAGCACACCGAGCAGCGGTGCTCCCGGTTCGACGCCTCCATGCGTGCCCGCAGCGCCCGCAGCTTCACGCTTCCTCCCTGCAGCCTGAGCACTTCTTCCCCGGCTCGTGCAGCTGGTAGTGCTTCACGCACAGCGTGACGAGCTTCGTGCAGCAGGGGCATTGCACGGGCTTGTCGGGCTCCGCCTCCATGGCTGCGACCCACTCCTCGCCGACAGCCCAGGCCGAGTCACCGCCGCCCGCCGTGCCCTTCAGCAGCACGACCGTCGCCACCAGCCGATCGCGCGGCGACGTGCTCATTCGCCCCTCATCGCAGCCCGAATCTCCTCGGTGTCCGTGAATGCTGGCTTCAAGCGGTCGAGCTGCATCTTCACAGAGGGCAGCGCCGCCTGGTCGAGGCCGCCTCTCTCCACCTGCTGAACCAGCCGCAGCAGCACGCGGTAGAGCACGTTGAAGTCCTTGTAGAGCCAGTGCGGCTCCTTCGAGACGTCGAGCTTCGACAGCCCCTTGAGCAGCTTCGCCACCCGATGGCCTTCGCCCAGCCCCACCGTCAGCTCGCCGCTGAGCTTGTGGTCGATCCAAACGCGAACGACCTCATGCGCGCCCACCGGCTCCACGACAATCTGCGTGACCTTCACGACGACGCCTCGTCGGGCGTGTCGACGCCGATGCCTTCCGGCTGATGCCCGTCGTCGAGCTTGTCCGCCAGGTGCCGGAGGTACGCCGCGAGCGTGTGCGGTAGCCCGATCGTCGCGTACTCCTCGCGCCCCGCGACGCTCATTCCGTTCCCTTCGCGTCCCTCGGCGACGATCAGGATGACCGCCTTCGCCTTCAGGTCACGGCAGAGCTGCGTGCAGATTGCGTCGTATCGGGACGGCGTCCCGGTGAGCTGATGCTTCCCCATTTCGCCCCCTTTACACGCTCAGCCCTCCGGCGGGTAGCCTGCTCCTTTGAGCAGGGCCTTCTTGCGCTGCCCTGCTGCCCTGCTTTGGTCCATTTTTCGCAGCGGGTCCTTCCCCTTCAGGTACTTCGCCCCCTGAAGTGCCCTGAAATGGGCCACTGCGAGCGCGAATCCCCGCGCCGTCGTCCACCGCACCGCGTCCCGGCAGGGCCCGGGGTAGAGCGCGCGCAATTGCCCCTCCCTCCGCAGGAATTTCGCCAGATCACCCCGCGAACAGCGCAGAAAGCCAGCGATTTCGGCCAGAAAAAAGCGCTCTCCTTTCACGTGCTTGGCCGCGGGCCCCAATACTGAACGTTCGTCACTGGCCGGATGGCGTGTCATATTGCTCCCGCATGACGTTCTACCCGACAGCCATGCTCCGTGAGATCCACGGCGAGGACGGGAAGGCGTCCCGTCTCACGCGGATGCTCGAACTCGAGGACGAGGTCTACCAACAGGCCTCCGGCATCCTGCGCGCCGCGCTCGACTTCTGCCACGTCACCCCGAATCAGACCGAGCCCCCGCCGGAATGGGTCAAGGACCTCGGGCTCGAAGCGGCGAAGCAGCGGCTCGAGGTCGCCAAGCAGGGCTGGGCGCCGAAGTCGCTCACCGCCAGCGGCATCGACCTCGCGAAGAGCATGGTCATCGGCATCAGCCGCGCGCGGCGCCACTCCGCCGCGAACGCGATCGGGCCCCGCGAGGTGAACGCCAAGATCGCGCTGCCCGCGCCGACGAGCGCCGGCATGCCCGGAGCCCCCGAATACCCCTCGAAGGAGGTCGAATGATGACCGCCCAGGTGATTGACCTCGACTCCCGCCGGCGCATCTGGCGGGTGGTCAAAGGCCGCTGCCGCTGCTGCCACGCCGAGGCCGTGAGCGCGCAGCCGCAGGGCTGCCCCCTCGACCACGCCGAATGCCACGCCTGCGGCGCGTACGCCTTCGCCGTCACCCACTACGAGGTCGCCGGCAAGCTCGTGCCGCGCATGGAGGCACTCTCGTGAGCGACCGCTACACCGTCGAGGGCCACTTCGACGGCTGGGACATCTGCGGCGAGGGCGAGAGCATGCAGGCGGCGCTCCTCGCGTACGCCGCCGAATGTCGACGGGACGCCTACTCCCAGCAGCGACTCATCGAGCGCGTACTCGATGACGCCCACCGCGCCGAGAAGGCGGCCGCGGTACTCGCGGAGATCGAGTCGTGAGTCTCGTCGTCGGTCAGCGCATGGTGCGCACCGACGACGGGATGCGGGGCGTCGTCGAGCTCACGGCGATGCCCGGCTTCGAGCAGTACGAAGAGCTGCGCATCGTCTACTTCGACCGCGGCGAGAAGCGCATCGCCGGCAAGCGCGAGGTGTGGGAGGTCGAGAAGGCCCCGTCGAGGAAGCTGCGCGATGACGAGATCATGCTCGTAGCCATCTCGGCAGACCGCATGCTCGAGGCGCTCGACAAGAACCTGCCCATCAAGTGGTGGGAGACGCCGGCTGGCGGCCGCTACCACGACACGAAGCTCTGCGACGTCATCATCCGGTATCTCGAAGCGAGAACGTGATGCTCGACCGCTCCCTCTACCAGCCGAGCCCGTGGAGCGCGAAGTACCACGAGACGACCTGCGATGTCGTGCTGGGCGGAGGCGCGGCGGGGCCCGGCAAGAGCCTGACCCTGCTCTGGGACAGCATCGTCACCCAAGCCGTCATCGAGCACGCCCGCATGACGGGGCAGCTGCTCGAGCAGTTCCCCGAGTGGCTCGCAGACCTCTGCAAGAAGCACCCCATTCGCCAGGGCGAGAGCGAGGGCCACTGCCTGCACATGCGGCGCACGATGCCGCAGCTTCAGGAGACTATCGACCGCTCGATGCGCATGTTCCCGAAGTTCGACCCGCACGCGCGCTACTCGAAGGAGCTGCACCGCTGGGAGTTCGCGAGCGGCTACAAGTACACGTTCGGCCACTGCCGCGAGAGCAACAGCCACGAAGACTACCTCTCCAAGCAGTACACCGCGCTCGATCTCGACGAGGCCTACCAGTTCGAGGAGAAGCAGTTCGAGGAGCTCGACGGGCGCGTGCGCACCGCAGACCCCGTGCTCAAACACGTCAAGCGCACGCGCCTGATGAGCAACCCCGCGCCGGGCTGGCTCAAGGACACCTTCGTCACGCCCGAGAAGAAGGGAAACATCGTCCTCAAGCGCAAGGTGCTCGACCCGCTGACGGGTGAGTTCGAATGGAAGACGATGCTCTTCCTCCCCGCGACGCTCGACGATAATCCCGACAAGGGCTTCGTTCGCGACTACAAGTTCAAGCTGCTCAGCAAGCCCGCGCACATGCGCGCGCGCTACCTCTACGGCGACTGGGACAGCGTCGAGGGCGGCTACTTCGAGGACGACTACAACCCGGGCGTCCACGTCATCAAGCCGTTCAAGATCCCGCGCGACTGGCCGAAGTTCCGCATCATGGACTGGGGCTACAAGACGCACGGCACGTGCATCTGGGTCGCGCTCGACCCAGATGAAAACATGTACGTGTTCTACGAGTTCAACTTCCGCCTGATGAAGGACAAGGAGGTTGCGCTCCGCATCGCCGAGATCGAGCAACAGTTCGGGTTCTGGGACAAGCGCGAGCACCGCAGCCGCCTCATGAGCTCGGTCGCCGACACGCAGCTCTGGGAAGAGCGCGGCGACTCGGGCGTGAGTAAGGCGCAGGTCTTCGCCGATCACGGGGTCTACTGGGAGCCCGCCGACAAGGCATCCATCCAGCGCAACGCCGAGCGCGTCGCCGAACGCCTGCGCGACTACGACGACAAGCGGCCGCCGGCGCTCATGATCTTCGAGAACTGCAAGAAGACGGGCGAGATGTTCAGCAGCATCAAGGTCGACGAGAAGGACTCGCTCATCCCCGACAAGAAGAGCCCGCTCAAGCACTGGTTTGACGTCGTCGCCTACGGAGCCGCGCGGGCGAGCCGGGGGCGAGGGAGCATCGTCATGGAACTGCACGAGTTCGACAGGCCCGACCCGGAAAACGACAACGAGCGCGCTCCCATGGCGAGCGGGTTCGGATATGGGAGCTGATATGACAGATTCTGTCACACCTCGCGCGCCGGACCCTCCCCTGGTCGACCCCGAGACGGGCGAGACACCGCCGCTGTCGCCGCGGGGCTTCTCGAACACGCTCGCCGACGCGGCCCCCTTCATCCCCTCGGCTGCGTCGATCCGAGAGATGATCGAGCGTGTCGAACGCGACCTCGATGCGCCATGCCGGAGGCCACCGCTGCGCATCGTGCCCATGTCGGAGTGGGAGGATTACGAGTTCCACCTCGCCGAGCACCTGGGGTCCGACGATGCCGCGTGAGCAGGAGACGCGCGAAGGCCTCGACGCGGCGGGCCCCACCGAAGAGGTGAACCTGCAGGAGCTCGGGCAGGACACGCGGGCGGAGGCAGAATTCGCCTACGACCCCGAGGCAATGAACCTCGTCAAGGAGTTCAAGCAGCACCCCGAGGGCAAGGCCGCGCTCAAGCGCATAGGGCACAAGTGCCTCGATGACTTCCAGCGCGCGTGGGAGGCGACCGAGAAGTTCCGCAAGAACAACGCCGACGTCTGGAAGCTCTTCTCGGGCATCCTCGATCCGAAGGACGGCGCCTTCAAGGACATGGCCAACGCGCACGTCCCGATCCTGATGGAGAACACCATCCGGATGACGACGCGCCAGGCGTACGAGCTCTTCGGCAACTGGACGAACGTCTTCGGCGTGACGCCCATCGGGCCCGATGACGAGAAGACCGCGAAGCTGCTCTCGCTTCACGGCAACTGGCAGATCCGAAAGCGCATCAAGGACTTCAAGCGCCAGATCGGCCATCGCGGGCTCCTGATGTTCGACCTCTTCGGCGACGTCGTCTGTCACAGCTACTGGGACCCGCAGCACCGGTGCAACCGGCACGAGATCCTGAGCGGCAACGAGTTCGTGTGCGCCAACGCGCACGTCTCGACCATGCCCGACTTCTCGGACGTCTCTTGGGTGGCCAAGGTCATCTACATGGACGGCCACGAGCTCCGTAAGATGAAGGGCACGTGGGAGGACCTCGACACCACGCTCAAGCACATGCCTCCCGACTGGGAGGACGCGACCATCACGCAGGAGCTGCGCGAGATGGTCGACAAGAGCATCGGCGTCGACTCGTCTGCCTACCAGAAGGGGCAGTACCGCATCATCCAGTACGAGGGCTGGGTGAACCTGCCGCCCTCGACCGCCAAGAACGAGCAGGGCGAGCCGAACGAGGACAAGGACCGCTACTGCAAGGTCATCGTCGACTGGCAGACGCAGACGGTGCTCTCGCTCTCGATCCATGAGCGCGTCGACCCCTACGAGAAGCGCCGGTACGAGTTCCAGATGCAGGAGCTCGAGCGCTACCAGCAGGGGCTGCAGGAGATCCAGGCGTTCCAGCAGGAGCTGGCGCAAACGCAGCAGTCGGCGATGGAGCTCGCGCACTCGCTGCCCGCCGACGGCGACGGCCCCGCGCAGGCCATCATCATGGCCCGCTCGCTGTCCGAGATGCCGCCTCCGCCCGAGCCCATCATGCCGGACTGGATGCAGGGCGACCCGAAGGCGATGCCGCGGCAGCCCGAGAGCGTGCCCATCCGGATGTTCGCGCACGGGGTCAACATCGAGCCCCTGCAGGGCGTGCTGGGCCTCGGCACCGGCATGATTCACGCCGCGCAGAACAAGGCCGCCAACATCTCGCTCTCGGCCTTCATCGACCAGGCGACGCTCGGCAACATGAAGAACTTCCTCGCCAAGGGCGGGCTGAAGTTCCAGGCCGGCGACAAGATCCAGCTCTCGCCCGGCAAGATCCACACGGTGCAGGGCGCCATCGATCTGTCGAAGGACATCATCCCGCTCGACTTCGGACAGGCCAACCCCCAGTTCCTGCAGCTCATCGAAATGCTGGTGCGCTACGGCAACACCGTCAGCAACACCCCCGAGGTGCTCTCGGGCGAGAGCGGCAAGAGCGGCGAGACCGCGCAGGGCATCAGCGCGCGCATCGAGCAGGCAACGAAGATGCTCTCGGTTCCGACGCAGAAGTACGCCGACTTCGTCTCGCAGGTGCTCGTCAACAACGCGATGCTGAACGCGATCTTCTTGGAAGACGTCGAGTGGTTCAGCGTGAACAACCACGACCCCTCCGTCGGCCCCATGGGTCGGCAGATGTTCTCGGTCGGGCGCGAAATGTACGACCGCCCCTTCGATGTCGAGATATCGGCAGACCTGAAGTTCACCAGCACCTCGCAGCGCATCAGCGAGGCGGATGCGCTCGTGCAGATGCCGAACGCCGTGCCCGAGCTCGGCGGCAACTTCGCCTTCAAGCACTCGGTCATCTCGAAGAGCCTCGAAGCGCGCAACCGCTACGACCTCATCGGGCTGCTCGGCGCGCCGCCGCAGCCCCCGCAGCAGTTCGGGATGCCGACGAGCCCGCCCATGCCCCCGCCGGGGATGGCGCCGCCCGGAGGCCCTCCGGGCGCTGGCGGCCCGCCAGGAGCACCGCCGGGCCCGCCGCCGGCGAACCAGCAACAGCAAGGAGCCGCATGATCAAGAAGGAAGACCGGGCATTCTTGGACGAGTCGCTTCGCGGGCACATCTCCCGCGCGCGAGACACGCTCTATTCCGCCCTCGAGGGCGTCTGCTTACGCGGCGAATTAGAGGACCTCGAAGAGTTCGAGCGCTCGCGGAACCTTTATGCCGGCTTGCTCAAGGCGCAGACGTTTCTGACGGACGGGTGTGCGTGACCTCGACCTGCTCGAGCAGTACCTGCTGCGGCTGCGGCGCGATATGCTCGAAGCCAGCCACCGCACGCTCATCAGCGATCTCAACGACCTCGCCATGCGCGAAGCCCGGAGCCTCGCGCAGCAAGCCGAGCTCGTCGACCGCATCCGCGGCGCCGTGAAGGAGCTCGCGACGGACTCCGGCCAATTCATCAAGGGATATCTCACGTGACGACAGCACGACCCATCTACTCATTCCCCGAGCCCGAGAAGACGAGCGCCTGGAAGCCCGAGGAGCGCGGCGAGCCGCGTATCGAGCTGCGCGACCCGGAGCTCGATGCGGCCATCAAGCGCACGAAGCTCATCAAGGAGCGCATGAGCCCGCCGGGCGCGCTCCGCCTGCCGGAGAAGCTCGAGGCCGCTCGGCTCAAGCACGGCATCCCCGACGGGTTCTTTCGCGTAGCGGCGGGCTTCGACCGCATCTTCGTCTTCCCCATCGACCCGTTCGATGCGGACGAGAAGATGCCGAACTCGTTCCTTTACCGCCCCGAGCTCACCAAGCAGAAGGACCTGCAGGAGGGCTACCGCGGCGTGCTCATCAGCGCGGGGCTCACGGCGATGGATCGCCTGATGAGTCACGGCTACGAGCTCGGCGACGTCGTGATGACGAACAAGAACGTTCCCTTCGCCCGGCGCATGGAGCTCATCGAGGGCAAGCCCATGTTCGTGCTGGTGATGCGCGACGGCGACCTCGCCGGCAACGAGACGCTGCAGGCGGACATCCTCGCGGGTAAGCGGCGCGTGGCCGATCTCGGGGGGCCATCGGGCTACCAGCACCAGATCGCGACGGTGAACCCCGACGACACCCTCACCGTCGAGAAGAAGCAATCGGTCTACGTGCAGGACTGCTGGTAGGTGATTCATGGCTGACTACTTCCAAGGCGATCCCGACAAGAACTCCGTCGTCGTTCCGTTCAGCGACGACGAGACCGTCCGCGACGACCAGCTCATCGTCGAGGATGACAAGCCCACCGATAGCCCCGAGGAACGGAAAACGCGCAATGAGCGTCGCCAGGCGCGCCTGCAGGCGAAGCTGCAGGAGGGCGAGCGGGCGAAGGAGGAGCTCGAGGCCGAGCGCAAGGAGAAGGCCGAGCTGCGTGAGCGACTCGCCCGCCTCGAAGGCGTCGTCGTCGCGAACCAGCACCAGCGGCAGGCGCCAGCGGACGGCAAGGACGAGTTCGAGCGCGAGCTCGACGACATCTACCAGAAGCAGCAGAACGCCTACCAGGCGGCTAAGGCCGAGGTGAAGGCGGGCACCTTCGACGAGAAGCGGCAGCGCTACTACGAGGGCATCGCGCGCGACATCGAGGCCCGGAAGACCGAGGTGCACACGCGCCGCGTGCTCGCGCAGACGGAAGGGCAGCGCCAGCAGAACCAGGCGCAGCAGGTCTGGGTGCAGAAGTATCCGGAGGTCTACCGGAACAACAACGCCTTCCAGTACGCGCAGGCGAAGGCGCAGCAGCGGCTCTCGCTCGGCGAGCAGATCACCCCGCAGGTCGTCGACGAGATCATGACGGAGACGATGACGACGTTCAAGATCGGCGCGAGGCCCGCGCCGACCGCGAACGAGCGCGCCAAGCTCAGCGGCATGCCGGCGAGCGGCGGAGGAGGCGGCGGAGGGCGGGGCCCCGGCGTCACCCTCACCCCCGAGCTCCGTCGCATGGCGATCGCTGCCTACGATCATTTGCCGGAGGAGGAAGCGATCAAGGCGTGGACGAACAAGACGGGGAAAAGATTGAGGGAAAAGAAGGTCGTGTAGGCGCGTCCGCGGGCTCCAATGGATTGGAGCCCATTCCAATGTCTTGACGGCAGGGCGCGCGTCTGCTTCCCTGTATCGCGACAACCCGGCGGCCCGTTTCCCACGACGCGCTCGTCTGAACCCGTGGGTCTCAGGCGGAGCAGTCTTGGCGGAAGCGACGGAGCAGCAGGGCAAGAGCAAGGGGATGCGGCGTGAGGACCCTCCGCCGAGGCCGGTGGAGCAGGTCGCCAACCGCGGCTTCCTCGCCGACTCCGATCCGGGCAAGCACTACGTCTGGGTGAGCGAGGTCAACGACCCCACGCTCAACGTGGGCTCGTACAAGGCGGCGGGCTACACGGTCTCGCAGTACGACGAGGGGGAAGCGAAGCCGACCATCGGCTATCAGGAGTACAAGCAGGGGGACCCCATCAAGAGCATGGGCATGGTGCTCATGGAGATATCCGTGGAGCGCAAGCGCGCGCTCGACGAAGTCGGCTGGAAGAAGGCCGACGCGATCCAGGAGACGATCCGGCAGCGCGACATCGATCCGATGTCGCCCGAGGAGCGCGCCTCCTTCAAGGGCATCAAGAGCGTGCGGGCGGACAACGACGACCGCCGCAAGTGGCAGTTCTGACCGCGAGGACATGAATGGCGAACCCCCATCACTACGGTTTCCGCTTCGCGCGGAGCTTCGACGGCAATGAGACGCCGCAGACGATCACCAAGCCGATCGCATCGGGGTACGCCCCGGACACGGGCGCCGACGGCACAGGCGGCACGGCGTGCAACCTGAACATCGGCGACCCCGTTCAGCTCTTGAACGACGGCACGGTACGTCTCGCGCAGCCTGGACAGGCCTCGGGCGGCACGGACATCGACGACCGTGTCTACGGCATCGTCGCCGGCTTCCCGCGGGTCATGATCGGCGGCGCGCCGCGCCCGAACGGGTTTTACCCGAGCGGCACGACCTACACCGGCGACGATCAGCAAACGCTCTGCAAGATCATCCCGGTGCACAACAACATCTTCAACGTCTGCTGTGACACCGCCGGCGGCGCTTCGCTCGACACGAAAGCAGAGTGGCAGTCGGTCATCGGCACCGCGAACTTCGTCTACAGCGTGCTCACGAGCGGAGCGGGTCAGCCGAAGGCCAACCCGATGCTCGACACGAGCGATATCAGCGAGGCCGCGGACGAGGTCAACCAGCTGCGCATCGTCGGGCTGAGTAAGCGCTTCGACACGCTCGACCCAGCGCTCGCCGACGTCGAGGTCGAGGTCATCTTCAACATGCAGCAGATCTTCCCGACGTCGTTCACGAACGTGACCGATGCCCCGGCGAACACGGCCGAAGCCGTCATGGAGGCATGAGCGATGTCTGAGATTTTCACCAGCACCGCGGCCCTCGCGCTCAAGGATACGCTCGAGGACATCGACACCGACGAGCACGGCTCGGAGGGCAGCAAGGCCGTCTTCACGAAGTGGATGACGGTCAAGACGATGGGCGACAACTACATCGAGTACTACGAGGTCGCGGGCTCGGGCCTCGCGGGCGAGAAGCCCGAGGGCGAGAGCATCCCGGTCGGGACCATCGTCGAGGGGCCGCTCACTCGCTTCAACGCCCGCACCTTCGGTCAGCGCATGATCGTGAGCGAAGAGGCGATGGAGGACATGAAGTACGACAAGGTCATCCAGGCGGCGAAGCGCAACAACCGCTCGCTCTGGAAGCTTGCCGACTTCGACGCGACGCTCATGCTGGTGCGCGCCACGAACACGGGCTTCGTCGGCGGCGACGGGCAGCCCCTCGCCAGCACGGCGCACGTGCTGCCGGGCGGGGCGACCTACTCGAACATGCTCGCGACGGCGATGAGCCCGAGCAAGGCGGCGCTCGTCATCGCCAACGCGCAGCTCATGCAGATGGTCGGCCACGACAACCTCATCGACGGCGTCGAGGCCAAGAAGGCCGTCTTCCCCGTGCAGCAGTGGGGTATCTGGCGGGAAGTGCTCGGCAGCTCCTACGATCCGACGCCGGGCGCGTTCAACGCGATCAACGTCATCAATCGCGACATGAACATCGCGCCGGTGCCGGTCAAGTACTGGACGAACACCACGACCAACTGGGGCCTCATCACCGATGCCGACCTCGGCCTGATGTGGTTCTGGCGGCGCAAGCCCAAGAGCAACACCTGGGTGACCGAGGACAAGACGATGATGAACTACGCCATCACGGCGCGGTGGAGTCGCGGCTGGGTCAACCCTCGCTCCTTCTTCTTCTCGAACGCCTGAGGGAACGACCATGGCTGGAACCTACTGCCCACCGGGCACGAAGAAGGGCGGCAAGCCCATGCCCAAGCCGCCGAAGGCCCCGAAGGGGGGTAAGAAGTGACCACCCCGCAATTCGTGAGCTTCGACTCGATCGGCACGCCGTTCGGCACCTGGCTCAAGCCCGGCGGGCGCGTCGCGGCCTACGTGCGCAGCACGGGGCTACAGGAGGGCGACGACCTGTTCGCCATGAGCGGCAACCTCGTGGCCTCGATCAACGACGGCTGCAAGCGCTGCCGCGCCGGCAAGAACGACATCGTGCTGGTGCTCGATGGGCACACCGAGAACCTCGCCGTCGCCGACTCGATCCCGGACCTGGTAGCGGGGACGCAGATCGTGAGCGCGGGGCGGCCTGGGGCAAGCAATAACCCCACGCTCACCTGGACGGCGACCGCATCGACGCTGCTGTTGAACGTGGCCGATGTCTCGCTCGTCGGGTTCAACCTGAACTTCGCGGGCATCGACGCGGTCGTGGCGCCCATCACGGTGAGCGCCGCCGGCTGCACCATCGCCGGCAACCTCATCACGGTGGCCGCCGGCAGTGCAGGCGCGACGACGCCCATCACGGTGGCCGCCGGCGCGACCAACTGCACCATCGCGGACAACAAGATGCTCGCGACGGGAACCCAGACCGAGGTGAACATCATCTCGGTCACGGGCGCAGTCGACAACCTCGAAGTCGCGCGCAACAAGATCAGCTGCCTGCTCACGAGCGCGACAGGCGGCATCATCCAGATCGGGGCAGCGGCCACCAACCTCGATATCCACGACAACCTGTTCTACAACGCGGTCGAGGACGGGGTTTGCATCCGCGTCGCCGACACGTTCGCGGCGACCGGCTGGATCTACAAGAACTTCGGCAAGACCATCGACGCCGGCGGCACCGTCGCCAACACGCTCAAGCTGGTCTCGTTCGAGGGCACGACCGAGTCCCTGATCGGCTGCTTCGAGAACTACGCAACCGACGAGGCGACGGCTTCGGGTGTCATCTCGCCGGCAGGCGCCAGCACGTAACCCCATGGAGACGAATGACCCGCAGCGTTCCGCGCAACATCGACAGGAAGGGCGAGCACCTATCGCGTTGCGATGTGTGCTCCGTCCCCTACCTGCGGAGCGCGCTCCGGCGGGGCCGCGACGGGCTGCTTCGTTGTGAGAACGACAGGCCCGGTCGCGACGAGCTCACGCTCGCCGAGCTGACCGCCCAGCGCGCGGCAGCGCTGAGCCAGCGCGTCGGGATGACGGCGCCCGCCGACGGCGCCGTGCCTGACGTCGACAGCGACGGGCGGCCGAGTTCGTCCTCCTCCTACACGGGCACCGCGCGCCGCTACACGGCCGACGAGGTCTTCAACGGCGACGTGCCGACGGGGTTCTGATGAGCAACCTCCGGGCCATCAAGGAGTCATCGAACGAGCGCATCATCTCGCTGCTCGAAGACCTGCTCGCGCAGGCGAAGCGGGGCGACCTCACCGGCTTCTTCGCGTTCGCCGAAGACCGAGGGGGCAACGTCACGCACTGCCGCGACGGCATGAGCGACGCGCTGATCATGTTCTGGGTCGAGCTCA
>JAICQQ010000189.1 GCA_025937785.1 Polyangiaceae bacterium
ACTAACTAGATCGCGGCGCAAAAAGCAGCGAGACCGTGATCGTACAGCGGCGATGACGGCGCGTCGAGCCCCTCCGGCGGCCCGCTGGGTGCGTGCTGTGCTGAGCTCAAGTGAAGGCTCGACAGCTAGCGGAGATCTGGGCGGAGCGGGGCATCCCGTGCGGAGAGACACGGCGGCAAGAAGCGACGGCGCACTGGGCTCAGCCCGTGGCGACGAGGATACGCCGAGCGACCACCAGAAGGTTGCACGCGAGAACGGACAGCTGCGCGTATGCTTTGAAGGATGAGAGTCCTCTCCACGTGCAGCGAACGAGCCCGAACGAGCGCTTGAGAAACGAGATGCTGCCTTCGATGCCGGCGCGAAACGCACTCAGCGCACGATAGACAGTCTTGTTCTTGACCATGTCGGTGACCTCGAGTCCACAGCGCTTGTTGAAGGCCACATCCTCGACACCGAGCGCCTTGATTTCTGTAAGATTCAGGCGCGAAGCGAAAGCCCCGTCGAAGCTCACCTGACGCGGAGCCGTGCCGAAGAGCGACGTAAGTCGCGAGATGGACTTCACTGCAAGCGTGACGTCTGCTGGGTTGCCGTCCTCGACGACGAGATCCACGACCATGCCCGATGCCCCGGTGGTGAGGCAGACCTTGTGACCGTAGTCGGGCTCGCGGTGCTTGGCCTTGACGATGATGTCCGTGTGCGGTTCAAAAATGGAAACGATCTTCTCACCGGTGGGCACTGGCTCGCCACGCATCACGCGGCGTTCTGCTTGCGAGAGCACCTGATTCGCCAGCCCGCAGTACTGTTGTAGCTCGTCGGTGAGGTCGCTGAGTCGTGTGGTTTGCGCGATGCTGTCCGGTACGACACTTCTCAGTTCATCGGCGGCTCGCTGTGCCTGCTGGACAGTCTTCTCGGTGACCTTGATCAAGTCGCGATAGAGCGGCTTTCGCTGCTCCGCTGATTTGGAGTTTGCGATCTTGTACCAGCGCCTCTTGGCGCGCCGAGTGTGATCTGTGAACGCGACTCCGAACTCCTCTTTGGCTTTGCCCATGATGCGGACGAGCACTCGCACGGAATCCCAGAGTAGTGAGCTGTCCGTCGGCTGGTGGATGTTCGACTCGACCACCGTGCAATCCGTTCTCACCTTGGCGCCGCGTTCGACTCCTAGCTCCTGCGCCTTGAGCACCACGCTCTGGTTGATCGCCTCCCAGGCCTCGGGAGAGACCCGCTTCACATTCTTCTGCAAGGTCGATTTCGTTGGAGGATTGGCGCTATAGTCGAGACGGCAGAAGCTCCGGTACGTGCTCGAGTCGAGTAGATGGAACGCGAGCTCTGCGTAGCTGAATCCCGACATCTGCTTCAGGACGGCGACGCGGAGCACCTGTTCCGCTGCCATCCCATCTCGGCCCTTGGTCGGATCAACCCGCTTGCCTCCACGCCAACTCAAGGCTTCGTGCACCAGCTCCGTTGCCCCGGGGAGCTGGTCGAGCACTGCGCTGATCACCGCGAGCTCTCGTGCCAACGGATGATCGATTACCGCTGGAACCAAAGGCAACTGATCGAGTAGACTCTTGCGCATCGGGGTCTCGTTTTCTGAATGGATTGGCGTCTTTTCCGAGAACGGGTACCCGACTTTGTTTATTTCCATCGCTTGCTTTTGGCGATTTCCCTTTTGTATTCACACGCCTACGAGTTTCGAGGCGCGATCTAGTTAAGGGCCTCACAAAGCGCAGGCACAACGGCCGATTTCCGATGGGGCACGCGCGCGTCGTGTTCTTCGCAATTCGACCTTGTAGGGTTCCGCCATGCGGTAGGGCTCCGCCATGCGGTAGGGTTCCGCCATGCGGTAGGGTTCCGCCATGCGGTAGGGCTCCGCCATGCGGGCAAGGACCAAGCCGGACGGTGAATCAGGAAAGAGGAAACTCAGGCGTCAGGAAACTCAGGCGTCGGGAAACTCAGGCGTCCTGGGCTTTAGCCAGGACAGCCAGGAAAGAGGCCAACTCAGGCGAGTTCTGAGTGTGGTGCAGCAACTAGCCGAGCCGGGGCCACGCGCGCGCTTGTCTGTGTGGTACGCCAGGTTTTGCCGGGTAGGCCAGTTTCTGAAGCAGGACTAGCAGCTCCCGCACCCGACCAGGCGCTGGACGGTGGTGAGTCGCACGAACATTGTGACTACTACCAGTGCGCAGCGCAGCAATCAAAGCAAGCCGCTAATCAAGTTGTAACTACAAGCAGCCACGCGCGCGATCTCAACTGCGCGAAAACAAACAACTCTCAAAGAATGGATGCAGTGCGTCAGGTCAACATGGGGAACCTGATCCTGATCCTGCCATCCAGAACGTCACATCAGGGTGAGCGACTGCAGAGAAACCTCACTGGGCGGTCGGGGGCGCTGTCGGGCGCGCGTGCAGGAGCAGGCTGATCACGCGTTGGTCGTCGAGCGTGCTCGGGGCGCCGGGTTCCGCGCGGCTGTCCAGTGGTATGAAGAAGGCCCCGCGCAGCACCGCGTCGGTCAGCGAGCGCGTGCGAGCCCGGAGCTGCGTCGGGCGCTCGAACGGCCCCTCACTCCCGAGCACGAACCCCCAGTCCCCGATGCTGGACACGGCGACGTGGTATGCGCGCGTTGCGAGCCCGGCCGCTCGCATCGTCGTCTCGACGTTGGCGAACGCTCGCGGGGCAGCTTGGCTCGAACCGGCTTGCACGGCAACGATGCCCCCCGGCGCGAGGTGAGCGCGCACTCGCTCGAAAAAGTAGCGGGTGTAGTTCTTCCCCCAGCGGGGCTCGGTTGGGTCGGGTAAGTCGATGACGACCACCTGGTACGGTGCGTGCGACGCTTCCAGCCACACGATGGGTTCTGCCTCGATCACCCGGACATGCTCTGAACGCATGGCAGCTCGTGTGCGCTGGGCGAGCCAGGGGGCGGTGGCCGCGTAACGGGCGAGCGCGGCGTCTTCCGTTACCACGTCCAGCGTGCGCACCTCTGGATAGGCGAGCACTTCACTTTCGACGAAACCGTCACCCGCGCCCAGCACCAGCACGCGAGGCGCGGCGCGCGTGGCGCCGAACGCCGGGTGCACGAGCGCCTCGAAATAGCGGTGGCGATCCACGTCAGCCGCACGCAGCGTGCGGTTCACGAACACCTGGGCGCCGAGCGGTCCTGTGGTGACGACGAGTTCGGACCGCTGCCACTTCTGCGTGTGCAGAATCGCCCCCTGGAAATAGGAGAGCTGCGCGCGATTCACCCAGCGCCCCGACAGCACCAGGCCTGCGCCCATGGTGAGGCCCCAGCCGATGAAGAGCGCTTGCCAGCGCCGGGCGTGGGGCAACT
Organism: Polyangiaceae bacterium; assembly: GCA_025937785.1. GTDB lineage: Bacteria > Myxococcota_A > Polyangia > Polyangiales > Polyangiaceae > JAICQQ01. The sequence continues at coordinate 3,323 of JAICQQ010000189.1, forward strand.
GAACGCGCTCGAGGAAAGCGTGCAAGCCGGTGTGCCACAACCCGACCAGCGCGAGTAGGCCACTCGCGAGGCAGGCGCTGCGCAAGAACCCAATCAGCGGCAGCAGGGTCGCGACCGTGAGCGCCAGCAGCACCACGCTGACCAGCCGCAGGGGTTCGAGCAGGCGTTCGAGCAGCGACAGCTGGCGCCAAGTCGCGCGCAACGAACCGAAGGCGGCGCGGGCCGTGGCCCCGAGCGCGAGACCGTTCGCGATCGCGATCGCGGACCCGAACCAGGGCTGTGCGACCGAACCGAAGCTGGCGAACTGGATGCACGCAGAAGCTGCCACGAGCACCGCGTTGGCGAGGCAGAGCGGAGGTAGCCACAGTTCCGTTCGGACGTGCGCGCGGGATCGGGCGAACGCGGCCCCGCCAACGATCCCTGCTCCGAGGCCCAGCAGCGTCGGCAGCCAGCGACCCATCCCAGTGGTGAGGCTGGCGTACGCGACGGCCTGACGCACGCAGACCTCGTGCCACGCGCCGCCGATCACCAGCGCTGCGAACAGCGCGAAGTAGAATGGCGCACGCCAGAGGTAGGCGGACTCATGCTCGTGCTCTACGGGACCGTTGCGGTAGCCTGGCGGCGGCTCGCGTGCAGCCTCGAACACGCGGCTACTTCCCGCCGACGAAGATGATGCCACCCCCTCCGCGGTAGGTACCGCCAGCACTGCTGCCGTCGTCCTCGTCGGAGTCGAGTGCGCCGATGGCACAGAAGATCAGCACCACCACCAGGACGATCAACACCCACGCAGTGGAGCTTCCGCTGCTCGATCCCGAGCCGCTGGTCGCCGCGGCGAGCTGGCCCCCCGGTCCGTCGACGGGCAGCGCGAAGGCTTGCGCGATCACGGGCCACGCGACTGGCGTCGAATAGCTCCATTTTACTTCGCCGCTGGACTCTTCGCGCGAGAGCACGTCTTTGCCGTCGACGAAGTCCATGGTCTGTGTGGTTTCGCCGACCTCGCATTTCCAGTAGACCTCACCGAGCACGTAGTCGACGCGTGCCGAGTTGCGATTACGCACGCGAAAGGAGCGCCCGCCCCAGCGCACTTCGCTCGGCATGCTGGCGAGATCGAGATCGGCCAGGTTTACCGGCATCGCCCAGCTCCATCCGCTCTCGGGATCTTTGACCAGCCAGCGGTAGCCGATGCCCTGAGACCAGATCAGGTACTCTTCCCACGAGAAGTAGTCCCCGTCGAAGTCTGCGCCGCGCCGGAGGTATGCGATGCAAATGTACGGCACTCCCTCGAAGGTCCCGTGAGACCCGATGGGAATGTCCGGCATCTTCATCGCCGCTTCTTGTTGGGCCACGATCTGCTGCGTCGCGATGTCGCTGACGGTGCCGCAGTAAGGGCAGCCGAGCCGCAGGGCGCGATCGCCGCTCAGCTTCGGTACGTCACCGCCGCAATTGGGGCAGCGGATCATGTCCGTCTTGATCTTGTTGATGCTCCTCGGCCCGAGCTGGGTGACGAGCATTTGCGGCTCGTCGAAGATGTAGCCGACGAACACCTCGTAGCTGCCGGTGTTTTCGCCGTAGTCGAGCGTGGCAAACCCGTTCTGCGGAGCGTACAGGTCCGCGTAGTACCGTTGCGACTGAGGTCGCAGCACTCCGGGCAGCTCGCCTTCCGCGGACACGACGGTTCCTGTCTTGATCTCCGTGACGCGGTAGCTGGCCTGGCCGAGCACCACGTCGCTCTCCAGGCGCAGCATGTGATAGGGCGGAATCGCGATGCCGGGGTAGGGCTGCGTGACGTACCAGTGCCCCTGCGCGTAAGCGAGCCAGCCCCAGGCCTGACCGTAGTCGAACGCGACGTAGTACTCGTCCCACGGCCCTTGACCGTGGTCGAGTTGGACGCGCCCCATGACCTTGAAAGGTCTGCCGCCGAGCGTGCCTTCGTCCCCGACGGCGATCAGCGACGGCGTGTTCGCGATGCGCGCGACCTTCCCCAGATCTTGCAAGCCGTGATCGCGGCGGACCACGGTGGAGCCACAGAATTCACAGACCTTGGCGATCGACGAGCCGATGCCAAACTGGATCGGCGCTCCACACCCCGGGCACTCCCCTTGATTGACCGCCATCAGCTCTCGGACATGTCCGTTGGTTTTGCCAAAACTCCTCTCAGCTTAACAAACAAGTGGCGCGCGCGGCATCCATCCCCCGCATTTTCACGCCAGCCTCCGTCGCTCGCGATCGGCTTGGCCGGTTGGCCTGCTCGGTGTGCTCAGCTCAGCTCAGCTCAGCTGCTGACTCAGCCTCGCTGACTCAGGTGTGATTGCTCGGCGCCGGCACGGCGGAGCCGAACGCCTCGGCGACGAGTTGCTTCAGGTCCTCATCGGGTGCTGAGCGTAGCGAACGACTCGGCCGACGCGCCGCCGACGAGGGCGGCATTTCGGTGAGCATGTTCTCGAGCTCTTCCAGCTCGGCTCCTGCGGACAGCGCCTCGAGCGGATCGCGATCGGGCAGCTCTTTCCTGCGGCCGAACATGCGCGACAGCCAGGGCTTGGCTTCGGACAATTCGAAGTCGCCCTGAGCCAGCTTTGCGGGTGCAGTCCTGAGCTGCGTGATTACGTGCCGGTTCGACTCGAACAACAAGTGAGCTTCGCCCAAGAGCTCGCGTTGCGTCACGTCGAGCTCCTTCAGCGCCTCGCGCACCGAGTGGTCGCCGCGGACGACGAACGCCGCGAACGCGATGGCGAGCTCGGGACAGCTCATCTTGGTGACGCGCGCGACCGATGGTCCGCCGCAGCTCTTGGCGTAGATGTAAGAGCCCTGCAGTAGCAAGGACCCCAGGCCCAACGCCACCGCGGTCATGTCCGCGGTAATGTCCACCGGCGGCTCGATGACTTCGTGCTCTTCTTTGGTCTCGACCAAGAACACGTAAGCCAGCGAGCGCGCGATGTTGGTGCTGAGCACCACGGGATGCCTCAGTTCCGCTTCGAGCAACTGCAGCCGCCAGCCATCGCCTTCATCGACCAGGCGCTGCAGGCCGTGGGCCGCGATGGTCGGGACCGCGCAACCACCGCTGCCGCAGCTGCTGACCCCGGCATCGCCCGCGCTCGCGTCTTCTTGCGAGACGACGCCGACTCGAATCGGAATGTCGCCGATGCCTGCGTGCTCTTGCATGCGGGCAACCAGTTTTTGCACGCTCTTCTGATCGCCCCTGAAGCGATCCGGAAAGAAGTTGCCATTGGGAAGCACCATCGGGCGTTCGCCCAGCTCTTCCTCCAACCGCGAGATCAAGCGTGAATAGCGTTGAATGACGGCACGCACCACCTGGCCTGATGGCAACTCCATGATAGACACTGTGGCAAAGCTTCAGTGGTTTGACCAGACTGACGCGCGTGTCATACCCGTGGGAACACCCGGGATCGTTGACAAATTCAGGTAGAGTCAGCGAATTTTGGGGTGCGTGGAATGTTCCGGACGAGGTATCCACGACTTGCGGCTCCCCGGGTGTCCCCGCCTCAGTCCAGGCCGCGTCTTCGCCGCTCGAGCTGGGCCAAGCGAGTGATGACGCCACGCGCGACGATCTCGAGCACCTGCTTGACGACACGCTGGCGTTCGCTCGCGGCGCCGCCGAACGTGAGCTGGCTCTTTGCGGTTCTGCCGCCCGGAAGCGCACCGAGCGCCGTGCACGACACCTCGAGCACGTCCCCGTCAACGGCAAGATCGAGCTTCGTCACGCTGAATCGATACTCGATGCGGTTGTCGCGGCCCGCTCCCCACTCGACGCGCCGGACCTCTCTCTTGAGCACGCGCTCCAGGTGCAGCCTGAGTGTGCGACTGTCGGCGACATGGTTGGGAAAGTCCAGGCGATCGAGGTGCACTTCGGGCCGCCCCTCGGGCGTCTTGGCCTCGGGCGCCTTGCCGCTCGAGAGCCTCGAGTCGGCGCGTGCTGACGGCGTGGTGCTCGCTGGACGCGCCGCGCTCGCGGGCGCCGCTGCGAGTCCAGGAGACGCGGAGCAGCCGAGCGCACACCCGACCCAGAAGGCACGGCTGGAAAGTCGCATGAGTTGCGCCATACGAGGGGATCCGCCGGAGGGCCAAGTTTTTCGGCATCTCACGGGTCGCTCTCCACGGGGACGAGAGCTTGGTTGTGGCCATGGGGGTCGCAGGCTACAAACTGAAGTGGCCATGACTTCGACCAGCCGCAGCCTTCCATCGGTTCCGTCGGCGCCCGACGTCGACGTCATCGTCGTGGGCGGTGGCGTGAACGGTACGGGTGTCGCCCGCGATGCCACCTTGCGTGGCCTCTCCGTGGCGCTGTTCGAGCGCAATGACATCGGCTTCGGTGCGAGCGGCAACTCCAGCGGCATGATCCACGGCGGTCCGCGCTATCTCACGCACGACCCTGACGTCACGTTCACCTCGTGCCTGGACTCAGGGCACATCCAACGCATCGCGCCGCATCTGTTGTTTCGCATTCCGTTCCTGATGCCGGTGTTCGGGCGCAGCGGCACCCGGGCTCGCGCGCAGCTCTTGGCCTACGACGCCTTCTTCGGTCTGTACGACAAGTACCAGGCGCTCAAATCGGGGAAACCCCACGTGCGCCTCACTGCGGCCGAAGTGCGCCGCTTGGAGCCGGGATTGATCGAGTCGGCGGGCGGAGTGACCTTCGACGAATGGGGCATCGACGGGGTCCGGTTGTGCATCGGTAGCCTGGTCGACGCCATCGAACGGGGAGCGCGCGCAGAGGTGCACTGCACCGTGACCGACCTGTTGCGGCGCGACGACGGCAGCGTCTACGGCGTCAGGTTTCGCAATCGGTCGAGCGGAGCCGGCGGAGAGCTCACCGCGCGTGTCGTCGTCAACGCGACGGGTGCGTGGGCCCCGCTGACGGCGGCGCTCGGCGGAATTCGAACGCGGGCGGCACGCGTGCGTCCCGGCAAAGGGGTGCACGTATTCCTGGACCGCAGGCTCACCAACTACGCCGTTGTCGCGACCGCTATCGACGGGCGTCAGGTGTTCCTGCTGCCTTGGCAGAACATGAGCGTGCTCGGAACGACCGACGACGATTTCTACGGCGACCTGGATGATGTCGTGGCGACCAGCGACGAGGTCCGTTACCTGTTCCAGGCGGTGGAGCGGGTCTTTCCCGCGGTCAGCGGCGCTCGCATGCTCGGTACTTGGGGGGGCGTACGCCCGACGCTGTACGAGTGGGGCCCCGGCGAAGACGAACTGTCGCGCGACCATCGCGTGGTCGATCACGCGAGCGAAGGCGCCGACGGCCTGTACTCGATGGTCGGCGGTAAGCTGGCGAGCTACCGGTTGTTCGCCGAGGAGATGACCGACGTGATCGCCAAGCGCCTGGGCAACGATCGGCCGTGCCAGACGCATCTGTTGCCGCTGCCCGGCGGTGATGAACAGATCGATCCGATGCACCTGGTGCTTGAAGGTGGCATGGAGGCCGTGACCGCGACCCGCCTCGAGTATCGCCACGGCGCTCGCAGCCTGCGCGTCCTCGATCGGATGTTGAGGCAGCCGCGCGAAGCGGCCGTCGTGTGCCCCTGCGAGCCGGTGACCGAGGCAGAGATCCGCTACGTCGTCGAAAACGAACTGGCCTCGACCGTCGAGGACGTTTCGCGGCGCACGCGCCTCGGCTTGGGCGCATGCGGCGGTATGCGCTGCGCCGTCCGCTGCGGTAGGATCGTCGCGGAGATGACCGGGGCGACCGCGGGGGAGGGGCTGAGCATGGCGTTCGACTTCTTGCGCGCGGCGGCCAAGCGCCGCGTCAGCGGGATCGGACCCGAGCAGGCGCGGCAGGAAGCGCTAGCGCTCGCGACCCTCGGCTCCGAGGTGGGCGTGGCTCCCTCGGGGTTCAAATGAAGGTGTTGGTGGTCGGAGCGGGGATCGCAGGCACGGCCGCCGCGTTCCAAGCCCGTTTTCGCGGCGCCGAGGTGCGCGTGGTCCACGACCGAGCGGGGGCGAGTGAACTCTACTCCGGCGCGCTCGATCTGGTGCCATGGACTCGTCGAGGTCGCACGAGTCTCAGCCCCGCCGCGGACCATTTCTTGGAAGAGATCGGGCTCTGGTCCAGCGCGCGCGACATGCGCGTCGCCACGGGCGCGGGCGTGGTGCGGCCGGCTCAGGGAGCCGACCGCGCGCTCTTGAACCTCACGCCGCTCGGCGGGATGAGCGTCGCCGTCGCGAACGCGGAGCGGGACGATTGGGACGCACGGCTGCTCGTGCGCTCGCTGTGTGAGTCGGGTTGGGCACGCACGACGGGCACGCGTTTCGAGAGTGTGGACGTGCCGTTGCTCCGGCATGGCTACGAAAGGCGCATTGCCCTGCACGACTTTGCGGCGCTGCACGATAGCGCCGACCGACGTCGTTGGTTGTGTGAGCGCCTCGAGGGCGCCGCGCGACCCGACGCTTGGTTGCTGGGGCCCTGGCTGGGCATCGATCCGGCGACGGCGTCGGCGTTGGAGCAAGACCTGGGCGTTCCCGTTGGAGAGACCACCTCGCCGCCTGGCGGACCCGCAGGCGCCCGCTTCGTGCGCGCGCGCAACGCACTGTTCGAGAGGCACGCGGTCTCCGTGCGCAACGCCGCTGTGGAACAGGTGCTCCGGCGCGGGCGCCGTTGGGAGGTGTCGCTCGCCGGCGGGGAGCTCTTGCATGCTGACGGCGTGGTAATCGCGGTTGGCGGAGTCGCCGCGGGGGGCATCGTGCTGGAAGCACCGGAGCGGCAACTGAGGCATCCGAGCTTTCGCTTGTCGCTGTCGGCGCCGGTCGAGATGTTCGTCCGGCAGAAGCGCCTCGAAAACGTGGCCAGCGCCCATGGCTTCGACTTTGCCGCGCACGGTGTCGGGGTGCTCGAACACGTCGGGGCGCGCCCGCGGCCGGGCGAGCAGGGTCTGTACCTGGCCGGAGACGTGATGGCCGGCCGCCCCAACACGGTGCTCGCGGCAGTGGAAATGGGCGTGGCTGCAGCCGACGAGATCTGTTGCCACGGCGGTGCTGGCGCCACCGCGCCCGCTTAGTTTCGCGGCGCGACGGCAGCGGCCGGCTTGCGGATTGCCGCGCGCTGCTCGATGATCGGTGCGACCATAACCTCGTCTTCGGGTGCGCTGCTTCGCCGTGAGCCCGACTCGTGAGAGGACTTCGACATGACCGACTCTCTGGATACATTCGCGACGCGCTCGGCGCTGACGGTGGGCGACACCACTTACCAGTACTTCAGCCTCCCGAAGTTCTCCGAGGCAACCGGGATCGACATCGCGCGCTTGCCCTTTGCGCTGAAGATCTTGCTCGAGAACCTGCTGCGTCGCGAGGACGGTAAGGCAGTGCGCGAAGGCGAGATAGCGAACCTGGCGCGCTGGGATCCGGCGGCCGTCGCGAATCACGAGATCGCCTTTCACCCTGCCCGCGTCGTGCTGCAAGACTTCACTGGCGTGCCCGCGGTCGTCGATCTGGCGGCGATGCGCGACGCGATGGCCGAAATGGGTGGGGACGCCACCAAGATCAACCCCTTGTTCCCTTCGGAGCTGGTGATCGATCACTCGGTTCAGGTCGACTCGTACGGCAGCCCGAATTCGCTGACGCTGAACTCAGCCCGCGAGTACGAGCGCAACACCGAGCGCTACACGCTGCTCAGGTGGGGGCAGAAGGCCCTCGCCAACTTCAGCGTCGTGCCGCCGGCGACAGGCATCGTGCATCAGGTCAACCTCGAGTACCTCGCCCGCGTCGTGTTCGAGCAGGGGGGGCTCTTGTATCCCGACACGTTGGTGGGCACCGACAGCCACACCACGATGATCAATGGTCTGGGGGTACTCGGGTGGGGGGTCGGTGGCATCGAGGCCGAGGCGGCCATGCTCGGTCAACCCATCAATCTTCTGGTTCCGAACGTGATTGGGTTCAGGCTCAGCGGGCGCCTGCCCGAGGGCAGCACCGCGACCGACTTGGTGCTCACGGTCACGCGCATGCTGCGGGACAAGGGTGTGGTGGGTAAATTCGTCGAATTCTTCGGGCAAGGGCTCGATCACTTGCCGCTCGCCGATCGCGCCACCATCGCCAACATGAGTCCCGAATTCGGTTCGACCTGCGCGATGTTCCCCATCGATCGCGAGACCATGACCTACCTGGAAATGTCCGGGCGTCCGCGCGAGCGGCGGGCGCTCATCGAGAGTTACGCGCGCGCTCAGGGATTGTTCCGCACTGCCGAGACGCCTGACCCGAGCTATACCGACGTGCTCGAACTCGATCTCGGGAGCGTGGTCCCCACCATCAGCGGACCCAAACGCCCGCAAGACAAAACACCCCTCAGCGAGGCGAAGTCGAAATGGACCGAAGCGCTCGCGGAGCAGCTACAGCTCGCGAAGCAGAAGTCCCGGCCGGATGCGACCGTCAAGACCAGCCTCGACGGCGCGGAGTTCGAGCTCGGGCATGGCGATGTCGTGATCGCCGCGATCACGTCCTGCACCAACACTTCGAACCCTCACGTCTTGATCGGCGCAGGGCTGTTGGCGAAAAAAGCGGTCGAACGTGGCCTCGCACCGAAGCCCTGGGTCAAGTCGAGCTTGGCTCCTGGGTCGAAGGTGGTCACGCGTTACCTCGAAAACGCGGGGCTGCTGGCGGCGCTGGAAGCGCTCAAGTTTCACGTGGTCGGCTATGGTTGCACGACCTGCATCGGCAACAGCGGGCCGTTGCCGGAGCCCATTTCGCAGGCGATCAACGACCATGGTCTGGTCGCGGTGAGCGTGCTCAGCGGTAACCGTAACTTCGAAGGGCGCATCAGTCCCGACGTGCGCGCCAACTATCTCGCGAGCCCGCCGCTGGTCGTGGCCTACGCGCTGGCTGGACGCATGGACATCGATCTCACCAGTGAACCGCTGGGGCAAGGCAGCGATGGGAAGGACGTGTATCTGAGGGACCTCTGGCCTTCGACGCAAGAGATCTCGCAGCTGGTCGCGAAGCACGTCAACGCCGAGCTGTTCACGCAGGAGTACGAGGCGGTATTTCAAGGTGACGAGCGCTGGCGCGCCTTGCCGGCCCCGGAAGGCAGCCGCTACGTTTGGGACCCGAACAGCACCTACGTGCGCCGGCCGTCGTTCTTCGACGGCGTTGCCCGGCACCCGGTGCCGCTGGTCGACATCGAGGGCGCTCGCGTGCTCGCTCTCTTGGGCGACATGGTCACTACCGATCACATCTCACCCGCGGGTTCCATCGCCAAGGATTCTCCCGCCGCCAAGTACCTGATAGAGCACGGCGTCAGCCTGCGAGACTTCAACTCCTACGGGTCGCGCCGCGGTAACCATGAGGTGATGATGCGCGGCACGTTCGCTAACGTCCGGTTGCGCAACACTCTGGCACCCGGCACCGAGGGCGGCATGACCCGCCATTTGCCCGGCGGAGAGCAAATGTCGATCTACGACGCCTCGGTGCGCTATCAGGGCGAGGGCGTGCCGCTGTTGGTGATCGCGGGTAAGGAGTACGGCTCCGGTTCTTCACGCGACTGGGCCGCCAAGGGCACGTACATGCTGGGCGTTCGCGCCGTGATCGCCGAATCGTTCGAGCGCATCCACCGCTCGAACCTGATCGGGATGGGCGTGCTGCCGCTCGAGTTCCTGCCGGGCACGACGCGCCAAACGCTGGGGCTCACCGGCGAAGAGACTTACGACATCGCCGGCATCGCCAATGGCCTGGAGCCCGGCGCGCGCCTACGGGTCGTGGCGCAGGGTGCCTCCGGCAAACAGCAGTTCGAGGTCACTGCCCGCATCGATACAGCCGTCGAGCTCGACTACTACCGCCACGGCGGCATCCTGCAGTTCGTCCTCCGCCAACTCCTCGACTAACCCCGCCCACCGCATCACCCGCCCGACCCCGCTCCGGCGGCACAGGTTCGAAGATTCGTCCGCGCGACGCGCCCAGACAACCTTGGCGCTGTTCGTGTCTTGGCGGTTGAATGGGTCATCATGAAACACTCATCGGTTGGGAGCAAGGCATGGGGCAGCTCTGGACGGACGCATTCCGAACTGCTCTCCCACGCGCAACATTAGTGGCCAATCATCAGAGCCGCCAAGAGCGCCAAGCTCGCCATTTCTATTTTTAATCGATCATCGACAGCTAACGCCGAATGGTGGCCTCCGAGTCCGCTATTGAGCTGGATTGACCTCGCTGCGACCGGCAGGAGCTCCGAGGGGTCAGAGTCCGCTGCGCGCGGCGAAAAGAAAGCCTAGACGAGCCTTGGGACGCTGGATCAGCGGTCGCGGGGGGCGCTGAACACGAAGGTGTTCGTGGGGGCGTCGGCGCGGAAGCTCGCGTCGGTGCCGGCGAGCTCAGCGCACACCTTGGCGCAGTAAAGGCCGAGGCCGCGGCTGTAGCGCCCGCCACGGAGCGACTTGCTGGTGATTTGACCGACAGCGGTAAACGCCGTCTCGATGATCTGTTGGTTCAGCGGTGTGCCGTCGTCGCTGACGAGCACTCGACACGCTTGAGGGTCTTCTTCGAGTGAGACTTGAACGATGCTGCCCGGCGGCGCATGCTGAATCGAGTTCCGGATGAGTCCCGTCAGCGCACGGTACGACATGTCGCGGTGAGCCACGACGCGGGCGTTGGTCGTGCTGCACGATTCGCTGGTTTCGAGCTCCACTTCGTGACTCTTGGCGAGGGGGCGAGTTCCGCTGGCTGCCTCTTGAATCAGGGCGCCCAGCCCGAAGCCCGCGCGGTCGAAGCCCGTGGTGCCCGTGAGCACGTGTGACAAGATCTCGACGCTGTCGATGACGGTGCGCAGGCCATCGCAGGACAAGAGCGCGTCGGCGATCGCCTCCTTGGCGTCTTCATCGTAGCTATCGGACAGCGAACCCAGGTATCCGACGTTGCTGTGCAGCGCTGACAGCGGGTTTCGCAGATCGTGGGCCAACAGTCCCAAGAGCTCACCCAGCACATCGGAGGTCAGTGGTTCAGCCAAACCTAACTCCCCAGCTCTGGATCCTGCAAAGCAGCGCCGCCTGACCGCAATACTGCGGATTCGTTTAGGAAGCCCTGGATGGCGTCGGCAACGGCCTGGCGGTGTTCGAGCGGGGCCACGTGTGTGCCGTCGGGCAGCAGGCACAGCTTGGCGTTCGGTATCGCGTCGCTCATCGCCTTGGACAGGTCGGCGGGCGTGATCGTGTCGCGAGCCCCCGCGATCACCAGGGTGGGGACGTTGACGCGCGGCAGCAGATCTTCGGCTGAATGCTCGCCCGCACACTTGAGCATGCGCAGGAACATCTCGAAGTCCACGTGAATCACGTGCTGGAAGTAGGGAGCAACGTCTTCCACGCGCACGGCGCGGATGTTGATGTCCCCGATCAGTCCAGCCACGCGCAGCGCCACGTTGACTGGAACTCGGGCCCATAAGGCCCTCGCAAACTTCGGGTGTCGCGTGACCCACTCGATCAGATCTGGCAACACCGTCGCCAGCAGATTCGAGCCCTTGAACGTATGAGTGACCCGCCCGAAGCTGCCACACATCAGTATCAGCGCGCGGATCGCCTCGGGCCGCCGTCGATAAGCCTCGAGCACGACTTGCGTACCGAGCGAGTGGCCGAAGAGCACCACCTGCTCCGCCTCGACGTGATCGAGCACCGTCAACAGGTCTTGCGCGAGCGCAACGACGTCGATGCGCGCAGGATCCTGCGGCAGCTCGCTGCGCCCGTGGCCTCGGTAGTGGAAGTGCGCGACAGACCCCAGCGCTGCCAGGTCATCCCACAGATACTTGTAGATGAACCCATCACAGCATAGCCCATCGCACAGCACCAGCAGGGGGCGCTCGGCGTGGGTGTTCTTGCTCGGTGCTGGGTCCGGGGCGGACTCCAGCGCTGGGGAAACTAGATCGGAAGTTGAAAGCCTGATGTGAGTGTAGAGTCGAGTTCCGTCGACCGCTTCGACGAAGAACTCGCGCTCACCCGGGTTCAACCGCCGTTCTCGTCGTCGGTATCAATGTCGTTGACGCTTGGAATCTTCCGGATCTCGGCGCGAGCGAGCTTCCAGGCGCGCTGCACTACCCACGACAACGATCGATCCAGGCGTGCTGCTTCATCTTTGATTTCCTGAAGCATCGTCTCCGGAAAATAGA
>JAICQQ010000429.1 GCA_025937785.1 Polyangiaceae bacterium
AAGCTCGGCTTCATGTCGTTCTTCGTCAAAGCGGCGATCGAGGCGCTCAAGCTCATCCCCCAGGTGAACGCGGAGGTCCGCGGTGACTCGATCGTGTATCGCAACTACTACGATATCGGTGTCGCCGTGGGCGGTGGCAAGGGCCTCGTGGTACCCGTCATCCGCAACGCCGAGCTCTTGAGCTTCGCGCAGGTCGAGCAGACCATCGCGGAGCTCGCTGGCCGCGCGAAGCAGAACAAGCTCCAGCTCGAAGAACTGCAAGGCGGCACGTTCACGATCTCGAACGGCGGCATCTACGGTTCGCTGCTCTCGACGCCGATCATCAACCCGCCGCAAAGCGGGATCCTGGGTCTGCACGCGATTCAAGAGCGCCCGGTGGCTCTCAAGGGCCAGGTCGTGATTCGCCCCATGATGTACGTGGCGCTCACCTACGATCACCGCATCGTCGACGGACGCGAGGCCGTGACCTTCCTGAAGCGCATCAAAGAGTGCGTGGAAGCACCGCAGCGCATCTTGCTCGAAGTCTAGTGTGCTCGAAGTCTAGTGTGCTCGAAGTTAGTCTGCTCCAGGTTTAGTGGGTCAAGATGAGCGTGAACAAGCATGATTTGGTGGTGATTGGTGCGGGTCCGGGCGGCTACGTCGCTGCCATTCGCGCAGCGCAGCTGGGCCTGAACACGGCCTGCATCGAGTACGAGCCGGCGCTCGGGGGCACCTGCCTGCGCGTGGGGTGCATCCCCAGCAAGGCGCTGCTCGAAGCCAGCGAGCGTTACCACGAAGCCAAGGACGGCCTCGGTGAGTTCGGCATCAAGGTCGAAAACGTCGGGCTCGACCTGCCCAAGATGCTCGGTAGAAAAGACGAGATCGTGGAGGGTCTGACGAGCGGCGTCGCCCTCTTGTTCAACAAGAACAAGGTGACGCGCTACTCGGGGCGCGGTCGCATCGTCGCGCGGGGCCTCGTCAGCGTCAGCGGCAGCGCCGGCGGCAGCGGCAGCGCCGGCGGCAGCGGCACCGACAACGTCGAGATCGAAGCCAAGCACATCCTCATCGCGACGGGCAGCAAAGCCGCCGGCCTGCGCGGCGTCGAGTTCGACGACGCCGTGGGCACGAGCACCGAAGCCCTCTCGTACAGCGAAGTGCCGAAGAAGCTGGTCGTGATCGGCGCGGGCGTCATCGGGCTCGAGATGGGCTCGGTCTGGTCGCGCCTGGGCTCGCAGGTCGTCGTGCTCGAGTACCTCGACCGGATCTTGCCGGGCATGGACCTGCAGCTGGCCAAGGACGCGCAGCGCGTGCTCGCCAAGCAGGGGCTCGAGTTCAAGCTCGGCGTCAAGGTCACGGGCGTGCGCAAGCAAGGCGACCGCCGCATCGTCGAAGTCGAAGGCGGCGAAGGTGTCGAGTGCGACAAGGTGCTAGTGGCGGTCGGCCGCATCCCCAACACCGACGGCCTCGGTCTGGAAGAGGTCGGCGTGCACAAGAACGAGCGCGGCTTCGTCATCGTCGACGAGCACTTCCACACCAACGTCCCCGGCATCTACGCGATCGGCGACGTCATCGGTGGCGCCATGCTGGCGCACAAGGCCGAAGAAGAAGGCATCGCCTGCGTGGAGACCATCGTCACCGGCTACGGTCACGTCAACTACGACGCCATCCCGTCCGTGGTCTACACGCACCCCGAGATCGCGAGCGTCGGCAAGACCGAAGAGCAGCTGAAAGCCGCCGGCATCGCCTACAAGAAGGGCATCTTCCCCTTCAAGCCCAACGGTCGCGCGCGCGCCCTGAACGCCACCGAAGGCAAGGTCAAGATCTTGGCCGACGCCGAAACCGATCGCATCCTCGGCGCTCACATCCTGGGCGCCCACGCCGGCGATCTCTTGGCCGAGCTCGCCGTCGCCATCGAGTTCGGTGCCAGCGCCGAAGACGTCGCGCGCTCCTCCCACGCCCACCCCAGCCTCTCCGAAGTCATCAAAGAAGCCGCCCTCGCCGTCGACAACCGCGCCCTGCACATGTAGCCGTCGGCCGCGGCTACGCTGCGTCGGCTGGATGCATAGCGTCCTGACCAGCTCGTCCGAGCGATCCAGCGCTCGGGAACGCCGCGTTGAGGCGGCTGCCAGAGCACGAACCGGGTGTCCACCCCCCAGTTGACACTGAAAATCTGCGGCTCAGGCCTCTGAAAAATCCGCACCGCCGCGGCCCAACAAAAAAGAGCGTCACTACTCGCGCAACTGGCTCCAGCGGCTGCCCGATAGTGCGTCGAAAGAGGTCGCGACGAAACGCGTAACGACAACATTCATAAAAACTCAAGTTCCGCTCAAGATCCGCTCCCGGTTTTCTAGTAGGGTGCGCGACGGAACGGCTGGGCTCATGGGCCGCAGCTCGTCTTGGGAGAAGTATGCACCAAACCAAAGCGTGGTGGCCTTGGGTAGCCACCCTGATCTGCTTATTCATCGGATGCAGCAGTGATTCGCGCTCGCCGTCGCGGATCCGGCTGCTGTCGCATCGATCGCGAACGAGCTAGCCGCTGCCTCCAGCACGCCGCCGCCAGCGCCGGCCGCCGCGACCCTTCCCGAGTTCCACGATCTGCTGTCCGCGGGCTGGACCAGCACGCTCGGTACCCTCTCGCGAACCAAGGCTACAGAAAGGCGTCGCCCGCCCTCTCGCTGGCGCTGCCAAGTGGATCGACCGAAGTCTGCTCGGGCGCACTCTCGCTCCCGTGGAAGCGGAGCGATACCGTCGAGTTCCGGCTCTGGATGCAGGAGCCGACGGAGTCGTTCGGCGAGGTACGCGTGGTGCTGCGACCCGACGCCCGCGGTGCCACCGACGTCGAGCTCGCCCCCGTCGCGATTCGTGAAAAAGCTCCCGGGGTCTTCCATCGGATCGTCACCTCGGTCGAGAGCTATGACGTGGTGGTGTCGCCGAGCCGGTTGACGCAGCTCGTGCGCGAGTACGTGAACGCCGCCGACACGGGGAAGAAAGGCGCCTGCCATTTGTTTCGACACACAATGGCGACGGTGATGCTCGAGAACGGCGCCGACATCCGCTACATCCAAGAAATGCTGGGGCACGTGGAGCTATCGACCACGCAGATTTACACGCAGGTGAGCATCAAGAAGCTGCAGGCAGTGCACGCGCGGACGCATCCGACGGCGAAGCTCGGGCGCCACGAACAGCAGCGTCCCGCGCTTGTGAAGGCGAGCGGGACCATCGACGAGCTCTTCTCTCGTTTAGCCGCCGAGGACGACGCACTCGGCGAGCAGGAGCACGCCGCAGCCGAGGGCACCGAGGTCGCTCCGCCCGCCCAGCGGAGTCGCTCGGGGCAGCGGCTCGCATAAGCCGGCTTATGCGAACCGCCCTGCGGGTCACGGGGCTTGCACCTGCGGTGGGCAGCAAGGGGCTTCGTCCCTACGCTCCCATTGGTCGCTACCGGGGGCAGCGCGGAAGCGAGCAAGCCCCGCGCCTGCCCCTCGATAGACATAACAGGTGTATTATGTCTCCTCCGCTGGGCGGGCTCCGCTCAGGGTGGTGTGCGCTGGGAACGGTGCGATCCGTGAGCCAGTGGTGATCGGTAGGATGAACAGGGGCCGCACGAGCAGCACGACCAGGTTGGTTGCGTCAGCTTGCCTTTTTGTGTTGCTCGACGAGGGTGGGTACCCGTTCCGCGGAGCACGTCTTGGATCGGGGCCTGCGCCGTTTTAGTCAAACCGCATGGTCCGACGAAGCGCGCGAGAATGGGCGGCTCTCATCCGGG
>JAICQQ010000409.1 GCA_025937785.1 Polyangiaceae bacterium
ACTGCGCGTCCCCATCCGAGGAGGGTGGGGCAATTCTGGTGCTCCGATGTCCTGGACTTGCCACAAGCGCGCGCCAAGTCAACCGAACCCGCAGTCAAAGCGCCGTTTTTGACTGGCCGGGAGCGACCCTTGGGGGAGCGTCCCGACCATCTCAGCCAGGGAATGCGCTTCGACCTCGGGCCAGCCGACGCAGCAAGGCTGTTCAGTTGGGTACCCGGACGAGATTCGCGCTGTCAAACGAATCTGGCAGCACCCCCCACGCTTCGGCTGTCCATGGAAGCTGGTTTCCAGCGACAGGCATGAACCTGGGAACGATGACGGACGACGATCACGCATTGCGTCGATAGCGGCGCTGCCCGGCGCCGCGGACGCCTCCGCACGAATGGCGCTCGGACTCAAGGCTCGCTCAGCAAGCAAGAGCTAGATGTCGCCAAGCCTGTAGGCGCCAAGCCTGTAGGCGCCAAGCCTGTAGTCGCCAAGCCTGTAATACATGTGTTGCCCAGCGCGAAGCGCCGGCCCCCGGGGCAGCAGTGCGCGCCGTGCCACGACCCGGAAGTCTGCCGCGAACACCAACTCTCCCGTCGATGTCACGCGAAAAATGCGACCAGGGTCATCCAACGCGCCGGCGACGCCCATCCACAGCCCACTTGCGAGAGCGTGACGGAGGCGCGGGTTCACGCGTTTCAGCAGGGTCCGAATTGCCCTTTCCGTGAGCCCGTCGGGCTTATTGCGCGGTATCCGCGGGCATGTTAGCTCGGTCCGCCACGGAGGCAGGTGATGTTGCAAGAGCGCTCCATGAAACTCGCCATCTTGTCGCGCAGTCCTCGGGCCTACAGCACTGCGCGCTTGAAAGAGGCGGCTGCCAAGCGGGGGTACGAGGTGAAGGTGCTCGACACGCTGAAGTTCGCCATCGACCTCGAGCGCGGGGCCCCCCACCTGTACTATCACTCCCGAAACCTCAGCCCCTACGACGCCGTGCTCCCCAGGATCGGGGCATCGATCACGTACTTCGGCACGGCGGTCGTGCGCCAGTTCGAGCAGATGGATGTGTTCTGCGCCAACTCGAGTCTGGGCATCGTGAACTCGCGCGACAAGCTGCGCTCGCTGCAGATGTTGAGCCGGCATCATATCGGCATCCCCCAAACCACCTTCGCGCGGCAGAAGGCCGACGTGTTGCCGGCGATCGATCGCGTGGGTGGCGCCCCGGTCATCATCAAGCTGCTCGAGGGCACCCAGGGCGTCGGCGTGATTCTGGCAGAAAACGTCAAGGTAGCCGAAGCCATCATCGAAACCTTGCAGAGTACGCGGCAGAACGTGTTGATTCAGAAGTTCGTCGCCGAAAGCAAAGGCCGAGACATTCGCGCCATCGTGGTGGGTGATCGAGTGGTCGCCGCCATGCGGCGCGTAGCACAGGGGCAAGAGTTTCGGAGCAACCTTCACCGTGGCGGCAGGACGGAGATCGTGGAGCTCGGCGACGACTACTTGCAGACGGCGGTGCGAGCAGCGCAGATCATGGGTCTGCGCATCGCGGGCGTAGACATGCTCGAAGGCAAGGACGGGCCCTTGGTCATGGAGGTCAATTCTTCGCCAGGGCTCGAGGGCATCGAAACCGCCACTCAGCTGGACGTGGCCGGCGCGATCATCGACTACATCGCAGCACAGGTAAAGTTCCCCGAGCTGGACATCCGCCAGCGCCTCACGGTGAGCCGCGGGTACGACGTCGCCGAGCTACTGATTCCGGAGGGTTCCGAGTTCGTCGGCAAGACGATCGCGGACTCGGGCTTGAACGAGCGCGACATCAACGTGCTCTCCCTGCACCGAGGCGGCAAAGTGGTTCCGAACCCCAAGCCCCACCGACAGCTCGAGGCGGGCGACCGTCTGCTCTGCTTCGGCAAGGTCAGCACCATGCGCGATCTGGTGCCCGAGAAGTCACGCAAGCGCCGCAAGCCGAAGGTTCGTTCGCTGAAGTAGCGGCCGGGCGTTCACGGGTGAACACCGCGCGCGCCTCCCGCGATCGCCGGAGCGCTTGCCCGGGGCCCGAAACGAGACGCTTTGTGGAGTGAACGAAAGATTTCAGCTACTTCACGCCGAAGTTGCCCGAACAGCCACGCCCCGCGCGGGTTTCGTCTGCGGTATGGCCGGTTTCCAGCTACAATTTCCCGACCCCGAGGACCCCTTACATGAGCAATCGACCTTCCGGAAAGCCTACCATTGGTGAAGTCGCCGAGCGCGCTAGGGTTGCCGCAAGCACGGTTTCTCGCGTCGTCAATCGGGGTTCGGCGAGTGCCAAGGTGCGAGACCGTGTGGAACGGGCGATTCGCGAGCTGGGGTACACACCGTACGCGCCCGCCCGAAATCTGCGGATGGGGCGCACCGGCATCATCGGCGTCGTGGCGAAGACGAGTCAGGGCGCCTGGTTCAACCAGGTGCTGAACGGCGTGGAAGAAGCGCTGATTGGCAAGCAGACCAGCGTGCTATTGGCCAGCATCGCGCTCAAAGGCAAGTACGACCTCGCCGCGGTGGAGGCGTGGATCCGAGACCGTCAGGTGGACGGGCTCATCTTCGCTCACCCGGGCAAGCCCGAAGCACCACTCATCGAGGCCGCGGCAGCTGCCAATCTCCCGATGGCGTTCGTGGCGCCCGACGAAGGTTACCCCGTCGGCCACAGCTTCAACGGCGAGAACCAGGCAGCGGGGCAGGCAGTCGCCGACTACCTGTGCGACCTCGGGCACGTGCGCTTCGCGTTCGCCGGTGGACCCTCTGTCTCGCAAGACACGCAAAACCGCCTCGCAGGTCTCAAGCAGGGTTTGCAGGCGCGCGGGCTGGATCTGCCTGCAGACCGCATCTCGTTCGCGCCCGACTATCAATCGGAAGGCGGCGCGAAGGCCGCGGACCGCTGGTTGGAGTTGCCCCGTGCCGAAGCGCCGACCGCGGTCGTCACAGGCAACGACTTGATGGGCATGGCCTTCATGCGCCGCGTGCAGCAAGCGGGGGTGCGGGTTCCGGCGGACGTTTCGGTGGTGGGCTTCGACGGCTTGCCCGAAGCCGGCCTCTGCTGGCCGGGCCTCACCACGGTGACCCAACCCGCCAGTCAGATGGGCATCGACGCCGCCATCGCCGTCCTCAAACAGCTCTCCGATCCCAAAAGCAGCCCCAGCACCAGCCAGCAGTATCCGATGCAGCTCTTCACGCGCGAGAGCGCCGGGCCCGCGCCGCGCTCGTAGCTGACGCCGCGCTCGTAGCTGAGCGCTAATAGTGCGGCGGTTTTTCGGCGGGCACGTCGAACTGCCCCAAGAGTTGCTCGAGCTGCTGTTCGAGACGCGTCACGCGGCGCACGAGCTTCTCGAACACGCGGCCTTGTTCGACGACCACGTCATTCAAGTCGGCGATCGCCTTTTCTTGGTACGCGATCTTCGTCTCTAGGGTCACGAAACGGCGTTCGTCGTCTGACATCGGAACTTCCTTCGGTTCGATTCGCGGCCCTGACCATGGCCGAAATCAAAGCTCGCCACAATCCGCTTCGTCAGAAACGTCCGCACAGTCGGGCACGCCGTCACAGACCTGGCTCTGGAGCACTTGGCCCTGCCCATCGGCGCAGTCAAACATGTCCTCCGACCCGAACGAACACGCGAGCACCGCCGCGCAAGCTTCGGTCGCGCTTTCGACATCGCAGGGATCACTCACGAGACACCCCTCCAGATCCGCCACGCGCGCGCTGCAGTCAGCGAACGGCCAGCGATCGACACAGCGCTCCAATTCGACGGCGCGGTGCGATGCAACCGACCCGTCGTCGCACTCGACGGCAGCGGCGTGGTCTCGACTCCAATCGCACAGGCTCTCGATCTCGCCGTCGGCCAGGCTGTTCAAGCGCTTATCGGGGGTGACCCCCGAACTCGGCAGGGGCTCGCCTGGCTCCGGATTGGAGCCGCAACCGAACAAGAGCGCCGTGAGCACGAGCCCACCCGTCAAACCCTGGCCTACAGTCACCGCTCGACCTCCGATCCTGAGAGGATAGCTAGCTAGATCGCGGCGCAAAAAGCAGCGAGACCGTGATCGTACAGCGGCGATGACGGCGCGTCGAGCCCCTCCGGCGGCCCGCTGGGTGCGTGCTGTGCTGAGCTCAAGTGAAGGCTCGACAGCTAGCGGAGATCTGG
>JAICQQ010000001.1 GCA_025937785.1 Polyangiaceae bacterium
GCGAGAATCAACGTGCGTTGGACGTTCTTCCGAGACCAGCGCGAGGAAACGCGCGACTCGTCCATCCGCGTCTACACCTGCCACGAGCTCTTGAGCATCTTGAAGCGAGGTGGGCTCTCGACCTTCAATTGTTTGGGGCCCAATTGGACGCCGTTTCAAATCGGTTCAACGAAATTGTGGCTCGAAGCTCGCAAGGCTGCTTAGACCACCGACGTTCGGCACCCTTTAGACCGCGACTGCCTCGATGATCCCCATGCCCGTCGATGTGCTGAGGGTGCGCTGCATGCGGAACCCCGTCGCTTGCAGCAGCCGCTCGAAATCTCGGCGCGAGCGCTCGCGGCCTTCGCCGCAGACGACCATCATGTGCATGTCGATCGTGACCCCGTAGTGATCGCAGTCCGCTTCGACGATGAAATCGACGTTGACGAGACGCGCCCCGGGCTTCATCGCCGAGCGCACGATCGAGAGAATCTTTCTCGAACGTTCGTCGTCCCAGTCGTGGAGGACCGTCTTCAGCACGTAGATGTCGGCGCCGCTCGGTACGGAGTCGAAGAAGCTGCCAGGCACGAGCTCGACGCGATCGCGTACTCCGCGCGCGTCCAACAGGTGCTTCGCTGACGCGAGGACGCCAGGAGCATCGACGAGGACGCCGCGTACCTTCGGGTGATGAAGCAGGATTTCGCTGAGCAGTGTTCCGCGACCGCCACCCACGTCACACACCTTCTGCGCCTCACCGAAGGGGTAAGTCGAAGCAATACCCGCGGCTTCAGCGATCGTGATGCTCATCATCGCGCAGGCGAACGTCTCGCGTTCTTCGGGGTGAGCGTCGAACCAGTCCCAAACGCTAGTCCCATGGACGCGCTCGAATGCATTTTTTCCTGTACGGAGCGTCTCTGCGAAGTCGGCCCAGGCGTGTTGGTTCGACTTGGAAGCAAAATAGATGGCGAATGCGCGCGACGAAGCGTCTTCATCGAGCAATGCGCGAGACACGCGGTTGTTTCCGAACTTCCCGTCCGCGCGCCGGGAAAAGACTCCCGCATAGACCAGAGCCCGCATCGTCCGCGCCATCGCGTCCGGATTGCTCCCCGTGCGCTCGGCGATCTCATCCGCACTGAGCGGCTCTTGTTCGAGCAGATCCGCAACCCGGAGCCGTCCCAGTTCGCCGAGCATGTTCGCCTCACAACCCGCGATGACCCGTTCGAGGATTGCCACTCGAGCTGGAACGACCGCTTCGGCGGCGCGGAGCAGCGACCGGCGGAGGGTGATGGCTGCACGTACGGCCAGGCCCGGAGGCGGCGTGAGGGGCTTGGGAGTGAGTGCCACGCCCACCCTGTTACACCGAGCGGCGCCTGGTCGTCGAGTCGTCCGTACCCCGAAGTCGAACCTGTGCGAATCGCCGCGATTTGCTAAGATGTGCTGCGGAGGTACCGGAGGTACGGATGCTCGTCAGCAACCTGAACGAGGGCAAGGCGATCCTGGTCGTTCGCTACGCGAACCCATACGATCCAGCCGATTACGCCGCCTACCACAAGGAGTTCGTTCGTGTCGTCGCCGCCGCGCGGAAACACATCCGCCCCATCGTCCTGCTCATCGATCTCCAGGACGGTTACCCTCAGCCCAATGCCGTGCAACGCAAGGACATCGGCGAAGCCTGGGCGAAGATCCCCGACGTCGGTGGGGTCATCGCGATCATCACCAGTTCGGCCCTCATTCGCGGCATCATCACGGCCATCGAGTGGTTCATGAAGAACTCACCGACTCGTCGAGTCACTCGAGCCTTCTCCCGCTCGACTGATGCCGTGCCCTGGCTCGCGGAGCAGAGCGGAGTCTCCACGTCGGAGCTGAACGCGTCCGTCGAAGCATTGCGAACGCCGTCTCGCGTCGGCCGCGCGCGCCCCTGAGCCCTCTGCTCATTGGTTCGCGTGAAGCCCGTGGGTCGAGCGAAGCTCCGCCAGGCGCGGAACGGACATCGGCGTCTAACCCTTCGGCATGTCGTAGGCGCAGCGAAATCCGATGTGCGGGCTCGGTGTACTCGTCTTCTCGCTGGCCCAGGCCTTCAGATCGGCGGCTTGCTCGGACTTGAAGGAGCCCCCGCGCGCCACGAAACCTTTGCCTTCGCGCGTCCATTCTGCCGCGTTGCCGGCCATGTCGTGGAGGCCCTCCGGGGTCATGCCGTCGGGACGGGACCCTGCTAGCGTTGGCGCCACCGCACCTTCGGCGCAGGGGCCGTTCACCAAGCCGAAGGCGGAGCGCCGGCACACGAGCCCCGTGTTGCCCCACGGGTAGCGCCGCGCGGGCGAGCCGAGCGCCGCGTACAGCCACTCGTCGCTCGTGGGCAAGCGGCCGCCGTTGTACATGCAGAACCGATCTGCCACCGCGGGCGTCACGCTCGTCACCGGTTGCCCCGGCTCGAGATAACCTGGCAGCTTCGCGCAGGTCTTCGCTTGCACGCAGAGATTCCAACGGGCGACCGTGACTTCCAACGAATCGAGCATGAATGGCCCGACCTTCACGTCGCGCGGCGCGACGCGTCCCTCGGCCTCCCAGTCCATCGGCCCCAGCACGAGACGGCCCGCTTCGAACTCGACCACTTGGTTCTCGAGCACGCAGCCTGGGTGCGGTTCTTCCACCCGCAACATTCCCTCCGGACAGCTGAAATCGGTACCGACACAGTGCCCGTCTTTCACCAGCTGACCGGGCGCGCAGCACACGGGCCCGAGCGCCTGCAGCTCGTAGCCGCACGGGTTCGACTCGGTGCGGAACCTGAGCGCTATCAAGATGACGGCGCCGATCGCGAAACACGCCAGCACCAGGGCGCCGAGCAACCCCAAGATCTGCGAAGCGCGCCCGCTGCTCACCCCGTCGCGGTCCCGGCGATCATCGCCTCGAGCTCGCTTTCGTTGATCAGCTTGGCACCGCTTTTCGTGGCGGCGTCCAGTTTCGCTTTGCCCACCTTTTCACCCACGACCAGGTAGCTCGTGCCTTTTTTGACCTTATCATGCACCTGGCCGCCGGCACTACGGATTGCCGCGTGCACATCCTCGCGCTTCCTGGTGAGCACACCGGTAACACAGAACGACAGGCCCACGAGCGGGCCCTCCGCCGAACGTTCGGGCTGGGGCTCGGGGATCGACACCTGGAGCTCGAACAGCCGCTGCAACACGCTGCGCGACACTTCGTTCGACAAGTAGGCCTGCACGCTTTCGGTCAACTTGGGCCCAAAGCCGGCGATGTTGGCCAAGAGCTCCGCCAGCCCCGTGGCATCGAGCTCCAGCAGTTTCGGCAAACTCACCACAGTCTGAGCCAGCTGCGTTGCCGCCACTTGACCGACATGCTCGATCCCGAGCCCCGTCAACAGGCGCGAGAGCGGCCGCGCCTTCGACCCTTGGATCGAGTCGACCACGTTCTGGGCGCTCTTCTTGCCCATGCGCTCCAGGCTCAATACCTGCTCGTGCGTCAGCGCGTACAGATCGGAAACATCCTTGACGAGCCCCTTCTCGACGAGCTGATCGATCAGCGATTCGCCCAGGTGATCGATGTCCATCGCGAACCGCCGCGTGAAATGGAGCACGGCTCCCTTCACTTTATCCGGGCAGGTGGGGTTCGGACAACGCACCGCCACCTCACCGGTCACGCGCTCGACCGGCGTCTCGCACACCGGGCACTTATCCGGCATCACGAACTTGCGCTCGTCGCCCGTGCGCGCGCTCGTGTCCACGTGCACCACCTGCGGGATGATCTCTCCCGCCTTCTCGATGCCCACCAAGTCCCCGATGCGCACATCGAGGTTCTCGATCACCTGCTCGTTGTGCAGCGACGCGCGCGACACCGTCGTGCCCGCCAGCGCTACCGGCACCAGCTGCGCCACGGGCGTCAGCGTCCCCGTGCGCCCGACTTGCACCTTGATCTCGAGCAGCTTCGTGTACGCCCGCTCCGCCCCGAACTTGTACGCGATGGCCCAGCGCGGAAACTTCGCGGTCGCACCCAAAATATCCTGCTGCGCTCGCGCGTCGACCTTGATCACGGCCCCGTCGATCTCGAACGCGTAGTCCGTACGCTTCTGCTCGATCTTCGAGATGGCCTCCCAGATCTCGTCGATCGTCTCGCACTCCGTGTGGTTGCGATGCGTCGGGATGCCGAGCTCCGCCAGGCGATCCAACGACGCCGAATGCGACCCCTCGAATTGCTCCGTCTCCACCACCTGCCACACGAACGCACGGAGCCGCCGCTCCGCCACGATGCGCGGATCGAGCATGCGCAAGCTCCCCGACGCCGCGTTGCGCGGATTGGCAAACCGCGCCTCCCCGCGTGCCTCGCGCGCCTGGTTGATGGCCTCCAGGTCTCGCCGGAAAATTACCACCTCTGCCCGCAACGTCAGCGGCCCCTCGTACTCGATCCGAGTCGGCACCGACCGAATCGTGCGCAGGTTCTCCGTGATCAGCTCCCCCGTCTTGCCGTCGCCCCGCGTCGACCCCTCCACGAACTTCCCGCCACGATAGAGCAGCTCCACACTCGCCCCGTCGAGCTTGGGCTCTACGCAAAAACGCACCTGCGCCGTATCCGGTAACCCGTCCTTCACGCGCCGCACGAACTCTTCGAGATCTTCCCGCGAGTACGTGTTGTCGAGCGACATCATCGGCACCGCGTGCGCCACGCTCGCCAGCTCCGAGCGCGGCCGATCGCCCACCCGCTGCGTCGGCGAATCCGGGTTCACCAGCTCCGGATGCTTCGCCTCCAGGGCCTTCAGTTCCGCGAACAGCGCGTCGTAGTCGCGGTCGCTGAGCTCCGGGTCGTCGAGCACATAGTAGCGGTAGTCCGCCGTGCGCAGTTCACTGACGAGCTTCTGATGGCGCTGGGCTGGCTTGGCAGGGGTCATGGGGATCGCGCTCTCCGACCACTAGCACACGCGGAGCCGTGGGGGACTACTGGCATTTTCCCCGCAAGTGGGTACGTTCCACGCTTCGATGTCGTCCGCGAGTGAAGCGCCCCCCGCCACAGCCTGGAAGGAAGCCAGCGGCCCGTGGACGGATCTCGGACTCACCCTTCCCATCTTCGTGGGCTATCACCTGGGCGTCGTCCTGCTCCCCGTGCGCAACGCCGCAGATCTCGTCACCTTCGAGCTCATCACGCTGGCGAACAACAACATGTTCGCCTACAGCGCGCTCACTCTAGCCATCGCCGCGGTCTACGTCGGCGTACTCTGGGTCGCCGGACGCGGGCGCGCTCTCCGCTGGGAGCGCTTCGTGTGGATCGGCATCGAAGGCATCGTCTATGCCTTCACCATGCGCCTGATCGCCGCCAACGTCGTCGGCAACCTCGGTCTCACGAGCCTCGTCGGCCCGACTGGCGTCCCTCTCGCGCGCGGCATCGACAGCGGCTTCGCCGGCCTGGTCATGTCCTTCGGCGCCGGCTTCTACGAAGAGGTCATGTTCCGCGTCGTGCTCTTCGGCCTGGGCGCACGCCTGCTCATCTACCTGTTCCCCATCCCCGTTCCGGCCAAGCGCTTCGTCGTCAAAGTCACTTGGGCCGTCGTCACCGCCGCCATCTTCAGCGGCTGGCACTACGTCGGCCCGATGGGCGACGACTTCGATCTGCTCTCCTTCGTCTTCCGCTGGGTCTGCGGCATCGTGTTCTGCTTCATCTACTGGTTCCGAGGCTTCGCCCCCGCCGTCTGGACCCACGCCCTCTACGACGTCTGGGTGCTCGTGCTCAACTAGCCTGTCCCTGAATGGGCCGGCCCATGAACGTGACGTGCCCCTGCCCGTGCCGAGAAATCGAGGAAAGGGCTGTCCGCCTCGCGGTAGCCTTCGATGATCGCGCTCGCGATGCCGAGAAACTCCAGTGCGACTCGATACACTTCCAATCCCTCATATCGAGCATCATGCTCCGGTCATCGTCATCTTGGTATCGGTTGCACTGCTTCGGGCACGGGCACGTTTACGTTCACGTTTACGGGGTCGTTCAGCCGAATTCAGGGGCAGGGCCTAGCCACCCCGGCGTGCCAACACGAAGTGCTCGAGGTTGCCCTTCGGGCCTTTGATGGGCGAGGGGCATTCGCCGACGATCTCGAAGCCATGGTTTCGAACCGCTGCGAGGGTCTGGGCAATCGCCGTCTCGCGCAGCGCCTCGTCCTTGATGACCCCGCGGTGCTTGCTCGCCTGCTCGCGCCCCACCTCGAACTGCGGCTTCACCAACGCCAACAAATGCCCGCCCGGCTTCAAGATCTTCCCGATCGCCTCCAGCAGCTTCTCCAAGCTAATGAACGACGCGTCCACCACCACCAGATCGACCAGCTTCCCCAGGCTATCCGCCTCGAGGTGGCGCGCGTTCGTGCGCTCCATCACCACCACCCGCGCATCCCCGCGCAACGACTGCGCCAGCTGCCCATGGCCGACATCGATAGCGAAGACCTGCACAGCTCCCCGCTGCAGCAGGCAATCGGTAAAGCCGCCAGTCGAAGCACCAACGTCCGCCGCGACCACGCCAGCGACATCGAAGCCCAGTGCCGTCAAGGCACCGTCGAGCTTCGTCCCCCCTCGCGAAACGAACTGCTCCGTCTGGCGCACCGTCAGCACGGCATCGCTCGAAAGCAGGGAACCGGCTTTGTCGACGCGCTGCTCGCCCACGTACACTCGCCCCGCCAAGATCAGCGCCTGCGCCTTCGCGCGCGAGTCTGCGAGCCCCTGTGCGAGCAAGAGTCGGTCAGCGCGATCGCGTTTGGGTGAAGCCGGAGACATGAGGGGGGGGTCGCTTCCGGCAATTGCCAGAGTTTAGGACCGCTGGGTAGTAACCGCGACGCCGTGAGTCAGCCAGCATCGCTCAACGCGGCATGAGCGTGGGGACCACCTGACGCTTGATCCGCCGGTATCTCTTTCTACAGGAGGGTATTACACCACGCGGTCCGGGGCAACCGCGCTCGGTACACGGGGCGACCGAGCCATACTTCGTCCGACGCTCGCTCGAGTCGCCAAGCACGGCGAGGGTCCGACCACATGGCGGCTCAGCCAGCCTGTGCTTCGCCGGAGTCTTGCTACAAAGCGAAGACTCCGATCCTTGAAAACGGTGCCGCGAGACGCCTGATGTCCTTGGGATCGCCGGTCGCGATCACAGCGGTATCGAACTGCAACGCAATCGCGACTACGAAAGCATCGATCGCGTGAGCGGAAGCGAGTTTGTGACGAGCCAACAGATGCCCGGCTTGCTGCGCGGCAGTGCGGCTCAACTCCACGACTCGGACCCCAGGGTTGTTCAGCAAATGGTTGACCGCCGAGTCGTAGCGCACGCCGCGACAAACTTCGGCGAGGACGGGTGCAGGAACGCGAACGAGCGCCCGCTTTTGATAGGCAAGTTGCAGAATCGCAGCAGCTCTGTGGGCCTGCGTACCGCGAGCCTTCGGGTCGGCGAGAGCGCTGACACCCTCGGAATCGAGAACTAGCGCTTCGGCCATGCTCTGCGGGCCCGAGCCATGTCCGCCTTGGAAGGTTGACCAAGCTGGTCTTGGAGGTCGGTGAGAAGCACCTGAACACCTTCACGCTCGAGCTCGTGGGCAACAGCGCGCGCGACGAAGCCCGATAGACCGCGAGCACCAACGCGCTTTCGAACAGCCTCGGCGAGTTCTCCCGGAATGCTGACGGACAACTTAGCGGCAGGCTGAGCCATGGCAGATTCCTACCAGAGTAGGAAGCCCCAAGCAAGCTGAGTGCATTCGTAACCTACGACGCGCGACTGACCCTGACACGCCGCTTCGCCAGTCCGGTGGCTACTCTTTGGTTGTCGTCGTTTCGGCCCCGGAGGATCCGGCCGCACGACGGAGCGAGGGCTTGCTGCCTTTGCCAGGGGAGGCCACCCCGACTGCACGTGCTAGCCTCCGGTTAATGTCGATCGCCATCGTCTCCCTAGGTACCGAAGTCGTGCGCGGCGAGCTCGTGAACACGAACTCGCAGTGGTTGGCTGAGGCGGTGTCGGACGACGGGTTCGAAGTTTCCGAACTCGTTTCGGTGGCCGACGATCACGCGCAGATCATCGAGTGTTTGACGCGGCTGGCGGGGCGCAACGACGCAATCGTATGCACGGGCGGGCTGGGACCGACTACGGATGACCTGACGACGGAGGCGGTGGCCGCGATGCTGGGCGAACCGCTGGTGCTCGACGAAGCTTCGCTGGAGCACATCCGGCAGCGGTTTCGGCGGGCAGGTAGGACGATGGGGCCGAGCAACGAGAAGCAGGCGCGTTTTCCGAGGGGAGCGCGGATCTTGAGCAACCCGGAGGGGACCGCGCCGGGGTTTGCGGTGACGATCGGGCAGGCTGAGGCGTTCTTCATGCCGGGCGTGCCGCTGGAGATGCGCGCGATGTTCGAAGCGCACGTGCGGGCGGCGCTGCCGCGACGCGGCGGCGAGAGCGTGGTGCATCAGATCCGGTTGAACACGTTCGGTCAGACTGAATCCGCCGTGAACGACGCGCTGGCGGGGATCGAGGCGGAGCATGGCGTCGTGCTCGGGTACCGCGCGCACTTTCCGGAGATCCAGGTGAAGGTGTTGGCGCGAGGCCCCGACAAGGCGGCGGCAGCAGCGCGCGCGGCGCGGGTGGCGGACGTCGTGCAGCAGCGCCTCGGTCCCATCGTGTTTTCACGCGGCACCACGTCGCTCGCGGGGGCTGTCGGCGAGCTGCTCGAGCAGCGCGGACTGACGTTGGGCGTGGCCGAATCGTGCACGGGTGGCTGGGTGGCCCAGCTGCTCACCGAAAACGCGGGTGCGAGCGCGTACTTCGCGGGTGGGGTGGTGTCGTACGCGAATCAGGTGAAGCACGACGTGCTCGGGGTGCCCGAAGAACTGCTGGCGGCGCACGGGGCGGTGAGTCAGCCGGTAGCGGAGGCAATGGCCCGCGGGGCGCATCGTGTGTTGCGAGCGGGCGTCGCACTCGCCATCACGGGGATCGCAGGACCGAGCGGCGGCAGCGAGGAAAAGCCGGTCGGAACGGTGCACATTGCGGTGTTCGACGGCACGACGCTGCTGCACGAGAAGTGTTTGTTTCCGTGGGACCGGAAGCGGGTTCAGCTGGTGTCGGCGTTCAGGGGGCTCAGTCTGGTGCGCCAGCTGATTTCCGGCTAAGTCGGACGCTGTGCATCGCTGCTTCATTGCCCTCGAGCTCGACGATTCGGTCAAGGCTGCGCTCAAGGGTTCGGTCGAGCCGTTCAAGCGCGCGAGCCGGGCGGAGAAGCCGCGCCTCGTGGATACGACCGGATACCACGTCACGCTGAAGTTTCTGGGTGCGGTGACAGCGGAGCGCCTCGCGGAGCTTCGCAGGCAACTGCCGCCAGCGCTCGCGGGGAAGTCGGCCGTCGACACGGGCTGGGCGGGCTTCGGGGGATTTCCGCGGCGCGGGAGCGCGAACGTGCTGGTGGCGGTGCTGCGCGACGACCTGGGGCAGCTGACGGAGCTGTACGAGGCCGTTGAGGCGGTGTGCGAGGGTTTGGGGTTTGCGCGCGAGAGCCGGCCTTTCAAGCCACACGCCACGCTGGCCCGCTTCCGAACCAGCGTGGATCTGCGGCCGTACCTGACCGGCATGCCTCCGGCCGGGGCGGTGCCGCTCAGGGCGGTGGCGCTTTACGAGTCGGTGCTGGCCCCGGGCGGCGCGCAGTACAGCGTGCTCGAGCGTTATCCGCTCGCCGCAGCGGTCACCGACGGGTAGCCGTGACCCGTTACGCGCTGGCTCTCGCGCCAGGGGCCGTGAAGTCGCGCGGAGCTTCGCGGGCGGTCTCCTCGCGGAACCTGAGCTGACCGTCGCCCACGGTTACGTGGACCGTCGAGCCCGGCCGGAAGTCACCAGCGAGCAGGCGTTCGGCGAGTGGATCTTCTAGGTGACGCTGGATCGCGCGCTTCAGTGGACGGGCGCCGAATTGCGGATCCCAACCGTGCTGAGCCAGGTAGTCCTTCGCCGGTGGGTCGAGCTCGAGCTTGAGCTCGCGCTCGGCGAGCTGTGCCGCGAGCAGGCGCAGCTGGATGTCGACGATGCTGCGGATCTGTTCTTTGCGGAGCCGGCGATAGACCACTATCTCATCGAGACGATTGATGAATTCGGGTCGGAACTGCTGACGCAGGGCCGCCATGGCCGTCTCGTGCAGCTGCTTGTCCATCGCGGCTTCGTCGAGGTCGCGACGCTCTTCGATGAGCGCGAGCTCGGCGGAGCCCACGTTGCTGGTGAGGATGATGACGGTGTTCTTGAAGTCGACCGTGCGACCCTGACCGTCCGTGAGCCTGCCATCGTCGAGGACCTGGAGCAGCGTGTTGAACACATCCGGGTGTGCTTTCTCGATCTCGTCGAACAAGATCACGCTATACGGCCGTCGCCGCACGGGTTCGGTGAGCTGACCGCCCTCGTCGTAGCCGACGTAGCCGGGGGGCGCACCGATCAAGCGCGACACCGCGTGGCGTTCCATGTATTCGCTCATGTCGATGCGGATCATGGCGCGCTCGTCGTCGAACAAGAACTCGGCGAGCGCCCGCGCGGTTTCGGTCTTACCGACACCGGTGGGCCCCAGGAACAGAAACGAGCCGATCGGGCGCTTCTGATCGCCGAGGCCTGCGCGCGAACGGCGCACTGCCTTGGCAACCGCCGCCAGCGCGTCGGACTGGCCGACGACGCGCTGACCGAGCGATTGCTCCATGGTCAGGAGCTTGTTGAGCTCGCTTTCGAGCATGCGCGACACCGGCACACCGGTCCACTTCGAGACGATGCCGGCGATGTCTTCATCGGTCACCTCTTCACGCAAGAACGAACCGTCGACCTGAACGCGCTCGAGCTCTTTGCGATCTTCGGCGATGCCGCGTTCGACCTCTGGAATGCGGCCGTACTGAAGCTCGGCGGCTTGCCCGAGATCACCGGCGCGGCGCGCGCGCTCTTCCTGAGTGCGGAGGCTTTCGATCTCCACCTGCTTCTGGCGCAGGGTGGCGATGATCTCTTTTTCTTTCAGCCACTGAGCCCGCATGCGATCGCGCTCGTGACCCATCTCTTCAATCTGCTGCTTCAGCTCGTCGAGGCGGCTGCGGCTGGCGCGGTCCTTCTCGCGCTTCAGCGCCTGCTCTTCGATGCGCAGCTGGGTCAGCTTGCGTTCGATCTGGTCGATCTCGAACGGCATGCTGTCGATCTCCATCTTGATCTTGCTGGCGGCCTCGTCGACGAGATCGATGGCCTTGTCGGGCAGGAAGCGCTCGGTGATGTAGCGCTGGCTGAGCATGACGGCGGCCACGATCGCCGAATCGAGGATCCGGATGCCGTGGTGCACCTCGTAGCGCTCCTTCAAGCCGCGCAAGATGGCGATGGCGTCCTGCACCGAAGGCTGGTCGACCATCACCGGCTGGAAGCGCCGCTCGAGCGCTGCGTCCTTCTCGATGTGCTTGCGGTATTCGTCGAGCGTGGTCGCACCGATCGCGCGGAGCTCGCCCCGAGCCAGGGCGGGCTTGAGCATGTTGGCGGCGTCCATGGCGCCTTCCGCAGCGCCCGCGCCGACCAGCGTGTGCAGCTTGTCGATGAATAGGATGATACCGCCCGCGCTCTGCTCGACCTCCTTCAGCACGGCCTTCAGGCGATCTTCGAATTCGCCGCGGTACTTCGAGCCCGCCACCATGCTGGCGAGATCGAGCGCCAGGATGCGTTTGTCTTTGAGGGACTCGGGCACGTCGCCGTCCGCGATACGGTGCGCGATGCCTTCGGCGATGGCGGTCTTGCCGACGCCGGGTTCGCCGATCAACACCGGGTTGTTCTTGGTGCGCCGACTCAGCACCTGCATCACGCGCCTGATCTCTTCATCGCGCCCGACCACGGGATCGATCTTGCCACGCCGAGCGAGGCCAGTGAGGTCGCGAGTGTACTTCTCCAGCGCCTGAAACTTGCCTTCGGGGTCCTGGTCAGTGACGCGCTGGCTACCCCGGATCTGGGCGAGAGACTGGAGCAACTTGGCGTACGTGAGCCCGTTGCGATCGAAGATGGCTTGGATGTCCTTGTCGACCTTGGCGCCGGCGAGAACGAAGTGCTCCACCGAAACGAAATCGTCTTTGAGGGATTTCGCTTCGTCTTCTGCTCGCTGCATCAACGCCAACACACGACGACCGAGGCCAGGTTCGTTGCCGCCCGAGACTCGCGGAAGTTTTTCTGCGGCGGCCCGCAGAGCCTGCGCCAGCTGCTTGGGATCGGCACCAGCGAGCTGTACGAGCGGCCCGCCCACGCCGCCTTCCTGCTCGATCACCGCTAGCAACAGATGCTCCGGAACCAGCTCCGGGTTGCCATGACGTGCGGCCCCGCTGAGCGCGCTACGAACGGCTTCCTGACTTTTGGTTGTGAGTTGATTCATCTGCATGAGAAAGTCTCCACGCAAGTAGTGCTCGAGGAATCGCAGACACCGGCGCTCCCGTCGCCCGCAGGTTCTGGGCGTTCCCGCGCGATGGCCGGCGCGGAAACCAACCTAAGTCGTCGCACCGATGGATCAAGCCCCCGAAATTGATGAGGCGTGAACGGGCACTCTCCCCCACGCGGACAGGCGCGAGGGCCCGCTCGCACTGGACAAACGCCTACGTTTGACGCGCGGGTTCGGGGCTTACGGGGCCCCGCCGGCGCCGCTCGGACCCGGGTCGCAGTCCGGCGGATCGTCGAAGTCCGGATTCGGAAGCTCGCGGCTGTCGATGCAGCCCAGGTTCAGCTGCACCGCGCCGAGCAGCGCTTCATCCAGCAAGAACCCACACTTGCCGGAGGGTAAGCAGCACCCCGGGAAACCCGGCAAGGATAGGGTTTCGCTCGGCCTCAATGGCGGACTGTCCGGACAGTTCTCGTCGAGCTCGCCGGGGCTGTTCAGCGGTTGGCACTCGCGATCGAGGTTGATGTCGTACATCTCGAGGAAGTCCGTCCGCACGCCGCAGGGATCGACCTCGGGGTCGTCCGGGCAGCAGGCATCCGTCTGGAGGCCGAGGATCTCCAGTTCGAGACCTTCGCAGAGCATGCCGTCGCACATCGCGCTCTGGGGCTCGGAGCTGGTGCCGCCGCCCGCGGTAGTAGTGCCGCCCGCGCCGCTCGTTCCCCCGTCGCTATTCGCGCCACCGGTGCTGGTGTTTGCGGTTCCGCCGTCTCCTATAGGCGCGGTTCCCCCGCTGCCGTCGGTGTTCGAGCCGTTACTGTTGGACTCGGACTCACCGCACGCCGCCAGAGCCAATGCCAAAAGGCCGCCAGCGGCCAGGGGTCGAAGCCAGCTGTTCGCTCGAAGCATGCACGAAGCTTGACCCAACTCTGCCGCGCTGAAAAGACCGCGCGGCGGGGCGGGCGTCAGATGTCGAGGTTGCGCACATTCAATGCGTTTTGTTCAATGAACTTCCGGCGCGGCTCTACCTGGTCACCCATCAAGACGCTGAAGAGCTCGTCAGCCCTCACGTCGTCGTTGACCTTGACCTTGAGCAAGGTGCGTGCGTCGGGGTTCATGGTGGTTTCCCACAGCTGGTCGGCGTTCATTTCACCCAGCCCTTTGTAGCGGGTGATGTGCATGCCCTTGCGGCCGCGCTCGGCGATGAAACGGTCGAGCTCGTCGGCGGTGTCGATGGCGACCGGAGTGCCCTTGTCGGAGGTCGCGGTGTAAGGCGCCGGCCCGATCGAGAGTACGTCTGCCTCGATCGAGGCGAGCTCGTTGTACTCACCGGTGGCCACGATCTCGCGCGAGATGATGGCGGGCTTGCTGGTCGCACCCGGTCGAAACTTGACGGCGATGGCTTGCCCCTCGCCCTCGTCGACGACGCTGACGGTGAGCGGGAGTGTTTCCGGGTGGCGCGCCTCGAGGTAGGCCTGGACCCGCTGCGCAGCAGCCGCGAGCTCGGCCGGGTCGTCGAAGGTTTCGGCCGTGACCCCGGTGCGCAGCGCGGCCGCCGCGGCCCGCTGATCGCAGCGCCGGTCGAGCTTCAACAGGTGCTCGCGGTAGCCGCGCAGGCGCATGGCCAGGTTGAACAGCGGCATGCCCGATAGGCTGAGGCCCTTGGCGGACTGCACCGTGAGCCCTTCGATGCCGTTTTCCGTGAGGTGTCGATCGAGCGACGCTTGCTCCTTCATGTACAGCGTCTTCTTGCCCTTGCGCACACCGAACAGCGGCGGTTGGGCGATGAAGAGGTACCCCTTCTCGATCAACTCTCGCATCTGCCGGTAGAAGAACGTGAGCAGCAGCGTGCGAATGTGGCTGCCGTCGACGTCGGCGTCGGTCATCAGAATGATCTTGTGGTACCGGAGCTTGGACAGATCGAAGCCACCGTTGTCGTTGATGCCGCAGCCCAACGCAGAGATCAGCGTCGCCACTTCTTGCGAAGACAGCATGCGATCGAGGCGCGCGCGCTCGACGTTCAAGATCTTGCCCTTCAGCGGCAGAATCGCCTGAAAATGTCGGTCGCGACCCTGCTTGGCGCTGCCCCCGGCGCTCTCACCCTCGACGATGTAGATTTCACTGATCGAGGGATCTTTGCTCTGGCAATCGGCCAGCTTGCCCGACAGCGACGTCATGTCGAGCACACCCTTGCGCACGACCTCACGGGCCTTGCGCGCTGCTTCGCGGGCTTTTGCAGCGAGCACGGCCTTCTCGATGATCTTCTTCGCGGTGAGCGGGTGCTCTTCGAAGTAGCGCGCCAGGTTCTCGTTCACCGCATTCTCGACGATGCTGCGCACTTCGCTGGAGACCAGCTTGCTCTTCGTTTGCGAATCGAAGCTGGCGTCCGGATGCTTCACGTGAATCACGCACAGCACCCCTTCGCGGGTGTCGTCACCCGTCAGCCCGTTTTTGACCTCTTTGAAGAGGTTTTGCTCCTGCCCATAGGTGTTCAACGAGCGAGTGAGGGCAGCGCGCAAGCCCGTGAGGTGGGTGCCACCGTCCTTGTTGTGGACGTTGTTCGTGAAGCACGAGATCTGCTCCGCGTAGCTGTTGGTCCATTGAATCGCGAGGTCGACGACGACTTCGGCCTTCGTTTCGTCCGAGTTGGGCGTGATCGCGGTGAAGGCGATGACGTCGGTATGCACCGGGTCTTTGGCTTCGCCCAGGTGCTCGACGAACTCGCGGATGCCGCCTTTGTATTCGTAGATGTCTTTCTTTCCTTCCTCACGTTCGTCGATCAGCTTGATGACGAGGCCAGAATTCAGGAAAGCGAGCTCGCGCAAGCGCGTCGCCAAAATGTCGTAGTTGTACTCGGTGATCGTGAAGATCTCGTGGTCGGGCATGAAGCGAATCTTCGTACCCGTGCGGCTGGAATCCCCGACCGCTTGCAAGGGCCCTTGCGGAACGCCGCGCGCGTACTCTTGCCGCCAGAGCTTGCCCTGGCGCTGAATGTCGAGCCTCAGCCAGAGGCTCACGGCGTTCACCGCGCTCACGCCGACGCCGTGCAGGCCGGCGCTGACCTTGTAGCTGGAGTGGTCTAACTTACCGCCGGCGTGCAACACGGTCATCACGACCTCTGCCGCGCTCACGCCTTTTTCGTGGAGGTCGACCGGAATGCCGCGGCCGTCGTCGTCGACGCTTACGGAACCATCGCGGTGCACGGTGACGACGATCTGCGTGCAATGCCCCGCCAGGTGCTCGTCGACGGCGTTGTCGACCGCCTCCCACACCAGGTGGTGGAGCGCCGAGCCGTCGTGCACGTCGCCGATGTACATGCCGGGGCGCTTGCGCACGGCCTCGAGGCCTTCGAGAACGGTGATGTTCGACGAGCTGTATTCGTCTGACCGCGGCGTTGGTTGGGTTGCTTCAGTGGTCAAATCTTTTTTCCTACACCTAGGTGTTGCTCGGCCCGTTCGCTCCCCTGCATCCGCATCTGCCGAGTTGGGTCGGCGAGGCTTGGCAGTGGCTTGATATCAGTGGCTCGATCTCAGTAGCCTTGTCTCGGCAGCCTTGTTTCAGCGGATTGTCTCAGCGGGCCCAATTTCAGAGCGGCCCTCTGGCGGCAAAACGAGGAGGAAAACCGGCTTTGATTTATAACCACTCGCACGCTTCCAAGCAAGTCGTTTGCTGCATTAAAACAGCTAGAATGTTGATTTTTTGGCACTTGGGCCGAACCGCGATTCGTGCGGGGCAGCGGCGCCGAAAAACGGCCCTGCAGGCGGCTCGGGTGACACCCCGAAACCTGCGCCTCGACCCCTGCCCCGGTGCTGCGCGAACAGCTACGAGAACCGACCCTGTCGCAATACGAAATCGGAGCGTTCACCCAGGCTCAGTGTGGGTGTGACGAACAGGTCTGGGCGGGTCGTCGTCACGAACACCTGGCTTTGGCTCTGGCGGACGAAATCGTAAACCGCGCCGGTCCGCGTAGGATCGAGCTCACTCGAAACATCGTCCAAGAGCAGCAGGGGCTCGGCGTGGCTGGTCTCGGCGACGCACTCGAGCTCGCCCATTTTGATGGCCAAGGCGAGCAGTCGCTGCTGCCCCTGAGAGGCGTACGCCTTGGCGGCGCGGCCATCGACATCCAAGCTGAGATCGTCGCGCTGTGGCCCGAAGCTGGCGGAGCGGCGGAGACGGTCTTTGTCGCGACGGATCCTGAGCTGCTCGGCGAACTCGCCCGCGTCGGAACTCCCACCGGGGACGTAACGCGCGCCGAGCGCGAGGGCCTGTCCGGTCAAGGTGCCAAACGCGCGGCTCACGGCGCCGCCCAGGCTCTCGGCGGCCTGGGCGCGGGCTTGCGCCAGACGCGCCCCCTGCCCGGCTGCCACGGCTTCGAGCGCCGCGAGCTCGCGCGCCCCACTGCCGCGCTGTTCGAGGATGCGCTGGCGGGACTTCAGCGCGCGCGTGTAACGCTGGCGGGCGTCGCTGCTTACCGGATCGCTGAAGAGCGCCACGCGATCGAGCAGCGTGCGGCGCCCCTGAGCGGAGCCGTGCACGAGCGCGAGATCGCCCGGGTGAAACACGACGACGGGCGTGCGCGTAGCGTAGTCCACCAGGCGCGGCGGCTTCTTGCCATCCAAGCGCCAGGAACGCCCGCGTGCGCTCAGCTGACCCCGCTGCTCGCCGCGTTGCCCGTCCCGCATGACGCGAAGCTCGATGTTGGCGTAGGCGTTGCCTTGTCGAATCACCTCTGCGAGGCGATTGGTGCGGAAACTTCGGCTCGTGGCCACCACATACAAGGCTTCGATCAGGCTGGTCTTGCCTTGCCCGTTGTCACCCGCGATCACGTTGAGGCGGGCGGCAGGCGTGAGTTCGAGCTGCTCGAGGTTGCGGAAACCGGCGAGGCGCAGTCGCTCGACGACGATGCGACTTCGCGCCACGGGTCAGATGCGCATGGGCATGACTACCGCCAAGTAGTCGAGGTTGGTGGCAGGCCCGCCCGGGCGCAGCACGGCGGGGTCGAGCTCACCGCTGATCGCCAGCAAGAGCTCGTCGGTCTCGATGGCCATCGCCGCATCCAGGAAGTAGCGGGCGTTGAAGCCCACCGTGATCTCTTCTCCATCGTAGTCGACGGGCACTTCGTCGAAGCCCTCGCCGCTCTCGGGGCTCTCGCTTTCGAAGCGCAGGTTCCCACCGGAGAGCGTCAACTTGACACCGCCGGTGCGATCGCTCGCTGCCAGGGACACCGCCTTCAGCGCGTCGGACACCTGCGCGCGGGGCGCTCGGACCACACGCGCGCTAGTTTCGGGGATCACCTGCTGGTAGGGCGGGAACTGCGCCTCGACGAGCTTGACGCTGAAGCGGAAACCCGCCGCGGTGAAGAACACGTTCGCGCCCGACTTGACCATGTGCAGCGTCGCGGCGGCATCGACGGCGATCGCTTCGTCGCACAGACGGCGAAGCTCTTGCACGCCCTTCAGCGGGATCAGCATGCTCACGGGTGACTTGGGGTTGTCCGCGCGGATCTCGATCTTCGAAAGGCGGTGACCGTCGGTGGTCACCATGCGCACGCGTTCGGCATCCCACTCGAACAGCGCGCTGTTCAGGTGCAACCGCGTCTCGTCGGTCGAGATCGAGAAGTGCGTTGCCGAGATCAGCTTCGCGAGTGACGTCGCACCCAGCTCGAACTCGTCGCTCGAGGGGTCGGGCGCGGGCAAGGTCGGGAACTCGTCACCGGGCAGTCCGTGCAGCGTATAGCGGCGTGCTGAACCCACGGCACGCAACACTGTCGCAGCGTTGTCGCCCACCGCGATCGAGACCTGTCCGTCGGGCATCATCTTGACGCGATCGAACAAATCTCGCGCCGGGACGGCTACGGATCCCGGCTTCTCCAGCTGTGCTTCGATGGTACCGCTCACCGCGAGGTACAGGTCCGTCGCTGCAACGCGCAGGCCCTCTTTGCTGGCTTCGAGCAGCACGTTGCCGAGCACGGGCATGGTGCTCTTCTTGTCGGCGACCCCCTGGCAGCGCGCGAGCACTCGCACCAAGTCTTTTTTGCTGACGGTAACTTGCATCCGGCATCCACCTACTAGTCGCGCTTCAAGGCCAACACCAGGATTCACGTGCGGGAAGAACAGCGGGGTGTAGTGCCCTCACCCCGTCTCTCCACAGATCTTCGGAATGACTATGGATCGATCGATCTTAAATTTAATTTTGGTCATCGTAGTAGGGGCTGTGGAGAGTGGGGAAAACATTGCAAACAGTTGATTTAATAGATGAATCTCTCGTTCCAGTAGTAGAGAAACTCGTGGGTCCGCTTGTAGGTGAACTGGGAACGGCCCGCGGTATGTGGATACATCGAAGGGTTGCGCACACCCACTTCCTCAGGGTTCTCCGGAGGTTATCCGCAGCCTGTGGATTACAGTAATTCGGCACGCTCGCCGCCCCCCGGACTCCACGTTCGGGGGCTCGTCAGGGCGTAGCCGCAGAGCGGATCGGAGGGGAAGTCAAGACTGCCCGGAGACCCCGGGCTGCACGATGCGCGCCAGGGCCGTCACGAGCGCTCGACGGGTCTGTTCGTAGCTCTGGGGGCCGACCTTGCCCTGGGTCTTGGCGCGCTCGAGCTGCACCAGCTCGTCGAGCAAAACGTCGCGAGCCTTCTTCAGCTCGCCGGTGAGCTTGCGCCGGCGGCCGCGGCTCGCTGGCGGCGCCTGGCTGGCGACGTAGATGCCGCTCGCCGCCGTCGCCATCGCGAGCAACACCGCGAGCCACGGAGCGTTGCCTCGCGTCGGCAAGCCGGTGAGCTCGAAGTGCACGTTGTCGAGGTCGTGGTTCTGAGCGCGCTGCTGCGTCACGAGCACGCGCTCGCCTTGGGGTCCGACCGAGACCTGAACCGGCGGGAAGTCGCGGGCGCTCAGGCTCATGCCTTTGGCCGCTGCCGCGACGACCCGGAACTCACCGACCTTGGGTGGCAGCCCGAGCTGGAAGGCCACAGCTGCGTCCTGCGGGTTGTCGATGTGGAAGTTGAAGCGAACGTCGTGCTGCCCTGGCGTGAATGTGCCGAGCAGCTTCACGCGCGAATCACCGTCAGCTTCGGCGCGCGTGTCCGCCTCGCTCTCTCGCGGAGAGAATGCTTTCACGCCGGCGGGGAGCTGCATGCCCACGCCCGACGGTACCCAGGTCACACCGCCGAGGTTGTACACCTGCAGCCAGACTTCGAACTGGAAGACGTCGTCACGCGGCTCGACGTACACCAGACCCCGCATCGCGATCCGCGCTTCGTCGATGTTGCTGGTGACGGGGTACACGTGGAGCAGCACCCGTTGGCCTCGATCTTCGGCCAAGCGAAACGGGGTGGTCGCGTACTCGGCCGGACCTTTGCTGACCGTGACGCGGTAGCTGAAGCGAGTCGAGGCTTCGAGCTTCGAGAAGCGGACCTCGCCTTGCGCGTTGCTGGTTTGGGTCTCGGAGTCGCGTTGGTCACCCTCGGCAATCGACTGGAACATCTTGCTCAGGCGCACGGGGACGCCCGCGAGGGGCTGGCCGGAACCGTCCACGATGGTGGCGACGATGCTGCCGATCGGCACGGAGGCGTCCGGCTTCGAGCTGTCGCGCGCCGCGTTCATGCCGCCGTGGGGGCTCGCCGCGGCCTGAGGGGCGCCGCCGGCTGCAGGAGGGGGGGCGGCTGCGCTCGGCGCGGCAGTCGTTGCGGGGCCTGTCCCAGGTACCGGAGGGTGCCCCGCCGGCAGGGGACCGCTGGGCGCGGGAGCCACTGGGGCGGTGCCTGCGACGGGGGGGTGCCCCGCGGGCAAGGGGCCGCTGGGCGCGGGAGCCGCTGGGGCGGTGCTTGCGACGGGGGGATGCCCCGCGGGCAGGGGACCGCTGGGGGTTGGAGCTGCGGGAGCCGTTGCTCCGGCCGCTACCGGGGGATGCCCGGGGGGCAGTGGGCCCTGAGGCGGTGCTTGCCCCTGCGCAGCGGCAGCCAGTGGCCAGGCGACGGCCAGCACGCACAACCAACGGGTGTAGCCCTTCACGATGCCGCCTCCAGCGGGGTGCCGCAGCTCTTGCAGAAGCGCGCGTCGGGGTCGTTCGCGGTGTTGCACTCGGGACACTCGGTGTCCTTCTCGAGCGGCGCGCTCTTTTCGCCGTCGCTTGCCCGTTTCTCGCGCTTGACCTTGTGCGGTTTGGATTCCTTGGCAGGCTCCGCTGCCTCGCCCATGCGCTTCGCCAACAGGCGCTCGACCTGGGAGCGTGCGTCGCCCATGTCGGCGTCGACCGCCTGGATCAGCTCCTTCGCCCGCGCCGTGTACTTCGCCACCAGCTCTGCGTAGTCTTCGTCGCTGATTTTTCCGACGCTCTTCTCGTACTCGAGATCTTTCAGGGTGCGGAGCACGGAGCGCTTCTCTTCTTCTTCCGCCGAAGGGGCCGCGAGGCTCAGCGCCTCTTCCAGCGTGAGCTCCGCCTCACCCGTCAGCCCTTGCACGCTGTTCCACAGGATGAAGATCACGCCCACCAGCACCGCGCCCGCGAGCACCAGGATGCCGAGCTCGATGCCCATGAGCACGCCGACCACCACGCTCGCCAGGGCAGCGCAGAGCGGCAGCACCCAGCGCAGCGTTCTCGAAAGCTCGGGTTGGTTCATCAGAGCTGGTGAGTGCGACGAATTCGCTTGCGACTCAACCCCGCAATGCTGAGGCCGCCCAAGGCCAGGCCCAGGCCCGCCGTTGCCATCACCCAGGTGAGGTCGGGAGCGGGTGCCGTGCGGGTGACCGCGCGCGCCGCGGTCTGCTTGGTTTCAGGCCGCGGGTGCGCATAAGCGGTCGCGGGCGCCATCGCCAGATAGATCGAGAGCGCGATGCCGGCGGTCGCCCCGCCTGCCGCTCGCACGTAGGCCCAGACACCGAGCTCACG
Source organism: Polyangiaceae bacterium (assembly GCA_025937785.1). GTDB lineage: Bacteria > Myxococcota_A > Polyangia > Polyangiales > Polyangiaceae > JAICQQ01. The sequence goes on from JAICQQ010000001.1 coordinate 21,233, forward strand.
CGTGCGGACCTCGGGCCAGAGCGAGATCGAGCAGCCGGCGATCAGGATCAGCACCCCGAGCCAGATCCAACCCACCAGCGGGTTGACATGGAACTGGAAGGTCGCGCGCTTCGAGCTCGGATCGACGGTGCCGACGATGACGTACAGATCCTCGCGCAGGCCACGCAACAGCGCGACCTCGGTCGTCGGCCCCATCGGACTGTTCTTGTAGATGAACTTGGCGGGATCCAGCGAGGCGACGACCTCGCCGCCGCGCGCGACCGACACGCGCGCAAAGATCATGCGCTTCTCTACGTCCGCTGCTTCGGCGGGGCTGCAGTCCGGGTTGCCGGGGCACATGCGCGGACCCTCGTAGGTGATGTCGTAGCTCCCGATCTGGTAGGTCTGCCCCGGCGTCATGCTGGTCTCTTTGTCGATACCCCAGGCCTGACCCACGAAGCCGATGTACATCGCGATGATGCCGAGGTGCACGATGTACCCGCCATAACGACGGCGGCTCTTGGCGACGAGGCGCCACAGGGCGACGCCGGCAGTCTCCTGATCGTTGCGCTTCTCGGCAGCGGTTTGGCGCGCCCGCACGCCGCGGTAGAACTCTTGAACGATGACCGCGATGTTGAAGCCCACGAGCGTCATCGTCACGAGCGGCAGCGCCTTCTTGAGCGGGTCCAGGATCACCGAAGCGGCACCGGTATCGAACGAGGCGGAGTCGACGAAGGCGGGGAAGCCGAGCGTACCGCCGAGAGTGAGGTGCGCGAGCGCGAACACCGCCGCCGCGCTGAGCGGGAAGGCGAAAGCCCGTTTCAATGAAACCTGACTCGTCTTGCGCCAGCCGAACAACGGGGCGAGGCCCATCAACGCGAACACGACGATCCCGAGCGGAGCGATCCAGCGATCGAAGAAGGGCTTGCCGAAGGTCACGGACTCGTCGCTGAAGAGCTCGCTGATCTTCGGCCACATCGTGAAGATCAGGATGAAGGTCATCATGCCGAGCAGCGCCCAGTTGTTGATGACGAACATCGCCTCGCGGCTGGCCATCGACTCGATCTGCGCGCGGCCGCGCAGGCGGGGCATGCGCCACACGATGAGCCCGGCCGTCACCGCCACGATCACCCCCATGAAGCCGACGAAGTAGATGCCGATATCGCTCTTCGCGAAGCTGTGCACGCTGGCGATGAGCCCGGAGCGCGTGAGGAAGGTCCCGAAGATGGTCAGGAAAAACGTGAGGCAGATCAAGAACACGTTCCAGATCTTCAGGAAGTTCCTGCGCTCCTGGATCATCGTCGAGTGCACGTAGGCGGCCGCGGTGAACCAGGGCAAGCAGGCGGCGTTCTCGACCGGGTCCCACGCCCAGTAGCCGCCCCAGCCCAGCTCTTCGTACGCCCAGAGCATGCCGAGCACGTTTCCGATCGAGAGAAACAGGAACGCGAACAGCATCCATTTACGCACCGCGATGATCCACTCGTTGTCGAGGCGGCCGGTGACCAGGGCCGCGACCGCGAACGCGAACGGAACCGCGCAGCCCACGAAGCCCATGTACAGCGCGGGTGGGTGGATGATCATCCAGTAGTTCTGCAGCAGTGGGTTCAGGCCCTCACCGTCCGCCGCCGCCCCGCTCATGTTGGTCTGGAAGGGGTTCGCCGCGAAAATCATGAGGATCGCGAAGAACCCCACGATCACCATGAGGGTCGCGATCACGTACGGTTGGAGCTCGCGATAGCGCCCGCGCAGCCAGCGGATGCAGGTCGCGATGTAGCCGCCGAGCAGGAGTGACCACCAGAGCAAAGAACCGTCCTGCCCACCCCACAGCGCGGTCAGCAGATAGGTGGTCGACATCGAGCGATCGCTGTACCGCGACACGTAACGGATGCGAAAGTCGTGGGTCACGAACGCGTACGCGAGCAGCAGCACCGCGAACAGGATCAGGCCCGACGTGGCGTAAGCCCCCAGGCGCGCCGAGCTCAGCAGGCGGGGTCGCCCGCTACCAGCTGCTACGGCGACTGCGAACGTGTACGCGGCGCAGATCAACACGGCGTACACCATGAGTGATCCGAACTGAGGAAGGGTGAGCCACATGGCCCGCCCAGCTTACTCCAAGGCCTCGCGCATACCAGAGAATCACGCTGGGCGAACCCGCGCCGCGCCGGCTCCAACGCCTGTCGTTACGCCTGGTAAATTCCGTTACTAACGGTGTTCTCGTGCTTTTCTCGCGAGCCATCGCCGGAAACCCGCAGCCTTTGGGTTTCATTCCCCGCGCCTTCGAAGTGACCTCGATGAACACCGGATCGGTAGGATCGCCGCGGGCCCCCGCAGGCGGCGTACCTCAGACCTCGCCGGTCACGGTGGTGCCGACATCGCCGCCGAGGCAGACCCGGCGGATGTTGCCGGGAGTCATCTTGAACACCCGGATCGGCAGACCGTTTTCGCGACAGAGCGTCACCGCTGTCGAATCCATCACGCCCAGCTTTTTCTCGAGGAAACGATCGTAGCTGAGTCGAGACAACAGCGTAGCCGAGGGATCACGCTTCGGGTCTCGATCGTAGATGCCGTCGACCTTGGTGGCTTTGAATAGCCCGTCCGCGCGGATCTCGGTGGCGCGCAGGGCGGCCGCGGTGTCAGTCGAAAAGTAGGGGTTGCCGGTGCCGGCGGCGAAGATGACGATGTAGCCGCGTTCGAGGTGGTGCATCGCGCGGCGGCGGATGTACGGCTCTGCGACCTGCTTGATCTCGAGAGCGGTCATGACTCGGGTGGGCACGTTGCAGCGTTCGAGCGCATCTTGCAGCGCCAATGAGTTGATGACGGTGGCCAGCATGCCCATGTAATCGCTCTGCGCGCGGTCCATGCCGTGAGAAGCGCCCCGCAGCCCGCGAAAGATGTTGCCACCGCCCACGACGATACCGATCTGTACGCCGGTCGCGTGCACCTCACCGAGCTCGGTCGCGGTGGCGCGCAGGGTCGCGGTGTCGATGCCGAACCCGCCTTCCTGACCGCAAAGTGCCTCGCCACTCAACTTGAGGAGGACACGCCGATAGTGAAGCTTCCCGGATTGTGCTTGTACTTCGTCCACGAAGGCGAGTCGTAGCCTCCTCGCTCGTGAATCGCAATCGCCAGGTCGCCACAACCTCGCATTTGCCCGTGGCCAAAGCCGAGTGTGCGTAGTAATCCGTGGCGGGTCTATGCACGCGTGCCGCAGCCTGCGGAGAGCCCTGTTGGGGGCATTCCTTACCGTGACAGCGGCAGGCTGTGCGGACGGATGTCAGAGTTCGGACCCAGTCGCAGGTGCACCGAGCGCGAGCGCGTCTGCTGCAGCCGCGCCGCCCGCTGTCGCGCTGAGCCCCGAGCTGCGGGGCAAGGTGCTCGCCCGCGTCGGCAAGCGCGAGATCACGCTGGGTGAGTACGCAGCCACGCTCGAGCGCATGAACGAGTTCGAACGGCTGCGCTACCAGTCGCCGGATCGACGCAAGCTGCTGTTAGAGGAAATGATCCAAGTGGAGTTGCTCGCCGAAGAGGCGCGGCGCCGCGGCCTCGACAAGCAGCCAGCGACCCAGGCGCGTCTGCGACAGATCCTGCGCGACGAGGTACTCAGAAGCGCGCGCGAGGCGTTGCCCAAGCCTGAAGCGATCCCGGTTTCGGAGGTGCGAGCCTACTACGACAAGCACCAGGCAGAGTTCCAAGAGCCCGAGCGCCGGCGTGTCGCACACCTCGAGGTGCTGAGCGAAAAAGAGGGCACGGAGCTGTTGAAGAAAGCCAGTACGGCCTCGCCCAAGGAATGGGGCCAACTCGTGGGTGCGCACTCGGTCGACCGCGGTCGCTCGACCGCCATCGGCGATCCCGACGAATTCGCCGGCGACCTCGGCATCGTCGCCAAGCCGGGCGTCGAAGGTGGTGAGAATCCGAAGGTCCCCGAAGCCGTCCGCGCGGCGGTCTTCCAGATCGCCAAGGTCGGTCAAGTCCATCCCGAGCTGGTGCGCGTGGGCAACTCGTTTCACATCGTGCGTTTGATCGGAAAGACCGACGCCCGTGCCCGCAGCGTGCAAGAGGCGGAGCGCGCGATCCGCGTGCGCTTGCTCGAGGAGCGCGCCAAAAAGCTCGAGGCCGATCTCGAACGAGAACTGCGGGCGAAGTACCCCGTCGTGCTCGACGAGGCGCAGCTCGCGAAGCTCAAGATTCCCAAGCACGCGCCATGACGGAGCCGCACCAGAACCTCGACCTCGTCACCCTCGAGCATCCGACCCGGGAGTCGTGGCGCTGGCAGCTCCAGAACAGCGTGCGCAGCGTCGCGGATTTGCGGCGGGCGCTCGACCTGACGGCAGAGGAACTCGCGGGCGCGGAGCGCGCCGAACGCGGTGGTTTCCCGTTCGCGATCCCGCCTTATTACCTCGCCCTCTGCGACAAAAGCGATCCCAGCTGCCCGATCCGGCGCCAGGTCGTGCCGCACGCGGCGGAGGGCCAACCGACGCAGGGAGATCTGCGCGACCCCCTGGGCGAAGAGGCCCACGAAGTCGCTCCGGATCTGATCCAGCGCTATCCCGATCGCGCGCTCTTGTTGGTGAGCGACCGCTGCGCCGTGTACTGCCGCTTCTGCACGCGCAGCCGCATGGTCGGCGCAGGCGGCGGGCCGCGTTCGATCGCACGGCTCGAGCCCGCCTTCGCCTACCTCGCCGCCCACCCCGAGGTCAGCGACGTGATCGTGAGCGGTGGCGACCCCCTGATCATGGCCACGCCGCGCCTCGCCGCGATCCTCGCGCGGCTGCGCGAAATCCCGAGCGTGCAAACGCTGCGGCTCGCCACGCGGGTGCCTGTGGTGCTGCCCCAACGTATCACCGCCGAGCTCGTCGAAGCGCTGCGTCCCTACCACCCGATCTGGGTCATGACCCATTTCAACCATCCGAACGAGGTCACGCCCGAGGCGAGCCAGGCCTGCCAACGCCTGGCCGATGCCGGCTTTCCCGTGATGAACCACACCGTGCTCTTGCGCGGCATCAACGACGACGCGGCGTGCCTCGCTACCCTCTTCCGCGAACTCGTGCGAAACCGCGTGCGCCCGTACTACCTGCTCCAAGCCGACCCCGTCAGCGGCACCGGTCACCTGCGCACACCGCTACGAACCGGCGTCGAGATCATGCGCCAGCTCCAGGGCAAGCTCTCCGGCATCGCGCTGCCGAAGCTCATCGTCGACACCCCCGGCGGCCACGGCAAGGTCCCGGTATCACCGGACTTCGTCATCGGCAGCTCCCCCGGCGCCACGCGCTTTCTGGCGCCTAACGGCGTCGAGGTCGACTACATCGACCCGTAACGTGACGCGACGACTTCGCGCAGATCTCGGAAAAACTCGGGTGCGAGTTCGCGGCTGGGCAGGCCCGCCACTTGACCGTCGCCGAGCTCGATCACGATCCAGGTTCCGTCCTCTTTCAACGCGACGTCCATGGTGAAGAAGGCGCTATCGATGCGCCCCACCACTCCTTGCATCCAAGCGAGCGGCAGCTCGGTATCGAACGACGTCAGGTCGCCCCAGTACTTGTGAGACAGGACCAGCTTTCCGTCGAACCAAAACGAACGAAACTCGGCGGCGAGCGGCATTCCGCTTTCCGGGTGCTGCCCAACGACCTCGAGCGGCAGGTACGAGCGGAACACGAGGCCGCCGTTCAGCTCGGATCCCTGCAACTCTAGAAACCGGCGCACCACCCACGCTGCTGAAGCGTGTCGATCAGCTCTGCAGGCAGGGCCTCGCGGCAAGCAGCGGCTAGCGTACCGGCTCGACAGGCTTGACGAACGGATTCGCCGACCCGGCCGTAGGCGTTTTAGGTGCGCGGCTGCTGGCGCCAGCGTCGCTGCCCGCGCCGGGGGCGGGTCGCACGTCGTCCACCCAGCGTAGGGCCAACACGCGCAGTTGGAGATCGGGTAACGCGCGCGCCATGCCGACGAGTTCGTCGCGGCTCGCACCCTCGTTGCGGCGGCGCAGCATCGCATGAACCGCCGGGGGTGGTTCGCGCTGGAGTTCGCGTTCGATGCGTCCGAGCAGCTGGAGATCCGCGGGTTGCGCAGCGGCCCGCGCGCGCGAGACGGTGTTGCCCCCGCTGGCGGCCGGTGAGGTTTCGGTCAACGCGGGCGCGGTAGCGACGGTGTCGCTCGCCGGCTCAGCGTCGTCCTGCGTGGGATCGACGACCGACTCGCGGGCACGGGCGGGCGCCACCTGATTCGGCTCGCCGGGGTTGGTCTGGGCCGGAGCTGGCGCTGTCCGTTCCGAGGCCGCGGGGCCCTGCGCCGATCGTGGTTCCCCGTCGGTGCAACGCGCGAGCGCGAGTGCCCCGCCGAGCGCACCCAGCGCTACGAGCCCGAATCCAACCAGTGCGCTCTCGCGTTTCATGCTGAAGGTCTCGAGCTTAGCTCAGCACTGGACTATTGCCCCAGCGGTTCGAGCAGAACCACTGCGTCGCCTTCCGCCCCAATGTTGCCCCACACGTCGCTGAGTAGATTCAGCAGCACGTAGGTGCCTGCATCGAGGTAACCGAGCGAGAACGCATACTCTCCGCTCTCTGGCAGCGCCATCGGATCGCCCGCGACCATGGTCAGCTCGCTCGTGGTGACGTCGACCACGTAGTAAAGGGGCGTGAGCGTCGCCGACGGCGCCGCTTCCGCGATCTCTGCGAGCGACAGCGTGCTCCCGACGCTGCCGAGCGAAACGACCGCGACGCTGGCGGCCCCTTCCGAGGGGCTGAACACGAGGTTCGCTTGGAGCGGCTCTTCCGCCACCCCATCGAGCAGAACGGGCACCGAGAGCACGGGTTCTAGAGATGCGGAGCCGCTATCCAGCCAGATGTCCAGCATCGCGGGCTGCCCGTCCGGGAAGAGCGCGACGGCAGCGTCCCAGGCGAACTCGTAGGGCTCGTCGGCCTCCACGATTCCGCTGCCCACGAGCCCGTAGAGCAGCACCTGATCGCCGTCGACCTCGCCGGCGTACACCGCGGACTTGGCGATGTCGGCCGCATCCGACTGAAATTGGAGCACCGGCGGATATGAAAGGCTGGCGCCTTCCGCGTTCGCGACCGCGTGTTCCGAGGTCGGCGCCTCGGCATCTGCGGCGTCCGCCAGCGCCTCGAGCACGCGCGGCCAACCGCTGGCCTCGACCCAGGCGCCGGCTCGCTCGTCGTACTGCTCGGCTCTCTCCGCCGTGATCTGCGACGCGAGGCTCAGCTCGACGTGCACACCCACCTGCTGCGCCGCCTCGCGGAGCTCGCCCTGAGAACGCGCGAGCACCAGTTCTTCCAGAGCGTTCCCCGCAGCCGTCGCAGCTTCAGCGACGTTCGAGTCCGAGCCCACCTGCCCGAGCGCGCGGAACACTTGCCCGGCGTCACGCAACCCGGGGGTCTCGCTACCGCTCTCGAATTTGCTCCAATACGGGGGCGATGCGAAGAACCCGGCGCGCCCGAGCTCCACCACCTCGAACCCGGCGCTGCTCACCAACGTCGACGTGAACTCGGCGGCGGCCTCGACGAAAGCATCGACCTTCGACATGTCGATCGCCACGTGTGACCGGAGCAGCGCGTCGTTCGGCGATGCCGCGGCGTGATGCTCGTCCCAGTGACCCACCTCAGCGCGCGCGATCTCGATCGCCGACGCATCCAGATTGTCGGCAATATACGAGAGCGTGGCGGTGTAGTCCCAGCCCGCTCCGTAGTCGATTTCTGCGTTTGCGATGTAGACCTTGGTGAGATCCCGGAATGGATACGCGACCTCGGCGCCCGCCATCAGGCACGTGTCGAACGCGAAGAAATCGAGCGGGGGTTCCGCCTCGACGCCGGCCGCCGCCAGACCTTTCGCCACGGCCGGCGCGATCGCCTCGATCGGCATCGGCGTCGTGCGCGTGGCCGTGCCGTTCTGCGAGTCAGCACCGAAACCACCACTCCACGCGCCGCCGTGATCCCACAGCACCACGCCTCGGCGCCGCGCTGGGAAGGCCTCGAAGACGTCGCCCACGATGCTCGTCAGAATCTTCGGATCGTCGAGGTTCTGTTCGGACCCAGTCGCCACCACGTCGGGCTCCTCCCCGCTTCCGGGGATCCGATACAGCTCGACGCCGGCCGGAAACTGATCGCCCGCGGTGGTCTGCTGCGACGCGTCCCAGTCGGCGAGGACCAACACGTTCACGTCGCCAGGGTCACCCAGGTCGGCATCCATCATCTCGAAAATATCAGCCAGCAAGCTGTTCGAGAGATTGTGGTCGCCGTGTCCGTACACGAAGATCGTCCACTCGGCCTCCGCAGCCGGATCCAGATCGTCGAGCCCCGGAGCCGTTCCGCCCCCGGAGCCGCCGCTCCCGCCCGCCGCTGACCCCCCCGCCGACGACCCGCCGGAATCGCCGCTTCCGCCTGAACCGCCGCTTCCGCCTGAACCGCCGCTTCCGCCTGAACCGCCACTGCCACCATCGCCATCGGAAGTGCCATCACCACCGCCACCACCGCAGGCCGCCGTTGCAGCGAGCGACGTGAATGCTGCGAGCAGTGCGGGAGTGTAGCTACGAGCGAGGCGGCGGAAGCGAGGTGTAGACATAATGGCGGGATGGTCGGCGACCCCGCGTGACGAGACAAGTCCATTCGACCGTTGGCACCGGCGTGCGTGTGCACGGGCGTAACAGAGCAAGCGACCGGCGCTGCGGCGCGCAGACTCGGGTAAGCGCAAAGCCTTGGCACGCCAAGGGCCGTCGGCGGCGAACGCTGTCCGTGAACCCACCCTCAGTGTCAGGTCTACTTGACAATGCGGCGCGCCGTCGAATGCCCGTGGACCGAGCTTCGAGCGAGACGTAGCCTATGGGATGAACGGCGGGTCGCGTCCGGCGCCGCTGGCGAGGCCGGAAGTCATGGACAAAGACAACAATCCGTTGGCCGCAAAAACATGGCTTCGCCTCGGTGTTTCCAGCGCCGCGCTCGCGGTCCTCGTCATCAACCTTGCGGTCGTGAAGCTCGACGCGATCGGCCTCGGCCTGGTGGCGCTTGCGGTGTTGCCTTGGCTGTCGCCCATCGTCGAAAGCGCGAAGCTACCAGGCGGGTGGGAAGTCAAGTTTCGCCAGGTCGAGCGCGAGCAAGAGCGGCAGCGCACGGATCTCGATCGGCTCGTTAAGTTTCTGGTGGAGAATTTCGTGTCCGAGTACGAGTTGATTCACCTGAAGAAGCTTGCGTCGAAGGACCCGTTCCCATTCAATCGCTCCGATGCTTTCGCGGCTGAGCTCCGCCGCTTACTCAGCCTGGGTTTGCTCCGCCGCAAACCCGACAAAGGTATTCGATCACTTTTTAGAACGGGGGACGACGTGCGAAATCATCTGGAGATCACTCCTCGTGGTGAGCAATACCTCAACGACCTGGCCACGTTGCTGCATCCGAAGTCATGAACACGCCGCGAGATCACCACGAGCGATTGGGCTATCGGATCACGACCGACGTTGCAGCAATGGACATCGATGCCGTGCACGCGTTCTTGACTCGGTCGTATTGGGCGCCGGGCGTTCCGCGCGAGGTGGTCGAGCGGTCGCTGCGGGGCGCGCTCTGCTTCGGCTTGTTCAAGGACGGGGCGCAGGTGGGGCTGGCGCGCGTGATCACGGACCAAGCAACTTTTGCCTATTTGTCCGACGTCTACGTGCTGGAAGAGCATCGCGGACAGGGGCTGGCCGCTTGGCTGGTGCAGGTGATCTTGGCGCACCCCGATCTTCAGGGGCTCCGGCGCTTCATGCTCGCGACCAAGGACGCACACGGCCTCTACGAAAAGCTCGGGTTCGCGCCGCTCGCGCACCCCGAGATGTTCCTCGAGATCCTGCAGCCGGACCCTCACCGACCTCCTCGAACTTAGGAAACCTTCGCTACCTTCCGCTGTCTGCTGACCATGCCCGCGCTGCCGTCGGCGACTACGCGCTTCTTCGTTCTCACTTTTGCCATCACCTGGGGGTTGCAGCTGCCCGGGGTTTTCGCGCAGCGCGGGCTTTTGCCGGGCCCGATGCCGGTATACCTGGCGCTAGCGGGGCTCGGTATCTTCGGGCCGATGGTCGCCGCGACGGTGCTCGCGTTCCACGATGCTGGCGGTGCGGGGGCGCGGCAACTCTACACGCCCCTCCTCCGCTGGCGGGTGCATCCTGGGTGGTACGTGGTGGCGGTGGTGGTGCCGGGCCTGCTTTTCACGCTGCTTCTCACTGGCTTGAACCTCGCCGGTCGCGCGGGACCTACGTCGTACTTCCCCGCGAGCGGCGCGATCGCGTTCGCCCTGGTGATCTCGGTCGCAGAAGAGGTGGGCTGGCGCGGTTACGCACTGCCGCGGCTCGAGCAGCGCTTTGGGGCCTTCGCCGCGAGCACGCTGCTCGGTGTGATTTGGTACCTCTGGCACCTCCCGATGTTCGTCGGTCAAGGGCGCCCGCTCGATCTGGTGCTGGTGAAGCTACTGTACTTCACGGGCGCGAGCTTGATGTTCAACTGGATCTACAAGGGCACCAACGGCAGTTTGCTGCTCGCGGTCCTGACGCACGTAGGGGGACACCTCAACAACTCGTTCCGCGCGCTGCCAGACGAAGTAGCGCCGCTCGTGGCGCAGTCGATCATATACGCGGGGCTCGGTCTGTGCCTGATGCGGCGCTCACTCGAAGTGCGGCAATTTGCACGCGCGCGCTGATGCAGGATCGGCGCCCGAGCGCCGTCCGCGGCGTGAATACTACGCTTACGACGTCTCCAGCGTGTCGCGGGCGCATCTGATCGACCTGCCGAGGCTCTAGCGGAGGCTGCTGGCGTCGGGCTAGGCTCAGCCGTATGGCATCGAAGCTCCGGGACCGCGCAAACGACTTGGACGCCCTGAACGAGCGGGCGCTCGCGGGTGGAGGCGCCGATCAGGTGGCGCGCCAGCACGCGCAGGGGAAGCTGACGGCGCGCGAGCGACTCGACCTGTTGCTCGACCCAGACAGTTTCGTCGAGCTCGATCGGTTCGTCGTACACCAGTGCAGCGAGTTCGGAATGGAACAGAAGCGCGTGCCAGGGGACGGCGTGGTGACAGGGCACGGCACCATCGACGGGCGCAAGGTGTTCGTGTTCGCGCAAGACTTCACGGTGCTCGGTGGCTCGTTGGGCCCGGCGCACGCGTCGAAGATCGTGAAGATTCTGGACCTGGCGCTCAGTGTGGGGGCGCCCGTGATCGGGTTGTGCGACTCCGGCGGGGCCCGCATTCAGGAAGGGGTGGCTGCGCTCGGGGGCTACGCCGAGATTTTCTATCGCAATACTCTCGCCAGCGGTGTTATCCCGCAAATCAGCGTGATTTTGGGGCCGAGCGCGGGCGGGGCAGTGTATTCACCGGCGCTCACCGACTTCGTCTTCATGGTCGAGGGGATCAGCTACATGTTCATCACTGGGCCCGACGTGATCAAGGCGGTCACCCACGAGCAGGTCGACAAGGAGGCGCTGGGCGGCGCCGAGACGCATGCGACGACGAGCGGGGTGTGTCACTTCGGGATGCCAGACGAAGCGAGCTGCATGCGAGCGGTGCGGACGCTGCTCTCATACCTGCCGGCAAACAACGCCGAGGATCCTCCGCTGACATTTTCGGACGATCCGCCGGGGCGCCTGGTGCACCAGCTCGACGACTTCGTGCCGGTCGATAGCCACGAGCCGTACGACATGGCGGAGCTGGTGCGGCTGCTGGTCGACGACGGCAAGCTGTGCATGGTGCACGAGCGCTACGCGAAGAACATGGTAACGGCGTTCGCTCGCATCGGCGGGCGGGCCGTGGGTATCGTGGCGAACCAGCCGAGCCATCTGGCGGGCGTGTTGGACGTGGACGCCAGCATCAAGGCGGCGCGTTTCGTGCGCTGCTGCGACTGTTTCAACGTGCCGCTGGTGACCTTCGTGGACGTGCCGGGCTTTCTGCCGGGCGTCGACCAAGAGCACTCGGGGATCATCAAGCACGGCGCCAAGCTGCTCTATGCTTTCTCGGAGGCAACGGTGCCGAAGATCACGGTCATCGTGCGCAAGGCCTATGGCGGCGCTTACGACGTGATGAGCAGTAAACACATCGGCGCCGACTGCAACTTTGCCTTTCCGACTGCCGAGATCGCGGTCATGGGGCCCGCGGGCGCCACCAACATCATCTTCCGGCGGGAGATCGAAAGCGCAGAAGATCCCGAGGCGCGTCGCGCGGAGCTGCTCGAGGACTATCGCCAGCGCTTCGCGAGCCCGTATCGCGCGGCGGAGCTAGGCTTCGTCGACGAGGTGATTCACCCGCGAGACGTGCGGCACCGGATCCACGCAGCGCTCTCCGTGCTGGCGACCAAGCGCAAGAGCTTGCCGCACAAGAAGCACGGCAACATACCCCTTTAGACCATCACAAGAAGCCGCGGAGCAGCAGGTACGCGAGCGCGAAGACGAATGGCGCGAGCGCGAGTTTGATACCCAGCGCGTACGTCCCGTGGTCGTAGGCACCCAGCGCGAGGGTGAGCTTCTCGACCTCCCTTTCGTGTGCCTCGACCCGGTCGTCGGCACCCTGGACGCGATCCAGCAGGATTCGATCCACGGGGATGGCGCCTTTCAGGTCGAGCACGGCGAAGGCGATGCGCTTGGCCACGCCGACGTAGCTCGCCTTCGCGCTGCGGGTTCGTGAAACTTCCTGCTCGACTTGCTGCTGAGTGTTCCTGACAGTCAATGCTCTCTCGGCGCGGACGGCGGCGATTTGTCGCTCGATATCGAAGAGAGGCTGCTCGCCCTCTTCGAGCGCCAGGCTCGCCGCTGCCACCGGCGCTTCGCAGCCTTTCAGCTCGGCCTCCAGCGTGGCTTCGGTCCCGCTCAGCTCGGAGTGCAGGCGAGCCAGCGCCGCGGGCATCGCGCCGCCGTCGGGCCCCACGATGGCGCGGGCCTTCTCGGTAGCGTTGCGAAGCTCGATCCGCACGCGCTTGAGCTTGGCGCTCGTACGCTGATGATCGGCTGCCCGTGCGTCACGCTCGCGCCGGAGCTTCTCGACGACTTTGGCTCGTTCCCCTCGTTCGGATTCGAGTCGGTTCAAGTCCGCGTCGTGAACGCCGATCACCTGGCTGACGGTCGAGTTGGTGGTTGCCAGCGTCTGCTCCTGACCTTCGAGCGCCCGCTTCGCCTCCGACAGCTCGGCCAGCAAAGCCTGGAAGCGGTCTTGTTTCTCGAGCTGCTCCGTGAGCGACAGCGTCAGATCGACGAGTAAACGGTCGCGCTCGGCTTCGCGTGTGGCAAGTTCATCCTGCCGGAAACGCAGCAGACGCGCGAGCTCGTGCTTACGGTTCCAGACGCGCCACGCGTAAGCAGGCGCGAGGTAAAACGCAGTGCCCCTCCCATAAGCCGCGCACTCGGCGATCTCCTCGGGGGTCACGCTGCTCGGTTTTGCGTCGTTCGCCCGTCCTCGCGGCCACGGTCGCGTGTCGACGGGTGCATCGACGGGTTCGACCGCGACGACCTCGTCGAGCGCGAAGTCGTCGTCCAGGGACGCGAGTGTGCCATAGCCCGGCGCGGGCTGATGGCGTTGGGTGCGCGCGAACGGCGCTTCGCTTTCGAGCTCGAGGGATCCAGCCAGCTCCAGGTCCAGCTCGAGGTCAGCCTCCGCTCCGGCGGGGGATCGTCCGCGCGTTCCGATCTGGTGAGAGCCCGATCGGGGCCGGGTCGCCGTGGACCGAACAGCGGGGGTACGAGCTGGCGGCAGAGGCGGCCCGAGGTCGAGGTCCGGTACGTCGAACGTTGGCGCGGGAGGGGCTCTCCTGGAAGTGGACACCATCGCAAAGTCTAGCGTCCCCACGCCACCCCTACAAACGCTCTTCTAACTCTCGTTGGAAGTGATGGAAGACGGAGTCTTCGGGCCAATTGGGTACGCTCTGGAGCAGCTCGCGCGCCTTCAGTGGCTGACCTAGGTCTACATAGGCGACTGCCGCCGCATACCGCATGGGCCAGTGGACGAGCGGGTTCTCTCCGGCAGCGTGCTTCAGCGCGGCGATGTCGCGGTCCTCGGCCTGGTGTGCGAACGACTTGGCGAACGCCACGACCGCTGCGCGCAGCGACGCGATGCGCGCCTGCATGAAGGGGCTCGCCGGCACGATCGGCAGGCTGGCAAGGTGGTTCGCGCTGCTCAGCGCTTGCGCGGACTGCCCGTCGAAGGCCGAAATCAGGGTCTGCAACAGCAGTCGGTGTTCCAGCGCAGCGTCCCAGGCGCGTCCGCGTTTGGCTTGATCGAGGGCGCGCCGCGCCCCGTCGAGCATCCCGTGCGCGGCGAGCAGCGTGGCGATCACTAGCGGGCGCATCGTTTCCGAGTGGGGGACGCGCCGCAGGGACTCGTGCCAGGCTTCGAGCACCAGCGCGACGTTGCCGGAGGTGAGCAGTCGCCGCATGCGCCGGCGATCGAGGAAACGCTTGAGTGCGAACACGCCGAGGCCGAGCGCCAGCGCAGCACCCAACCATGGGGTTTCGATGCCGGTTTGAATCGTCAGGGCGACCGCGGCGGCGGAGCCCACGAAGAAGAGCCAGGCGCCTAGCTTCGAGCGCATGAACCAAGGAATCAGCATCAAGTACCTACGAGCAAGGTGACGAAGAGCAGCAGCCAGACGATTCCCAGAAAGTGCCAGTATTGCACGCAGTATTCGAGCCCTGCGCTGCGCGAGCTCGAATAGTCACCGCCGTTCATCTTGCTGGTGACGATCGCCAGCGGAACGAAGCCCGCCAGCACGTGCGCCGCGTGGAGCCCGGTCAAAAAGTAGAACGTGAACGGATAGAGCGTGTTTTGCTCTGGGACGGCGCGACCGAGATACAACCAGCACAAAACCTGGCACAAGACGAACAAGAGCGCGAGCAGCCAAGCGGCGCTGAGCGCACGGCCTGCGCTCAGCAGTCGATTCTGGCGCGTGCTCCGCAGGCTGAACTCGAGCGTGGCGCTGAGTGCGACGATCGTCGCCGTGCTAAGCCATAGCGTCTTGGGCAACGGAGGCATGCCCGGCGCGATCCAAGTGGTGTTTTGCGCGCGCGTGATGGCGTAGCCGGCGACGCTGGCGGCGAACAAGACCGTCAGAGACGCGAGCAGGATGCACATCCCCAGCTGGCCGCTGGACACGCGAAACGAGGGTTCGCGCGGGCCGTGCCGTTCGGTGTCGGCGGCAGAGGGACGGTGCACCCGCTAAGTTTGGCTCTTCGTCTCCGGAACGCCCACCCGTGCACCGAAAACTCGCCGTGGGCGCTGGCTCGTACGGCAAAAAAGCCCGCGATTGCCCGGTGGGCGCTGGACAAAGCCTCCGCCCTGCATTAAGTCGACTCGAGAGTTCGAGGACTCCATGTGGGTCCGCCAACAGCGCAGCCAGAACCCCGCCAGGCCCGGAAGGGAGCAACGGTACGGAAAAGCGAGTGTGGCGGGCCCTTCAATTTTTCGTGGGTCAGACGCCGAACATCTCGATCACACCGCCGTTGTGGGCGAGCGGTGCCTCGAGCGCGTAGTGCACTAGCGTGCTCGCGACGTCTGCGGGCGTCATGCGCGGTGAGAACCCGCTGCCAGCGAGCATGGTGGTATCTACTGAACCGGGGAGCACGGCGACCGCCATCAATCCGTGGTCGCTCACTTCTTCCGCCAGACTTTTCACGAAGCCGACGAGTCCCCATTTCGAAGCACAGTAGGCGGCTGCCCCCGCTGATCCCAACGTGGACGAAATGCTCCCGACGAACACCAGGCGGCCCGAGCGCCGCTCCAGCATGCTCGGCAGCCACTCGCGCGTGATCAGGAATGGCGCCGTCAAGTTCACCGCCAGCTGGCGTGCGAGCGAGCCCGGTGTGGTGTCGACGATGCGGGCACGCTCGACGACGCCGGCGTTGTGAATGACGGCCGCGGGGGTACCGAGCGAGTCCTGCACGCGGCGCGCGACGGCCACGGTTTGCCCGGTGTCGGCGAGGTCGGCGTGAAAGCTCGTAGCGCTGACCCCCTGGCTCGCGAGTTCGCGGACCGTCTCCGCCAGCTCGGGGGACTCGCGGCCGATGAGCGCCACTGCCGCACCCCGGCGCCCCAGCATGATCGCGGTGGCCCGGCCAATACCGCGGCTCGCGCCGGTGATCGCGACCAGGGTCACTGCTCGGGTTCCGAGCCGAGCGCCAGTGAGAGCGCTGCCAGACCGGGGGCCGTGGCGAAGCTGCCAGCGGCGGCCGTGCTCGCGACCGAAGCGTGGTGCTGTTCGGCGCCACGGGCGCTCAGGCAGCTGTGCCGCAGTTCGAGCCGGCAGTACGCGCCGCCGGCACCGTGGCTGACCAGGCTGTCCACGACGTTGGTGCCGATCTGCTCTTGGAGGCTCAGCCGACGAGCGTAGGTTTGCACCAACTTCGCGAGCGTTCCGAGCCCGAGGATGCGCGGCCCAGGCTCGTAGGCCACGGTCGCGGCGCCCACGGCGGGCATCAGATGGTGAGGGCACACGGTGGAAACGTTCACGCCGCGCACCACCACGATCCCGGAGCGTCCGCCGGGGGAGGGTTCTGAACCCGCCTGCAAAAGCTCCGGGATATCGACGCTGTAGCCGGCCAAGAGCTCGTCGAGGAAGGCGTCGACGACCCGGCGTGGCGTGTCGCGCAGGATTTCCGTGGTCGGGTCATGACCGAGAGCTTTCAGGAAGTCCCGGATGGCCCGTTCGGCGTCGGGTCTCGAAATGGCCATCACTCGGTTCGGTCGAGCTTCCACAATACGCCCACCGCACTCGGGAGCTCCTTGTCTCCGTGAAAGCGTTCGCACTCCGCGCAGCGCTTGGGGAACAAGGGACTCGAGGTGCAATCCTTGCAGCGCTCCAGGTACTGGCACGCTCCGCTCAGGCTGTCTTTGACGCGTTGCAAGACGGTGAGGCGTTCGGTGATCGTCGCGAGTTGCTCGTTGAGGCGGGCCAAGAGCAGGTTCACGGCCTCGGCGCCGCTGGCCGCAGTGTCCTTCATGTCGAGCAGCTCTTTGATGCTCTCGAGGGAAAAGCCAGCTGCCCTGAGGTCGGTGACGAGCGCCAGCTTCTTCAACTCCCAAGCACCGAACAGCCGATGGCCGCCCTCGGTGCGGTGCTGAGGAACCAAGATACCGGCCTCTTCGTAGAAGCGCACCGTACGCAACGTGCTGCCCGAGAGGCGCGCCATGTCGCCCGTCGTGAGCAAGCCGTCGCGGCGGCGGGGCGAATCTTCGTCAGGCTTGTCCGCGGGTGCGGATCGAGTGGACATCGAGGAAAACTTTCGCGGGACTCATGAGGAAGATAGAAGCAGCCCGCCAACCGGTCAAGCGGGCGGCTCGAATCCGGGCGTGAGGACGGCCGCCACCTCGCGTGAAACCCCGCGATTCCACGCCGCAGTTGGTCGCTCGCTGCCTATTCGGCAGCTGCGGGCCAGAGGGAGATCACGAACTTGGTCAGGAAGAAGTCTGCGATCAGAATGGCGATGGAAATGACCACGACCGTTCGAGTCGTGCTGTTCCCGACCCCGGCGGTGCCTCCGGTAGTCATCATTCCGAAGTAGCAACCCGTAAGGGCGATGATGGCGCCGAAGAACGGCGTCTTCGCGAGCCCCATCAGTACGTCCATCATCTGCAGGGTCTCGAGCGCGCTCGTGTAGAAGAAGGCAGCCGGGATGTCGAACTGAGTGTCGACGATCAGCATCGCGCCGCCGAAGCCGAGGTAGAGCGAAAACATACCCACCACGGGAATGACGATCACGGACGCCACGAAGCGCGGCCATACCAATTTCTTGAGAGGGTCGGCGCCGAGCGCGCGGATGGCGTCAATCTGCTCCGTGACAGCCATCGAGCCGACTTCAGCCGCCATACCGGCGCCGATGCGCCCACCGACGATCACGGCGGTCAACGTCGGTGACAACTCGCGCGCGAAGGTGAGCGCGATCACGCGGCCCGTGTATTCGAGCCCGCCGAACTTTCGCAGACCAAAGGCGAACTGCACGGCCATCACCATGCCTACGAACACGCTCGTCACGACGACGATGCCGAGTGATCGGACCCCCACCGTCTCTAGCTGTCGGACGATCTCGCCCCACTCGAAAGGTCGTCGGAAGCCGGCCCGGAAGGTGCCGACCGTCATCTCGAAGATGCGACCCAAGTGGTTGAGAAATGCCAAGAGCTTCGCGCGCCGCTCCTGGGCGGGGGTCGGCAGCGGCGGCGGCAGCACGCTGGCTCGGCCGACGCTGGGCCGATCGACCATGCTGGGCCGATCGACGGAGTCGGGTGACGTCTGATCCGTCATGTCTTCACCGTCTCGAAGCCACCGACGAACGCGTCGAAGGGTTGAACCTCGACCCCGTCGGAGTCAGCGATGAGCATGAAGTCGAACACGCAGCCGTCCTTCTTCAGGACGTACACCACGTAGCGCTTGGGCACGCCGTCGAGGCTCGCCGTAATCTCGGTCCGGAGCGACTCGCGGCCTGCGACGTCGATGCGCTTTTGCGAGTGCACCTGGCGTTCGGTGAAATGCAAAAAGAGATGGTGGGTTAGCGAAGCCAGGGGAACGTCGTCACCGTCCAAGTTGCAGCGACCGTTCACCGCAACGGTGGCCCCGTGCTGATCGTCGCGGTACGCGAGCAGCGCTTGGTTCACCTCGATCGGACGCCAACTGTCAGGCGTGGGCCCGACGCGGAACGCGAACTCGTCGTTCTGGTAAACCCGCCCATCGAAGCTCGGCCCCGACGCACATCCGAAGACCGCCAGCGCCAGCGCGAGCCCGGCGCAGCTCTGCTGAACGCGACCGAAAGTGTTGGCGGTTCGGGAACCCATTCGGCGCGAGAGTAGCACGGGTTCGCGCGGTGGCGGCCCCGACACGCGGTTTCGGAATGGAAAGCGTCAGACGCCGATGAACAGCCGGTGGGCGAAGTTACGTTCCAGCTTGGCGCGAAGCACCTTGTCGGCCGCAGTCTCGATATCGTATTCGACACGCTTGAATTCGAAGCGCTTTTTGTCGGTATCATAGACCGTGTAGCTGGCGCGATTGTCGTAGTCGCGGGGTTGACCCACCGAGCCCACGCTAACGATGTACTTCTGATCGGGGTGTAGGTCGAAGTCGATCGGGGGTAGCTCTTCTACCGAATTGCGGGTGAGCGCGAAGACCTTGCACAGGTGAGAATGCCCGATCAGGGTGAGGTGCCCGAGCTCTTCGTACATGGGCAGGCACTCGCGCGCTTGTTCGGGCGCGAAGATATACTCGAACTCTTCCAGGCGCACGGGTGAGCCGTGGCAAAGTTGCACGTTGTGTTCCGGCAATCGCACCTGGTACGGGAGCCCGCGCAGCCACACCATGTTCTCTTCAGAGAGCAGCTGCGCGTGAGTGTCGAGGGCGTTGCGAGCGGCCTCGTAGTAGTACGAGTAGTCCATGCGGCCGGCGACCGCGGCGTCGTGGTTCCCCAGGATCGTCGCCTCGACCAGCCCGCGCACCACGTCCGCGCACTCGTTCGGCGAGCCCCCGTAACCCACCGTGTCGCCCAAGCAGTAGTAACGGTCGATGGATTCGGACTTGAACGCCTCGAGCACCGCGCTGAGCGCTTCGTAGTTGGCGTGGATATCGCTGAGAATGCCCAGACGCATGAGAACAGGTAGCCTAGCACGGCCGGCCCTAAACCGGACGTAGGGTTAGATATTCCGCCGCCAGGGGGTGGCACAAGGGGGTTGGGGGCCGATTTCTAGCCAAGTCCTGCAGGGTGCGCGGAAAGGCGTCCGTTTTCCAGAAAAAAAGGGACAGGCGGCGGGCCCGCCCGCGTGCTGCCCGCTCATTGGCGGGAACCCTTTCCAGCCGGCGCGGCGTACCCCCGGATCTGGCGGCCTGGGGCGAGCGAGGATGCTACCTTCGCAGACCGTGCTGGAGTCAGTCCAAACCCCCGAGAACGTGCGTGAGCTGGCTGAGGCGTGTGAACAGTACGTGGTACGCGCGCTTGGATTTCAGCTCGACTACTCGACCGAAACCTTGCCCGTGCTGGACCAGTACCTGCTCGACGTGCGCGAGAGCGTCGAACGACGCCCGGATTTGATGCCGCTGCTGTCCCACGCCGTCGGGGCGTACTTCGGCGAGGTGATGTGCCGCACCATGGGCGGTTTCTGGCGCACGCCCTCGGCAAACGTCGTCGACTGGCAGGTGTGCTTGACCCATGTGTTCCTGTGGCTGAATCCGGTGGGCGCGGCGTGCGACGCGATCGCCGGCCACACCGGCCACGGAGGGCCCAGCTCACAGCTGCGGGTCTCGCCCGAAGATCGCGAGTTCGTCCGTGCGCGGCTGGCACGTCTCGCGGAGGTCGACGAGGCGCAATACTATCGCCTCTCGACACGGATCGAAGCCCTCGAGGTCGTCATCGAGGAGCTGCGCCGCCGGATGGAAGAACGCGGCTACGGCGACAGCGAGTTCGACGCCTCCGACTACGAAGCCGAGCAGCAACCGCCGATTTAGAGCTGAAAGCCCCCTTACAGCGCGTCTTCGTCGCGCTTCGGGGTTCCGAGCCAACGCCGGCCAGGCGTGTTGAGCACGAGCGTCTGCTCTGACTCGAGCCCCAAAAAGTCACGCGCGACCACGTTGTAACTGCCTGGACGCAGGCCCTTCAGCGCGAGCTCGGCGCCCGGCGCCACCCACCCGGTGAGGTCGCCGTTGATCAGAATGTAGCGCGGAGTCTCGTGGTGGTTGACGAGCACGAGGCCCTTGGTCGGCAGCGGGGCCGCGTCGGCCGGAATGTCGGCGGGCGTTGGCTTCACCCTCGCGCCGGGCTCCAACCGCTGTTGGCCGGCCTCGTCGAGCCAGGGCCTCGGGGGCTTCTCGGGCAGCTGGCGGTCGCGGAAACCACCCTTCTCGGGGGGTGTGAGAAAGTCGGTGGTTTTCAGATCGGTGACGCGCTCGAGCGTGTTCACGAGGAAGCCGAAGCGTCCGCTTTCGACCCAACCGAACTCGGCTTTCAGCGGCACCCAGTCGCGGCGGCACGCGGCGTTGTCGGGGGTAGCCAGTACCAGCTCGGACAACATCCGGCACAAGAGCACGCCGCTTTCACCGAGATCGCCGACTTGCGCTTGCTCCAGCACCAGCGTGCCCATCGCGGTCTGAATCGTGTCGACGTTCACCGGCAGCCCCAGGAGCTTGCCGCCGCCCGTGCGCAGTGTCTTGGCGGCCTGGAGCGGCGACACGTCGGCGCGCAGTTCTTCGAAGACGGAGCGCAGCGTGCCGGGCGCCACCACGCGATAGCCACCGTCGTCGGGCCACACCAGCACGTGACCGTAGCGGTCGAGCCGGGCTCGCAGCTCGGTGTGCTTCGGCAGCGGCATACGGTCGGACTCGACCGTCAGCCGCATGCGACCGATCGCCGACAAGTCGATGCGCAGCGGAAACCTGCTGCGCGGATCACCGCGTCCCGCGGTGCGCGGCTGCCAGGTGAAATGCGCCTCGAGCCGAGCGCCGGGTGTCTCGGTGGCTGCGAGCGACTCGAGCTCCAGGGCACGGCTGGTCTCGAGGTAGGTCGGCGGTGGGGTCGCCAAGTCCACCGAAGCATCCCCGGCGGCCGCAGCGTCGGAGGCGGGAGCCGGTGCGCCCGCATCTTTCAGCGGCAGGGGCCGCGCGGACGCGAGCGGGGAAGGCAGGATGCTGGCGTTGGGGCTCGGCTCGCTGCTGACAGGTTCCGCCTCTTCTGGTTCGTCTTGGCAAGCCCAGAGCATGCCTACGAGCAGCGCAGCACCACCCACCCGCCTCAGCGCGCAACGCATCACTGCGCTGGCCCTCGGGGCGGGCGCGGATCGAGGTCGAGGCGCATGCAGACCGCGTTCTCCACGGGGTCACGGTAGTAGTTCTTGCGCTCGTGGACCACTCGAAACCCGTGTTTGGCGTAGAGCGCAAGCGCCCCGTGATTGCTGCTCCGCAGCTCGAGGAACACGGCGCTGGCGGCGAGGCTCACAGCGGTGCTCGTGAGCTCCTGCAAGAGCGCGCTGGCGACGCCGCGTCGGCGCTGGCTCGGCTCGGTCGCGAGGTCGAGCAACTCGATCTCGTCAGCGACGTGCCAGGCGCTGAGAAACCCGAGGAATCGTCCGTCGATCCGCTCGCGCGCGCACGACAGGCGCGCGTGGGGCAAGGTCAGCGAGCGGGCAGCGTCGACCTCGAGCCCGGCGAGTCGTGCCAGCCGATCGATGTCGGGCACGTCGAGCGGCGTGGCGTTCGTGCAGGCTATCACAGGGCCAGCTATGCCACGCGTTCGCGCGCGCGCCAGCTCCGCTCAGGCGGCGTGACGTCGCACCAGGCGCGAGTTCAAGAACTGGTACAAGATCTTGCACAGCTCGAAAGAGCTACCGCCCATCACGTCGACGATCTCGCGCACGGTGCGCTCGCCGTTGATGGCGTCGAGCACCGCCCGCTCTTGTGCGGTCAACTTGGAGCGCTCCGCAAGAGCCTTGATCGCGGCTTGGTCGCGGAACAGCACCTCATTGAAGTCGAAGCTGCCCTCGATCAGCTGCCACTCGTCTACCCGCCGGAAGCCCTCCATGATGAGCCCGCCCACAGCGAGCTGAAGCTCGGACTTCTTCGCGATGGGATTGTCCGCGGCAGCCACGAATTGGAAGCGACCCTTCTTCCAGCGCACCACTTCGTACAACAGTTCCGAAGTCTGCTGCACCAAAGCGCGCTTGACCTGCTCTTCGGTCACGAGCTGCAACCGCACCAAGGTTTCGCCGAGGAGCCGCAGCGAGCCCGCCCGATTCTCGAGCACGTTACGCAGATCTTTGCGCGACACCGCCTTGCTTTGGATCAAGTAGCGTCCGAGCAGATACTCGCGCGGCAAGCCTTTGCTCGCGGCATAATCGAGATTGCCCTGGCCGAGGTAGAGCGTCACCTCGGTGGAACGCTGCATCAGCTTCAGCGCCCCGGTCTGTCGCTGCATTTGCAACATCTGCAACACCTCGGGCAGCGCGATCACCGAGAGGTCGCCAGAGAGTACTTCGTGGCTCTCTTCGCCGAGCTCCATGTTCTTCAGCAGCGCACCGAGTTCGGTGACGCATTCGGGTGTGATGGCCTGCTGGATGGCGCGCCCCAAGAGCGCGTCGTCACCGCGCAGGGCGTGCGCGCGGCGGAGCTCGGGCGTGAGCAGCTGGCTCATGTAGTTGCCCACCTCTTGCGAAGCTTGGACTTGCCGCAGGCCTGGGTCGTCACTCAAGCTGATGCGTACGGCGGCTGGATAGATGCTCTCGCGCGGCTCTTCGGCGGGCATGTGCTGCGCGTCGGGGATGGGCCGCCCCCGCCCCTCCTTGGTGCGATGCAGCGCGTGCTCCACGACTGCCACCAGGCCGCGCGCATCGAAGGGCTTGGTGATCGCGTCGATGGCGCCGGTCTGCTGCACGAACTGCCCCCGGATCTTGTCCGCCTTGGCGCTCATCAGGATGACTGGTAGCTCTTTCAACTTCTCGTTGGCCCTGAGTTCGCGGCAAAACTGGTAGCCGTTCATGCGTGGCATCACGAAATCCAACAGGATCAGATCGACGGAGCGCCACGCCAGCGTCGACAGCGCCTCTTGGCCGTCACGCGCGGCCAATGTTTCGTAATCGCGTCGTTCGAGGATCGCCGAGACGACCTTGCGGATCGTGGGGCTGTCGTCGACGATGAGGATCCGCGCGCCCATGGCTCCCACGATCGTGAATGCGACCGTGAACACAGGTCAAGGCACGCTGGAGCGCCTCCCTCGACAGGTGTGCGACCGAGTGGCACGCAGTGGTTGTCAGGCATACCAAGGGGAATGGCAGCCTGTACCTCGGGCACAAAATTATGATGGGACGCTCACGATTCGTCGTCGTGGGCCAGGTCAGACAACGATGTTCGACGGCCGAAGTAGGTTTTTCGCGCTCAGCAGCGAAGGGTCACCCGCCTTCAAGAGCTTGACGAACACTCGGTACTGACCCAAGCGATGTAGCAAGAGGTCTTGTGCACGAGCTGAGTCCCTCTCGCCATAATGCACGCAGATTGCGGTCAACTGGGTTAGATAGAAATGGGCATGGGAGACGAGGTCGCGCACGCGGTCTGACCCGGACCCAACGTGCGCAATGCTGTTTCGGGCCCGGTAGATCCGTGCCACTTGTCGAGAGACACGTTCACGAGATTGCTCGTGATACTCCGCTAGATGCGCTCCAGTTTGCTCCGGCGTGCTGGAGCCCAGCGCCTTCCAGATGTGAGGGCCGTCTCGAAACCTCGCGCGCCAGCGGTCATGCGCTCCATGCCGCTCCAGAGCAGGAGCAGACGACTTTCCGGGTCTGGCGCGAGCAACGCCGCGTAGCCTGATGGCGTCGTGGAGTGGGTCGGAGGCACGCAGCGTGCTTACTCGCCATGCGGATCGCAGAATCCGCTCGGCTCATCGAGAGCGGCAAACGTGCTGAGTGTCTTAGGGCGACGGGGGACGAACGTGGTTTGGAGCTGCTCGAACCATCGCTCAAAGAATAGCGTTAGAGCGCGTGCTCGACCGTCCGTCATGCTCTCTCCCCAACAAAGGAAAGGCCGCACGGACTCGCAAGTCCTGCACGAACTCTAATGCGGGCTGCTCATATGTCGAGTGCCGAACGCGCGCAAGGCGGCCCGAGCCGACGCAGCCGTTCCAGCTACTCGCTCTTGGCGACGACGCGGATGCCGAGCTCGACCAGCTGCTCCGGCGCCACGAGGTTCGGGGCGTCGCTCATCTGGTCGGAGCCGCGCTGCGTCTTGGGGAACGCGATCACGTCGCGCAAGCTCTCGCGGCCCGCGAGGAGCATCGCCAGGCGATCCATGCCGACGGCGATACCGCCGTGCGGGGGAGCGCCGAACTTCAACGCCGACAATAAGAAGCCGAACTTTTGCTGCGCTTCTTCCTTGTCGATGCCGAGTGCGTTGAACACGCGCTCTTGCACCTCGGGGTCGTGGAGGCGGATCGAGCCGCCCGCGATCTCGAAGCCGTTCAGCACCAGATCGTAGCGGTAGCAAAGGACGCGGCCCGGATCTGTCTCGATCAGCTCGACGTGTTCGTCGTGCGGGCGCGTGAACGCGTGGTGCGCCGCGACCCAACCCTTGCGATCCTCGTCGTACTCGAACAGCGGCGGATCGACCACCCACAGGAACTGGAACGCGTTGCCGTGACCGACTTGCGGGATCAGACCGAGCTGTTTGCCGAGGTGCACGCGCAGGTTCGCGAGCACCGTGTGCACGAGCGAGGCTTTGCCGAACTGGAACAGGATGACGTCGCCTGCTTGGGCTCCCACGGCCTGGTTGATGGCGACGCGCATCGCATCGCTGACCGTCTTGGCCAGGGGCGATTGCGTCCACTCGCCAGCTTCGCCCACCTTCGCGCGCGCGAGACCAGCGGCGCCCATGCCGCGCGCGATCTGCTCGAGTTTGTCACCGTCGCTGCGCGAGAGCCCTGCGGACGCGGGAATCACGAGCGCCTTCACGATTTCTGCGGGCAGATCGGTGCGGTAGGTGCCGGCCTTGAACTTTTCGGCGATCGGCGTCCAGAACGGGATGTTGCCGCCGTCGTGCTCGACCACCAGCGCCGTGAGATCGACGTGCTTCATGCCGAAGCGTAGGTCGGGCTTGTCATTGCCATAGTCGCGCATCGAGTCGTCGAAGCGCATGCGGGGGAACTTGCCGCCGGGGTACTGCTGCTCGAGATCGATGCCGAGCGCCGCCTGCCAGACCGCGCAGATCAGGCCTTCGACGTGTGAGAAGATATCGTCTTGGTTGACGAAGCTCGCCTCGATGTCGATCTGAGTGAACTCGGGCTGGCGGTCGAGCCTGAGATCTTCGTCCCGGAAGCAGCGCACGATCTGAAAGTACTTTTCGAAGCCCGCCACCATGAACAGCTGTTTGAAGAGCTGAGGGCTCTCTGCGAGGGCGAAGAACTTGCCGTTCTGGACCCGCGACGGCACCAAGAAGTTGCGCGCGCCGCCCGGCGTGTACTTGACGAGGAAAGGCGTTTCTAGTTCCAAAAACCCTTGACTACTCAAGTAGTTACGAGTCGCCTGGTTGATGTTGTGCCGCTGTCGCAAGGCGGCCTGCAACGGCGCGCGGCGCAGGTCGAGGTAGCGGTACTGCAGCCGGACCTCTTCGCGCGTGTCGATGTTGTCCTCGAGCGGGAACGGCGGCGTCTCGGACTTGTTGAAGACGGTGGACTCGAGCACCTCGACCTCGATCTCGCCGGTGGCGAGATTGGGGTTCGCGGCGCTGACCATCTTGTTTTCTTTCTTGCTGAACTGTTCCCCGCGCGAGCGAACCTTGCCGCGTACACCCACGACCCACTCCGGGCGCAACGAGTCTGCGACCCGGTGCGCCTCGGCAGACGAGTCCAGATCGAACACGATCTGAGTCAGACCTTCGCGGTCGCGCAGATCGACGAACACGAGGTGACCGTGGTCGCGCCGGTTGGCGACCCAGCCGAACAGCACTACTTCGCTGCCGATATCGGCGGCGCGCAGCGCACCGCAGTCGTGGGTTCGTTTGAGTTCGTCGATGAAGCGAGCCATGGGGCGGCGGTCATAGCGCGCCCGGCCCGCCCGCTCAACTCCCCACCCCTGCGTCGCCGCCGCACACCGCATGCCGAGCCGCGGGCCTGGCCGTTGCTCGCAAAGTGGTGCGCGAAAGTGGGCCAAAATCCTCGAAAATGGCAGGCAAGGTGCGGTGAGTCCCCCTGCAAGCGTCACCCTGGGTGGCCCTGGGGCCCCGCACTGGCTGCGAGGCACCTGCCGCTGGCTCGCCGTCGTCGTCCCGCTGTTCGTCGCGATCGCCGGCCTTTCGCCCGCCAGCCAGTGGCGCAACGACGTCGCGATCGTCCGTAGCTTGGGCTTCGTTCCGATCGGAGCGGAAGGCGTGCTTTCGGCGGTGCTGGCGCAAGTCAGCTCGCTGCTCCCGCTCGGGGGGCGGGTACTCCGCGCCGCCCTGCCCAGCGCGCTCGGCGCAGCCTGCGCAGCCCGCCTGATCTACGAGTTCGCGTTGCGCCTGCTCGACAAGAATGCGCCGACCGAGCGCCTGGCTCCCGTGCTCGCTCTGATCGCCGCCTGGGGCGTCGTGCTCACGCCCGCGTGGCAGGCCGAAGCCACGCAAGCTGGCGGAGCCACGGTCGCGGTGACCCTCGTGCTCCTCGCGACCGCCGTGCGCTTCCGCCTCCGCCTCGACGAACGCGGCTGGCTCGTGTTCGGGGTGCTGCTTGGCGCGGCCTGCCTCGAGCAGCGGCTCGCCGGGCTCGCTTGCCTCGCCCTCTTACTCGCCGATGCAGCCCTACTGCGACAGCTCCCCACGCAGCGCCAGCTCCTCGAACTCGCGGGCAGCGCTGCCGGCGTCGTCGCTCTCGGCCTCGTGCCCTTCTGGTTCCAGCGGACCAGCGGCGGGATTTGGAGCGACTGGGGCACCGAGCTCGCCCGGCTCTCCGGTGCGGACACCGCCCTCCCCCTTTCCGGTACACTCGACGCCTGGCTCGACGCGCTCGGACTGCCCTTGCTCGCCGCGGCCGCCCTCGGCTGCGGCTGGGGCATCTCGCGGCCCCGGACGCGCCCCTGGATCTTGCCGCTCGCCGTGTTCCCGCTGCTCGACCTGGTGCTCCCCGCAGCAGCCCCAACGCTGGCCGGCCCGCTCACCGGGCGCGCGGTCGATCTGCTGGCGCTCGCCGTGCTCGGCATCGCCGCAGCCGTCGGCGCGCAAGTCGCCGGCCTCGCGCTCGAGCGCGCCCGCGTCCCGCTCGCGCGCCCGGTGCAAGCTCTCGTGATCGTCGCGGGCCTCACCTTGGTGCTCGTCCGCATGGAGGAGTCGGGAGAGCAAGCCGAGGCGCAGACCCGCGGTGCCGCCGAAGCCTGGACCGACGAGGCCCTGAGCAGTCTGCCGCCGCATAGCTTGCTCATGGTGCGCTCCGAGCCCGCTGCCTGGCGCCTGTGGGCATCGCGCGTCGCGCGCGGTGAACGTCCCGACCTTACCGTGGTTCCGCTCCCGCTCCTCGATCGCGGCGACACCGCAGCGCGCCTGCTCGAGATCGAACCGCACCTGGCCCCGCTGGTGCGCGAGCTGCGCATGAACGGCAGACCCGGCGAGTACGCCCTCTCGACCCTGGCCGATGCGCGCCCGCTCTTCCTCGAGTTCGACCCGAGCTGGGACCGCCGCCTGCTCGAGCACGTCCTGCCGCACCCTTTCTGGATGCGCTTCGAAGCCCACGCCCTGGGCCGTTCGGATCGCACCGCCGCGCTCAGTCAGGGCAAGCAAGCCTTCGCGCGCGTGCTCGATTCCATCGACCCGCGCTACCCGGACCTCGCCACGCTTGGCGTGCTCACCACCCGAGCCCGCGAACAAACCGTCATGCTCGCCGCACTCGGTGACCGTGAGAGCGCCCTCACGCTGCTCGAGCAACTCCGCGACATCCCCAGCGAACGCGCCTTCGTGAGTTCCATGGAAAAGAAGCTCGCCGACAAGGAAAAGCGGCGCGTGGATTGGCTCGCCCAGCTGCAGTGAGCGCGCGGCGCCTACCTACTGGGCCTTGTCCTTCTTCTTCTTCCGCTTGGGCTTCGTTTCCCTGTCTTTGTCGGCCGTATCGGTGGGTTTCGCCGGCTCGTCCGCCTTGGCTTCGTCTTTGTCTTGGTCCTTCGGATCGCTCGGAGCGGTGCCGCCGTTGCCGCCTGCAACCCGGTCGATCTTCTTCCGCACTTCCTTCAGCTTGTTGTCCTTGAGGGTCCACTCGGTGCGGATCTTCAGCAAGTCCTCGGTCTTCTTCGGATCGAACTCCTCCCAGACGCCGACGAGTCGATCGCTTTCCACGGAGTACACGGGTGGCTTGAGTACGCTAGTCGTCGCGCCGTGAACGGTGGCGATGGAGTCGCGGTGCCGGATGTTGCATTGCCCGTCGCCCTCGAAGACCGCGACCATCGAGGAGGTAATGGATGCCCGGGCGTCGTCCGGTTGCACGTCCGCGCCAACCAACGCCTCCGTTGAGCCATCGCCGTCGAGATCGGCGTGCAGAATCTGATTCAGGCGCACTTGGTGCACCTGGCTTTTGCTCGCCCCGGCCTTGATCTCCCAGAAGTTGTCGTCGTCTTGCCCGGCAATCTTGAAGAAGCCCTGCGGGTACCGGTGGTTCTTCCAGTCGACGGTTTTGATGTTGCACGTGACGTCGATCAGCCGATTCAAGTACTCCTGGCAAGAAGCGGGCGCTTCGCCCGTGAGGCAGCCGTTCTGGATACCGTGGTGCAGTCGGGAGCAAGAACGCGATTGATTGGCGAAGCAATTCTCCCTCTGAAGGTTGTCCGGGCTACGGTCGGCGGACGCCGCTAGGCAGTCGCGCCAGAGCGTGCGGGCGCGATCCACGCCCACTTCTTTGGAGCACGTCGGGATGATGTCCTCGGGCTTCGTGGTCTCGGCGGACGCGGCGGGTTCTGCACTGGCACTGGCACTGGCGCTGGCGGACGCGGACGCCGCCTCGGCCGCGCTCGCGGAGGCCGAGGGTGTTTGAGCAGTACTTACGGGAGCGGGTGCGGTCGGGGCCGCGGCGCTGCCGGAGGCCGCGGGCGTGGCGGCGTCCTTCTCGGCCCTGAGGTCGGCGATCTTCTTGGCGAGGTTGCAGCCGGTCGTGGTCGCTGCACAAAGAAACACGAGTATCGAAAATCGAGGTGACAAGTTCGGGGGCTACCTTCCGCGAGTAGAAGAGCTCACCCTCGCTTACGCCGCAACCTCGAACAGCTTCCAAAGCTTTCACTCGTGGCCAAGCGATCGTCCCGACGTTGGGACGCCTCCCGTTATTCGGCGGGATGGCTCGAGCTCGCCACTCGGTCCCACGCTCGACCGTTCTCGATGGCCTGCTTTCGCGCCTGCATGCGCTCAGCGAGCTCCACGAGTTCCTGCTTGGTGAAAGCTTCTCGTGCGCGAGGAAACATCTCGTTCTCTTCTTCCTCGACGTGATGTTCGATGAGCTCTTTCAGCACCTTGGCCTTGGCCCCGAACGCGACGGATGACGCGTCCGCACGGGCTAAATCTTTGAGCACCGCCTTGGCCGCCTTGTGCTCCTCGTGCGCCTCGTAATACAGGCGCTTGTCTTTCTTGCGTTCCACGGCGGCCTTGAACGCAGGGTAGAAAATCTCCTCCTCGAGCAGCATGTGCTGCGTCAGCTCGCTCCTCAGCTTCGCCAGTAGCTCATGGCGGATCTTGATGCCGCGCTCGGTAGTATTCGTCAGGGCCATCAAGGTTTCCTGCGTCGACTTGTGTTGTTGCTTCAGAAGAGAGATTGCATCCTGTGGCATGGTTACCTCGCGTCGTATGGACCGAGGCAGCTGCACATGGCGTGCCATGCCAGCCGCTGATTCTCGCGCGTAAACGACGGCAGGCTGGTGTCATCTGGCATCCTCGCCTCGCCCCGGCGCATTCCGCCGCGCCACACCGATAGGTTGCCCCCGTCAGATCACCGGCGCGTCGGGTGCGGCTCATCGGCCGAATCTCCGTCGCCGGGGGGGCGCTCGAGCCGTGCCCCGTCCACTTGGCGCTGCAGCTGCCGCTTTTGCAGCTCATCGCGAGCGCGTTCCGCCTTGGTGCGGCCGTGCAAGCGGCGGTTCACCTCGGCGCGCTTGCTGCGCTCGGCCTTCGCCTTGCGCTTGCGAAACTTGTTCAAGTTGACGACGTTGCCCATGGCGCCCTCCAACCTGAGCACGCCTCGAGCCCCCGTGCCAGCACCCAGCGTCAGGTTCCGGGGTCGTCCTCGACGCAGCTCTTGCCCACGAAGAGCTTCCACGGATAGCGATCGCGCTGGGTTTCGGCTTCGGTCGCCAGCGCGGTCAGTAACGCAGCAAACGAGCGGGCCACCTTGGAGGAGCCCCACTCGGGAGCGAAGCCGTGAACGACGGCGCCGTCCGAGAGCCGGACTGCGAGGTAGTCGTAGTCGGAGTGGACTGCGAGCATCACCGGGAAGTGCCCGTCCCAAAACGACCGCACCTCGGCTTGCTGCGCCGGGTCACCTTCAGCATCCTCGAGCATCATCAGCTCGATTTCGTTCCAGTGGAACCCCGAGCCACGCTTGCGCGCAAAGTCGCGGGCGGTCAGAAACCACGCGCTCTCGTTGGGACTGACGCAGATGTCGAGCGTAGTCAGGAAGGCTTCGACGCCGGCGGGGAGGATCGGATAGCGCTTGGCGAGGGTGGCTGGCAGGAGCTTTCCAACGCTAGCAGCGAGCTCGACGGACCAACCGCGCCGGCGGAGGATCTGCAGCAGGTTGCGCTTACGTCGGGTTGGCGTTGAGGTCGGCGTCGGCTGCTGCTTGCCGGGGCGCACCCGAACTTTGAGCTTGCGGCGTTGGGTCATTGGCTACTCGTCCTCCTCGAATCGATAGTCACTGAATCCCTTCTCGCGCTGACGATCGGCTGGTAGACCGTTTCCTCGAGGCGCTGGCAGTCTTCGAAGCCCGCTCAGGCGAATTTCGAGCAATGGGAACGGAAATGCGACTCGGCAGGTTGTAGAAGGCGCTGAAGTCGCTGGCGACACGCCCGTCATTCTAGCGCATTGGAAGCCTCGCCGGTGTCGCTCGAAGCTGCGGTCATGATCCGCCGTAGACAGTGCACCAGATACACACCGATCCCGAACCACACGGCTCCGATCACACCCAGTACAGGGCTGCCCAGGTGCCATTGTGAAGAGGCGAAGATCAGGCTCCAGGCCGCGCACACGACGAGGGGTGGGCACAGGGACGCGAGCGTGCCCAGGGGGACGGCCGGATCGCTGCCGCCGTCAGTAAGCATCGGCAAGCTGGGGGGGTGTGTGCCCGCTCTGTGGTACGCCACGAGCAAATGTTGGATCGCCCTGTGCGCCGCATAGATTCCACTGGCAGCTGCCAGGCCGATCAAAATTCCAAAAAGCGGAATACCCCACGTGGCGAGCGCCTGGAGCACGTCGCCAGCGCCCAAGGAAGGATTCCCCTTCGTACTGACGAGTGCGAACGCCGCGAATGCGAAGGACTGGATCGTGAGGCTCCACACCAACCGGTTGTTGATGAGCCCGTCCTCATGCTTGAGGTAGTCGCGGAAAAGCTCGTAGCGCTTCGTGGGGTCGAGCGTGGGTTCACGCTTGATTCCGGCCGTGCGAGCGAATTGCGCAGGTAACGGGCGAGCCGCGCGGGTGCAAATGAGTTTCAGAGCCATCGCAACTCTCTGCGGGCAAACTTGTCACCTCGCCGGGCTCGGCGACAGTGCGTCAGCCACGGTTGGTTCAAGTGTCCCGACGTCGGGACAGCTCATCAGCGGGTGCGCGATCGCGCTCCATCGGACAGCGGTGGGAAGCTGCGCAACTTGTTTCTGAGCCATTCGGCGCCGGCCTGGGCTTCGAGCTCGGTGTCGCCGCCGTTCTTGGAGATGCCGAGGGAGACGTGCTTGCCGCCGACGACGAGCGCGACGCGACTCTGCTTTTCGCCGACGTACACTCGACCCGTGAGATCCAGGACGTCGCTTTGGACCTCGTCGAGCACGATGTCGATGACGCCGGGGTGCTTGCGGAACTTCGCGTCGACGTTGAGATTGTCGAGGCTGACGAGGTCGGCCACGACATCGGGCACCTCGTCTTTCTTGGCGAGCGCTTGCAGGATGGGCTCGGCGTTCTTGGCGACGATGGAGAGGTCGGTCGTGACTCGCTCCGGGGGCCAGCCGACGGCGCTCACGAGCGGGCTTTCGAGGCGCATCCACCAGTCATTCACGCGAACGTCGCCGGCGTGGAGGCTGACGGGGCGTAGCTCCCCTGAGAGTTTGCCGAGCGCAGCGGCGCGTGCGTCGAGATCCACATCGAGGTAGCCCGCCAGGTGGCCTGTGCCGGCCAGCGCGATGCCCCCGAAGCGAACAGAAACGCCGTCGAAGCGCAGGCGCGCGGGGCCTTGCAGCGAGCCGCGTTCGCTCTCGGTGAGCGTGAGGCTCCCGCGCAAGCTGCCGCGCTTGCTTTCGACGCGGCGCTCGTCGCCGAGCAGGTTGTCGAGGTCGTCGACATCGGAGGAGGTGATGTTGGGGAAGCGCAGCCGGTAGTCTCCGACCGCCGTTTGTCGATCGATCTGCGTGGAGCTCAGCGCTGCTGATTGCTCATGCCCGTGGAGCTGAAGCGTGAAGGGCGAGCTCTTGCCTCGAGCCCAGGACAGCGTGCTGAGCTCGGCACGGGAGCGCAGGCGCGGCAGCTCGTCTTGATCACCAGCTGCGTCGGGCGCCCCCCCGACGAAGGCAGCCAGCTCCCAGTCGCTCTTGATAGCGTAGCCGTCGCCGAAGACGCGGATGTCGTCGGTCTCGAAAGCGACCTCGGTCTTGCGGCTGAGCTTGCCCCGTTGCATGCCGAGGCGGATTCTCAAAGGTCCGGCGCCGCCTGTGACGCGCAGACCCTCCACGTAGTCGCCCAAGTGCTCGAGAGAGACCAGGTCGCCGTCGAGCTGAATGTCGGCGTCGACCACCTCGAAGATGCCGAGTACGCCGCGATCGGATGGATCGATTTCGGGGATGTGACCCCGCACGCGACCCCGAAAATTCTTCGAGATGACGTGCTTTTCACCGAAGCTGAGCCTCCCGGGTGACAGCTCTTGGACGGAGTCGTCGACGTAGAGTCGCTCCGGGCTCTTCATGAATCCGCCGCGGACCCGGCCCTGGCCGACGTAGCGGTATTGGAGGAACCAAAGTTCGCTCGCGCGCGCGTCGATGCCGTCGATGCGCACGGTCCACTTCTTCTTCTTGGGCTTGTCGTCGTCGTTTTTCTCTTTCTCTTTCTCGTCGGGTTCGCGCACGATGCCCGTGTCACCCGGGAGTTCCGGCATGGGCGGGAACGCTGCCACGTAAGGCGCGGTCTTCTGCGATTCCGGAACGCGCGTCCGTAGGCGAAAGCGAATGTCGTTGGCGGACAACCGGTTCACGTGAAAGCGCCGCTGCAAGAGCTCCATCAGCTCGACATCCACCCGTGCGTCGGCGACGGAAAGCGTAACTTGCGTGTCGCCGTTCACGTACACGCCGATGCGCTTGACATGCAACGAGCCCGGCCAAATCGTCCAGGCCGGGTTCTCGAGTTCGACCCTCACGTCGTCGCCCGAGATCAGGCGTTCGACCAAGCCTGATGTGAGCGCCAGCGTCGTGATCACAGGATACGCAGCGACCACGGCTGCGGTGATTGCGATCCAGCGCGACCACTTGCGAAGGAACGCTGTTACTCGAGACACTCTACCGTGGAAGCTGGAGTCGGACACAGCGATCGGCAAGGTAGGTCCGCGCAACACGGCAATATCTCCAGACTGCCCCGTGGCCGAACGCGCCGGCGGAGAACCCCGGGCGAGGAAACAGGCGGATCTGCGAGGGTGTTGCCGCCCGGCCGGGCCTACGGCAAGACAGTGCCGCATGAGACAGGCCGCATTCAGACTAGTCGCGCTCGCGTTGATCGCGGCCGCGAGTGCCGCCTGCAAGGAGCACGACCCCGCCACGGCGCGCGCGGCGCTGGATGAACAGATGGCACCCGCGCGCACGTTGGAACAAACCTTTCAGCGGATCCACGCGCAGCTAGGCACGCTCGAGCCGGGCCCCTGTTCTGATCTGACGATCCGTAGCGCCATCGCCCAGAGCCAGAGCCGCAAAGTTCCCTTCATCGACGCGTCAGCGCTCGCGTTGACGGCGAAGGGCGCGCCCGTCGATCCCAAGTTGCCGCTGGCACGCTTCGTCTCGAAGGTGCTGCTCGATCGACGCGCGACCGGCGCGGTCACGGATCAGCAATCGGCGACCGACGCCGCCTTCGACGCCCTCACGCTCACGAAGGGCCACGACTTCCTCGCCGCGATTCGTTACGAGTTTCGGGCGCCCAAGGCGGATGACCAGGGGTTTCACGGCGGAGAGCTCAAGGGCACGCTGGGCCTGTTCGAGCTCCGTAGCGGCAAGCTGGTGTGCGCCGCGCCGGTTTTCGCGCAGAGCCACGAGGAGATCGCTGCGAAACCGGGCCAGACGCCACAAGAAGCTGCTGCCACCGATCTGGAGCTCGAGAGCCGGCGCGCGCTCCATGAAGCCTTCGCGGGCATGACCAGCGAGCTGAACCTGGACCTCGGCTGACGTTGGCCCTCGACGCGCCGAGCGACGCGCGTCCGGGGTCATATCGGCTCGCGCCGACGGCGACACGCGATCGCTTGAAGTAGTGCACCCGGTACCTGCGACTGCTTTGAAAGACGTTGGCTCGTGCGAGGCTCGTGGTGAACTCGCTGCCCTCGATGGTCCCCGTGAACCCCGGTCTCTCCATACGAGAAGCGGATCGCGCGCGCTCCTTGGGATGCGCGGCCCGTACGACTTGACCTCCATTCACGAAACTGACCCTCGACCCCGCAGGTATGGCCTGAACAGCCATAGGAGCAGTCCTTCGGCAGCTCAGAGTAACCCCTTCGACCGAAGCAGCTCGTAGATCCTGCGGTTGTGCTCGAAGTAGGCGCGCTCGGCGCGCTCGCGATCACCAGGCACCTTGGGATCGTGGATGAAAAGCTCTAGCGGAGCGTCGAGGTGCTCGAGGCGTCCGTCCTCGTGAATGCGGACGTGCCGGTCGTTCGTGAAGCGGTTCGTTGCGTAAAAGTCGAGACACGGCCGCCCGTCACTCTCGCTCAGCAGGTAGTTCACGCTCCAGCGAGCCATGGTCACTTGACCGCGCACCGCCAGCGGCGCTTGCGGCAGCGTGACCGTTCCGGAAAAGTAGGCAGCAAACGCCTGACGGATCGCGGCATGGGCTAGCATGCGTGGCTCACTGTAGCATGCGATCGCGGGGCGAGAGGGCGGCGCAAACAGCGGGTGACCCACCCTCCGATAGGCACGATCATTGCTGGGATCATCCCCATGCAGCGCGAGGTGCGGATCGGCATTTCTGGATGGAACTACGCTCCCTGGCGCGGCGTGTTTTATCCGAAAGGGCTCAAGCACTCGCGCGAGCTTGCTTTCGCCGGCGGCATCTTCTCGAGCGTGGAAGTCAACGGCACCTTCTATTCCTTGCAGCGTCCCTCGAGCTTTCGACGCTGGTACGCCGACACACCGCCGGGGTTCGTGTTCGCGCTGAAGGGCAGCCGCTACATCACGCACATGTTGCGACTGAGGAATGCCGAGCAAGCGCTCGCGAACTTCTTCGCATCGGGGTTGCTGTGCTTGGGCGAAAAGCTAGGTCCCATCTTGTGGCAATTGCCGCCGCGGACCGTGTACGATCCGGGGCTGCTAGACGCATTCTTCGAGCAGCTTCCGCGTACATTGGGTGAAGCGGCTCGGCTGGCTCAGAACCACGATCAGCGGGTAGCAGGCCGCAGCGTCGTCGACGTGCCGAGCGAACTGGCGGCCCAGGCAGTGCGTCACGTCTGCGAAATTCGCCATGAAAGCTTTCGCGATCGCGAGTACGTGCGCCTGCTCCAGCGCCACGAAATTGCCCACTGCATCGCCGACACAGCGGGGCTTTACCCGTGCTTTGGCGACGTCACGACCGACTTCGTGTACGTGCGTTTGCATGGCTCGAGCGAGCTCTACGCGAGTGGGTACGATGTCCGGGAGCTCGCTACCTGGGCGTCGCGTATTCGCGCGTGGACACGCGGTGAGGCCCCTGCGACTCCTCCCCGCGTGAGCGGCGGCGGGCTGCGCCCGCGGCCGCGACAAGTGTTCGTTTACTTCGACAACGACATCAAGGTGCACGCGCCGTTCGATGCGCAGAATCTGACTCGTTTGCTGGAAGGAAGGCGGATCAGGAAGCGGCCGGCTGTGCCGGCTGATGGGCGAGCAGTTCGCGCTTGAACCCCGGGGTTCCGGTGGCGCGCCCACGCTCCTTCCCGTCCGAGTAACGTGCTAAATTCCCGCCCGTGAAACGGCTTCGGGCAGTCTGGATAGGCGGGTTCACGTTGGCCTGCGGCGCGCAGCCGGTGGCAGGCCCAACTGCACCACGCCCCGTTGCACCTGGTCCGGTCCCCGCGTCCACCGAATGCGTGGAGGCGCCCGGGGCAGTCACCCAGGACGAGATTCGGCCGCTCACCGAGCCGCTGGCGTTCTACGAGGATCGATCGAGGGCGCATCCGAACGACAGGGCGGCGCTCGTCGATCTGCTGCGTGCGTACGAGCGGGAAGGGCGCTGGGGCTACGCTGCGGCGGTCGCCTGGCGTTTGACCCAGTACGCGCCGGACAACGCAGACTACCAGCACCGCCGCGCCTTGAATCTCATGCGCGTACTCCAGGCGACGCACGATAGGGTGCGAGTCGGGGAAATGCAGGAGCCGCTCGACAAATGCATCGAGTTGGATCCCAAATTCGCCGACTGCCACTTCCTGCTCGGCGAAGTCGCCTTGTGGTCGGACGACGAAGAGCTCGCCGAGGAGCGCTACCGGCGGGCGATCGAGCTCGACCCGCGGCGAGCCGCTTACTACCAGCGCCTCGCCGAGTTGTATGCGGCTTACCGGCAAGATCGAGCGGCGGCGGCGGTGCTGAGCGAGGCCTTGCGTTTCGCGCCGGTGAACGGTGAGCACGCGCAGGCCCGCTTTCCGTTGCTGATCTTGCTCGCAGATCTGACAGCGAAAGGGGACGATCCCCCGAGCGCTCTGCGTTACCTCGAGCAGGCGGAGCCCCTGGCGACAGCAGGCCCGGCTCCGCTCGCTTATGAGCTCGCTGCGGCCTACGCCAACACCGATCCGCCACGAAACAGTCAGGTGCAGGAGAAGGTGGTCACGTTCATGAAGCGGTTCTACGAGGCGGCGTGTCGCGGAGACTCTGCGGTCAACTACAGGGAACAGTGCCTGCGGGCCAGCCTCTGGGTCATGGGCTACGCGCAATGACGGCCCTCCATCGTTCGGCGGGTTGGCTATGGGGTGCCCTTGCTTGCGCGTGCGCGAGCGAGCCGACGGCGCCTCCAGCGGCGCCGCCTCACGCAGGCGTGGTGATCGCACCGGTGAAGCCGTGCCCCCCTGCCGATCCTGAGGCGGGCCCAGAGCTGCCAACGGTCGAGCTGCGCAAGCAACCGATCAAGGTGGACGACGGGTACACGGTGTGGGGCCTTGGCTATTTGCTGCGGAGCCGCCAGCACCGCAGCGCAGTCACGGGCGAGCCCGTCACCGTTCTTGGCTACGTGGTGGCCACTAACCTATCCAGCGCGCCCGCGTGCGCGGTGCACGAGACCGGCCAGGCCGATCCCGAGGACTGCTCCGCCCCCGTCCCCGCGTTCTGGCTCGGCGATCGCCCGGACGCGCCCCGCGCCGAGTCGGTGAAGGTCATGGGTTTCGCCTCGAATTACGCACAAATCTACGACGCCATCCGGCAATTCGATAGCGGTCACCCGGCGCACGACGCTTTCTGGGGTCAGGAGATCCCGAACCCGCTACCCGCGGCAGGCGCTCGCGTGCGCGTGCGGGGGCGCTTCGGCCCGACGTTTTCCTTGGCCTCGAGCGGTGGCGAGAGCGACGACACTATGGGGATCGTCACCTTCATCTCGATGGAAACACTCGAGCCTGCCAGCGAGCTAGCCACGCTACCGGGAGTAACACGGTCCCCGCAGCCCTGAGACGCAGCGCGGTGGGTTGGCGTTCGAGTAAATCCTGTAAGCCAAATAAAGACGCCACCGAATGCCCAGATCGAGGCCGAGCTCCGACCTCTGCCGGGTTCCCCCGGGCCGCAGTTCGGTCAGGCGAAGGGAACACAGCCGCCCTCTCAATGGGCGGCTGGGCGGAGGCGAAGGGATTCGAACCCCTGGTAGGTTGCCCTACGGCGGTTTTCAAAACCGCTGCCTTCGACCACTCGGCCACGCCTCCGCCGGTCGAGATAGTGTCTTGCTGCCGGCCTGGCAAGAGGCTTCAAGGCGCCAGATTGTCAGGCCGCTGCCAAGCTGGCAGTCAGAGCTTGTCCTTGGGGACGGCGGAGGGGGGCGGGGCTATGTGGAGGGGAGCTCCGCGCTGGAACGTACGACCTTCGCTGACGACGTAGGCGATGCTGAGCGTGTTGTGGATGTCAACGAGCGGATCCTTGTCGAGCAGGACCAGATCGGCGAATTTGCCGGGTGCGAGGGAGCCGAAGTGTTCCGCCGTGCCGAGCGCTTCGGCGTTGCCCAGCGTGGCTTGGCGCAGGATTTGGAGCGGGGTGAGGCCCGCGTGGGCGAGGTGCCAAAGCTCGGTATGGAGGCAGTGGCCGTAGAAGCAATCGGCGTCGGGCGTGCCGCTGCCGACCGCGATGCGAACATCCCCATGGTGGGCGAGCTGAAAGCCCCCGACGGTGCGATCGTAGGCTTGCTGCCGGAGCTCGGGGGTGAGGCTGCGAGCCCAGTCTGGACTGTGACTACGCTCGGCCGCGGAGGTGAGGGCCGCCAGCAGGGGGTCGTTGCGGCGTTCGGACTCTTGCCGGAAGAGAACGAGGTTGCCCCAGGGAGCGGCGAGCGAGGTCACCACGGTGGTTTGGGTTTTGGCGAGAAGCTGCACCAGGTCGTTCGCGATGGGGGTGGCTCCGCTGAGGCCCGGCGCTGACCAATGGCCGAGGAGGGCACCGAGGACGAGCTGCTCGCGGTCGTGGCCCGCGCCTGAAATGACGAGACCTTGCTTGGCGGCTTCGTTCGCGAGTACGCGCTGCAGTGGCCACGAGAGCTCCGGGGCTGCGAGGAGGCCGTGGGCGCCTTCCGCCTTCGCGGCCCGTACTCGCTCGCGCAGCGCCTGTTCGGTCAGGACGGGTCCGCCCCCGTTTGAGTACGCGACTGTTTTTATAATGCTGGGGTGGCTGAGAATCCGGGGGACGGCAGCGCCCCAGACCCGACGCCGGTCGGTCCAGCCCTGACTCAGCGCCTGGTCGCTCCCGACATCCAGCACGGTCGTGACCCCGAAGGCGAGGAAGGCGGCGAGCTGCGCGACGCCAGCCGGAGCGCTCCTCGTAGAGCGCGGGGCGAGGCGGGTACGGGCGTCAATGAGGCCCGGGAGGGCAAAGCGGCCGGCGGCGTCGAGGATTCGAGCTTCCAGGGTCGGTTTGTGGTCCTTTTCGGCGCCGATCCACTGGATGCGGCCCTTGTCGATGTAGATGGAGACTGGATCGTTGAAACGGCCGCGCTCGAAGTCGATGGGGCGGGCGTTGCGCACCAGCAGGGGTTCATCCGCCGAAGGCGGTAGCTCGAGCGACGCGATGGCCTTCCTGTCCGTGGCCACGCTCTGTTGCAGGACCTGGCGGCCGCTCGCGTAGACGAAGGTTGGGGCCGTGCCGCTAGCGCTCGGAGCAAAGCTGAAATCGCGGCCCCCGGTCGCTGACACCATCATGGCCCCTTCGTCGGGGATGGTGACCGACTCGGACTTGGGTGATGCCCACCACAGCTCGTCACCGCGACCGAAGGCGACCGATTGACCGTCGGGAGCCACGAGCGCGCGGTCGAAGGGGGTCGCGAAGCTGGTGACGGGGACAGGCACGACTTTCCCGGTCGCTTTCAGGGGCAGCTTCATGACCTGGCCGCCGTCGCTGTAATAGAGCCAGGCCCCGTCGCCGGAGAAGTGTGGCGTCGGCTGCCAGCTGCCCTGAGTCCCCCAGGTCGAGCGCTTCGCCGAAGGCAGATCGATGAGGTGGATGTGCGGCACTCCGGCTACCGGGGCGACGTAGGCCAGTTCCGTGCCGTTCGGGTGCCAAGCGGGTTGAAAGTTAACGGTGCGATCACTGGTCGCCAGCGTGCGCACGGTGGTGCCGCTCAGCAGCTCGATGACCCGAAGCTCCTGGTTGAAGCCCTGGGTGACCTGCACCGCCACGCGGGTGCCGTCGGGTGAGGGCGCGGCGGGTCCCCATTCGAAGCCGTCGAGATCGCGGAGCACCCGTCTCGCCCGGGTAGCGTCCTTGGCCTGGTGCCAGAGAAAGCCGGCGGCCGTGAACAGGAGCTCGCCGCTCTTCGGGATCACGCGGGGATCGGTGGGCGCCATCGGTCCCGCTGCGGGCAGACTCCAGCGCGGCGTCGCATGCGGCAGCACCTCGAGGGAGGCCTGAAGCGAGAGGCGCAACGGCTGCTTCTTGCCGGTCCCCGTATCCACCTGCCAGAGCGTGCCGCGTTCACACAGCCAGAGCTGGCCGCCCTGGGCGCTGAAACGCGCATTCGGAGCCGCAGGTTCCACGCTGGTGACGGGCTTGGGGTCGCCTCCCGGCAGCCGCACGCTCACGATGCTGGTGGGCTGAGGATCGGCGGGACCGCCGCCGGGAGCCGGCAGCACCTCGAGAAAGATGCTGTCGCTCTCGGGGTCGCGGACGATGTCGACGACCGCACCCTTCACGTTGAGTTCCGTCGTCGCCTTTCCGGTCTTGTCCAGCGCCAGAAGCTGGCTCGTAGCGGCCCCGGGCTCGCGCGCGGACCACACCAGCCGGCCATCATCGAGAAAGCCGACGGCTTCGATCGGCCCGGGTTCGGAGCGCGTGTAAATGCGCCCCGCGCCGAGCTCGACCCAGCGCGCCTGGGTACCGCCCGTGGGTGGTCGGCTCAAAAAGCTGAGTGCCTTGCCGTCCGGAGACCACGAGGGTTGAGATGCGTGCGTCGCTCCCTTGATCTCGGAAGTCTCCCCCGTGCTGAGATTCAGCAGGAACAGGTTGGCCACGCCGCTTGGGCCTCGGTTCGACACGAACGCGAGGCGGCGGCCGTCGGGCGAAACGGCCGGCTCTCGGTCGTAGTGAGGGCCGAAGGTCAGCTGCTCGGCGTCACCACCTTTGGCCGAGAGGCGGTACAAATGGCCGAGGGCGTTGAAGGCGAGCCACTTGCCGTCGGGCGCGATCGCGACGTCAGCCGCGGTGACGTGCGCTGCGACGATCTCCAGGCTTTCGGTGCCGGGGGTGCGCTTTGCCGCTGATTTCGCGGAGGCAGATGGGGGCGGCGGCAAGGTCGACGGCGCATTCGTCGGCGGCGGTGAACCGCACGCCGCGCTGCTCAGGGCCACCAGCACGAACGGCCATGGAAACCTACGGGACCCCTGCTTCCGCTTGCCTCGCATGCTCGAAAAACTAACACCCCCGCCCCGGCCGCCGTCGAGGAAAAGCCGAGGCCATCGAAAGCGGCTGTTGCTTCTCGTTGGCGCCGACCATAATCCCCAAGCCGTGCAGTCAGCTCGCACTTTTCAGATTTGGTCACTGTTCGCTCTACCGCTCGCTTTGGCAGCAAGCTGCGGACCGGGATTGCCCTCGGAAGTACCTTTGGGCGGGTTCGACAGCCCTGTTGACTCCGAGTCGCGGGGAGGCAGCTCGCGTGCGCCGGACGGAGCGCGCGCCGAGGGCTCGGATTTCGAGGGTGAAGGGGGCGCGGGGGACGAGGCCGAGGCGGAGAAAGACGGCGCCGACGGCTCCGACGACACCGACGAAGCGACCGCCACACCAAGCGCTCCCGCGCCCAAAAAGGACGAGAAGAAGCCAGCAACGGAGGGGCCCGCCGCGCCGGCAGCCGCCGCTACCACACCCGCGGCACCCTGCGACGACACGAGCGGGAGTGAACCGGGCTGCGGCGAGCTCCAGAGCGGTGCCTGCGGCTCCGTCTTCGGTCCCCTGTGCGAACAGCTGGGCGCCGCCCTCAAGCCGAAGGTCGCGACGGCGATCGTTCAGTGTCTGGTCGAAAACAACCGGCGTTCGCGCTGCGAGTCGATCGAAGAGTGCCTCGAGCGGGGGCTCGAGCAGGTCTGCGTGGCACCCCCCGATCGCGAGGTGTGCGAGAAGCTGTTCGCTCGCTGCGATCCGCCTGAGGAGGGCCCGTGGCAGGACGTCGACCACTGCGCCAAAGGCGTGGCGTCGCTCAAGAAGGCGGCCCGAGCGAAGGTCGTGGAGTGCCTCGAGGACAGCTGCGGCCTCGAGACGTGTTTCCTGAAAGCTGGCACCTGAGCCAGCCCGCTGGCACCTGAGCCAGCCCGCTTACACCGAAGCCGACGAATCCCGCTGAGAAGCTGGCTTCGAAGGCCGCTGGCGACCGTCGCCCTCGGCCGCGGTCGAGCTGGCTTCCGCTTTGGCAGCCTTCTTGCCGTTGGCCTTCTTGGCACCCCCCTTCTTGGCGGATGCCTTCTTGCCGTTGGCTTTCTTGGCGCCCGCCTTCTTGGCGGCT
Organism: Polyangiaceae bacterium; assembly: GCA_025937785.1. Lineage (GTDB taxonomy): Bacteria > Myxococcota_A > Polyangia > Polyangiales > Polyangiaceae > JAICQQ01. The sequence goes on from JAICQQ010000001.1 coordinate 64,188, forward strand.
TTCTTGGGAGCGGCTTTTTTCGGGGCGGCTTGGGAAGCGGCCTTGGCGGCCTTCTTCGGCGCGGCCTTCTTGGCGGCCTTCTTCTTCTTTTTCACGGGCGCGCGGTCGCGGCGCATCTGGAGCAGCTCTTGAGCGCGCTCGTTGTTGATGCTGTCGACGCTGTCTTCCTTGCGCAGCGACGCGTTGGTCTCGCCGTCTGTGACGTAGAGGCCGAAGCGGCCTTCTCGCAAGGTGATGACCTGCCCGGAGACAGCATCGGTTCCGAGTTCTTTGATTGGCTCTGCCTGGGCGCGCTTGGGCCGCTGCCGCGGCTGAGCGAAAATCGCGAGCGCCTGCTCGAGCGTTACCGTGAAGACCTGATCTTCGCGCTCGAGGCTGCGGCTGTCCGTGCCCTTCGAAATGTAGGGACCGTAGCGGCCGAGTTGGGCCGTAATCACCTTCGAATCGCTGGGGTCGACCCCGACCTCGCGCGGCAGGCTGAGCAGCTGCAGCGCTTCGTCGAGCGTGAGGGTGTCGATCGACATGTGCTTCATCAGCGAGCACGTACGAGGCTTTTCTTTGCTACCTTTTTCGGGCTCACCCAGTTGCACGTAGGTGCCGAAGCGACCGGTTTTGGCGAGCACGGGCAGACCAGATTCGGGGTCGGTGCCGAGGTTGCGGTCACCGCTCGGTTTCGCCAGGAGCTCTTCCGCGAGCTGAACCGTAAGCGTGTCGGGCGGCAGATCGTCGGCGATGCTCGCGGTTTCTTCGCCCCGTTGCAGGTAAGCCCCGAAACGACCGACGCGCACGGCGATCTCGCGCCCCATCGAGTCCGTCCCGAGCGGCAGCGTGTTGATGGCGCGCGCGTCGATTTCGGAGAGTTGATCGGCCACGAGTTGTCGCAGCCCCGAGTCGAGAGTCTTGTCGCTTTGCCCCGGGTTGCCGAAGTAAAAGCGCTTCAGCCAGGGGACCGCGTTCTGCCCACCGCTCGCAATTTCGTCCAGGTCGTCTTCCATGCGCGCGGTGAACGCGTAGTCGACCAAGTCGCCGAAGTGCTTCTCGAGCAGGGCTATGACGGCGAAGGCTTTGAACGACGGGATCAGCGCCGATCCCTTGTTCCAGACGTAACCGCGGTCTTGGATCGTCCCGATGATCGAGGCGTAGGTGGACGGGCGCCCGACGCCGAGTTCTTCGAGCCGGCGCACCAGCGAAGCCTCCGTGAAGCGTGCGGGAGGCTGAGTCTCGTGGGCTTTCGCCTCGAAAGCTTTGCCGCTGAGCGTCTCGCCCAGCTCCAGGGGGGGCAGCGGCCGCTCGCGGTTCTCGAGCTCGGCCGCCGGGTCGTCACTACCTTCGACGTACGCGCGCAAAAAGCCCGGAAAGGTGATGGTGTTGCCGGTCACCGCGAACTCCACGGCGCGCCCGCTCTGCGTCTTGGTGTCGATCCGCACGCTGACGGTTTGACCGAGCGCGTCCTTCATCTGCGAAGCGATCGTGCGCTTCCAGATCAGCTCGTAGAGCTTGGCTTCGTCGGGGCCGACCTGGCTCGCTACGGCTTCGGGTAGCTGGAATACGTCTCCGGCGGGTCGAATCGCCTCGTGAGCTTCCTGAGCGTTCTTGACCTTGTTCTTGTACTCGCGGGGCTGATCCGGCAGGAAGTCGCGGCCGTACATCTGCTCGATCTGCTGGCGCGCCGAGGCGACGGCGGACGACGCGAGCGTCGTGCTGTCGGTACGCATGTAGGTGATGAAGCCGTTCTCGTACAGCCGCTGCGCTGTGCGCATGGTGCGCTGCGAGGCGAAGCGGAGCTTGCGGGACGCCTCTTGTTGCAGCGTCGAGGTCATGAATGGCGGAGCGGGCGAGCGACGGTTGGGTTTCTTTTCTAGCTTCGAGACCTTGAACTGGGATTTCGGCAGCTCTTTCGCTAGGGCCTCTGCGGTCGCTCGATCGACGATGGTGGCGCCCTTCTTCAGCTTGCCGTCGTCACCGAAATCTTTACCGCTGGCGATGCGTTCGCCGTCGAGTGAACTGAGCGTGGCCTGGAAATTCTCGGCGGGTTGTTTCTTGGTCTCGAACTTACCTTCGATGTCGAAGTAGCTCGCGGGCGTGAAAGCGATGCGTTCGCGTTCGCGCTCGACCACCATGCGCGTCGCGACACTCTGTACGCGACCGGCAGACAGGCGTGGCATCACCTTCTTCCACAGTACCGGTGACACCTCGTAACCGTAGAGACGATCGAGGATGCGGCGCGCCTCTTGAGCGTCGACCAGACGTCGATCGACCTCGCGCGGATTGTTGATGGCCTCGTCGATCGCGCGCCGCGTGATTTCGTGGAACACCATGCGCTTGACGGGGACCTTCGGCTCCAGCACCTCGAGCAGGTGCCAGGCGATCGACTCGCCTTCGCGATCTTCGTCGGTCGCCAGGTACAGCTGATCGGCGCCCTTGAGCAGCGTCTTCAGCTTCTTGATGTGCTCCTTCTTCTCGGGATCGACGATGTAGAGCGGCTTGAAGTCGTTCTCGACGTCCACGCCCAGCCGGGCCCAAGGCAGCTGCTTGTAGCTCGGGGGAATGTCGCCGGCTCGGCGCGGCAGGTCGCGGATGTGACCGATGGAGGATTCGACGACGAAGTCCTTCCCGAGAAAGCCAGCGATGGTGCGGGCCTTAGCGGGGGACTCAACGATGACGAGCGGTTTTGCCACGGTAGATTTTCAGCTGGTTTCCCGGGGTTGTGGGGTTCCGGGGTGACGCCTTGCCGATTTGCCGCCTTCCCGCCGCCCACGCGACCCCTTCGGGTCACGGGACAATGGCTCGGATCATTAGGTTGTCAACCGACTTGAATTCGGCCCGCCGGTCCCGTCCGGAAGGGTCGCCCTACGCCCCGCCTCCGCTCGGGTCCCACAACTTTGGAAAAAAGGTAAGTAATAACAAACAATTGGAAAGCGACAGCCGAGACGTCCCCGGGAGCTCCTACGGCAAACACATTGTTTCCGCTGGGGACTCTGGGCTCAGCGGCCGGTCCGATCGCGCGCATGGCAGAAGGCCGGGTCAGGCGGTGGTGACGGTCGTCTGTGTGCGTCCACCAATTGCCGACACTGCTCAAAATTGGGCTTGAAGTGCGTTCAGTACGACTGCGAAACGTTGCACAGCCACCTCGTGTTGGTTACGTTCCGCCTCCCCCGTAGATGCGGCGGCCTCGTGCATGACACGAACGCGCCGCCGAGGTGAAGGTTGGTTCATGGCTCGCGTTACTGTCGAAGACTGTCTTGAGAAGGAAGAAAACCGCTTTGCACTGGTCGTGTTGGCTGCGCATCGCACGCGGAACCTGATGAAGGGCGCGCCGGCGTTGGTGGATGCCAAGAACAAAGCGGCGGTCATCAGTCTGCGCGAGATCGCCCAGGGCAAGGTCCACTTTCATCGCGACAGTCACGAAGTCTGCGTCGAGTACATCTCCGAGCTGAACGCCTCACAGCGTTGAGGAGACGACCGCTTCATGGGCGCCGCGCGCAGCGTCGGACGCGCCGGCGACGCTGCCTCGCTGGCTCACTACGAGAACCCCGCGTACTACCAGCGCACGTACTCGAAGCGTAAGCACGACATCGCTTACTACGTGGAGCTGGCGGGTGCCGTGAGCGAGGTGCTCGAGTACGGGATCGGCAACGGTCGCATCGCCCTGCCGATGGCGCGTCGCGGTGTGCGCGTGACGGGCGTCGATTTGAGCCAGCCCATGCTGCGCGACCTCGAAGCGCGGCTGGCACGCGAATCCGTCGAAGTGCGAGCGCGCGTGGAGGCGCTTCGAGGCGACATGCGCCGGGTGCGGCTCGGGCGGCGTTTCCAGCTGGTGATCGCGCCGTTCAACGTCATTCTCCATCTGTACTCGCTCGCTGAGATCGAGGCCTTCTTCGCGCGAGTGCGCGAGCACCTGAGCGATGACGGCGAGTTCGTGCTCGACGTCTCGGTCCCCGCTCCCGAAGATCTCTCGGGTGACTCGGGCCGGCGCTACAAAGGCCCGCCCGTTCGGGATCCAGAGACCGGGGAGACCCTGCGCTACTCGGAGGTCTTCGCGTACGATCCCGTGCGCCAGATCCTGACCGTGGTAGCCGAGTTTCGAGGCAAGGACCGGCAGTACTGGCGGGTGCCGCTGACGCAGCGGCAATTCTTCCCCGCGGAGCTCGAGGCGTTGCTCTATTACAACGGTTTCGACGATATCCGCTTCGAACCCGACTTCGCGAGCGCCCCCGCGGCCACGGATGTCGATTCGCTGGCCATCCGCTGCCGGCTCCGCCAGGCTTCGGCACCCCACCCGCAGCGGCGGGCTGTACGGAAGTATTAGGTGTGTTCGGTAAGAGCGGATTTCGGACCGGCCCTTGCACCAGAAGCGCCGCGTCACTAACTTGAACTGGGCTGAAATGGCGAAAGATCTGTACGAAGAGCTCGGCGTGAAGCGGGACGCCTCGCCCGAGGAGATCAAGCGGGCCTATCGTGCGCTCGCAGGGAAGCTGCACCCAGACAAGAACCCCGGCAACAAGGGCGCGGAGGCGCGCTTCAAGGCCGTGAATCACGCCAATCAGGTGCTGAGCGATCCGAAGAAGCGGAAGCTCTACGACGAGTTCGGCGAAGACGGCTTGCGAGAAGGCTTCGACGCCGAGGCGTACCGGGCCTACCGCCGGGCGTCGGCGGGCGGAGGTGCGCGCTTTAGGCGCGGTCAGCCGCAGAACCTCGAAGATTTTTTCGGAGGGGCCGGTGGCCCAGGCGCGGGCGGAGCGGGTTTCGGCGACCTTTTCGGGGATCTGTTTGGTGGGAACGGCCGGGCGCGGCCGAACGCGCCCGCCAAGGGTAGTGACGTCATCAGCGAGGTCAGCGTCGACTTCGCCGCAGCGCTCGAAGGCGCGAAGCTGAAGCTCACCCTGCAAGATGGTGGCGAGGAGGTGACCGTACGCGTGCCCAAAGGGGCCGACAATGGGGACAAGGTCCGCGTTCCGGGGCACGGCGCACCGGGGCGCCTGGGTGGCCCAGCTGGCGACCTGATCATCGCGATTCGCGTGCGCCCGCATCCCCATTTCGAGCGCGATGGGCTCGACCTGTACCTCGACCTGCCCATCAGCGTCGGTGAAGCCTACAACGGGGCGAAGGTGCGTGTCCCCACGCCGGAAGGGCAGGTGACCCTGAGCGTCCCTCGCCACGCACAGAGCGGTCAGGTCGTACGCCTGAAAGGCAAGGGTGTGGCGCGCGCCAGCAAGCAGGGCGACCTCTACGTGCGCTTCTTGGTGCGCTTGCCCGACGCCGAGTCCGAAGAAATCCAGAGGGCCGTAGACACGCTGAACCAAGCCACTGCGGATTCACTGCGCGACGAGATCCACTTCTAGCGGGCTAAGCTTTTCGCGCGGTCGCCGTGCGCGCCGGCTTCCGAGGCACGGCCTTTTTGGAGGCGCGCTTTTTTGCCGGGGTCTGCCGGGTGGACTTCGAGGGCTGCTTTTTCGGGGCTTTTTTGGGCGGGGCCTGCTTGGCGGGAGTTGGCTTCGGAGCGAGCTTCCGCGCGGTTTTTTTCGCGGTGACCTGCTTCGAGGGCTGCTTTTTCGGGGCTTTTTTGGGTGGGGTCTGCTTGGCGGGGGTCGGCTTCGGAGCGAGCTTCTGCGCGGTTTTCTTCGCGGGAGTCGGCCTTTTGGCGGAGCCCTGCTTCGCGCGAGTAGGAGTGGGCTGCTGCGTCGAAGTTTGCTTCGCCGGCTCGACTGGCCTGGGGCTGGGCCTTGTGGCGCGTTTCTCGGTTGCGGGCGTCTCGGCGGCCACTGCTGCGGCCGTGGGCTTGATGGACGCAGGTCGAACCGATGCGGGCTTCGCCGAAGCGGGTTTCGCTGGAGCCGGTGGCCGAGCCATCGACTTAGCGGCTTCGTCGAGCTTGGCCAGCGGGAACCAACCTTCGAGCTTCACGATGGTTTCAGGCTTGCTACCATCGTAGTGATTGGGATCTTGTGTGCGAGCCGTTAGTGAGAGACGGCAGTCCTCCGCGGTGGCCTCGACGAAGGTCGCGGCGATCTCCCGCAGGTCTTCGTGCTCGAACACGTAGATCCGATTCCAGGTGTCACGCGCTCGATCCAGGGCTTTCTTGACGCGGACGGTCTTCCCCACGAGCTCGCTGGCGATCAGGGACGGAATCGGGAGATTGACTTCGATGCTGGGTTCGTCGCCGCGTTCGTCATCGGGCGTCGTGCACTCGATCAGCGCCCCGGAATGGAACTCGAGGTTCAGCAGGATGGCTAGCTCGCCCTCGTGGGGCAGGTTGACGAAGACCTCCCCCTTTTGGACTGCGTACACCTCGTGCCCGCAGAACCTCTGGAGTCGCAACGTATTTTCCGAGTTCATGCCACCCGCTGGAGAGACTAGCCCGAAGTCGCCACGCGTGTCAGCCGCTTAGCCGCCAGGCCCTCGATCCCGAGCGTGCACGCCGTCCCAAGGGACTATTCGGCCGGAATCGAGCGCGGGGATGCGATTGGATGGGACGCTTCGGCCGGCGCTTCGTTGCGCTCGCCTTGCTCGTTGAAGCCTCGGAGTTCGGCCGTGACCCGCCGCAGCATCGCTTGCTTCTCGTGGAAGGGCTGGAACGAAGACTTGAACCCGGCGACGATCAGGCTCTTGATCTCGTTGAACGGCAGCCCGATTGCCGTGTGCGCCAGCCACAGCTCTTTGGACATGCTGGTGTCGGTGATCAGACGGTTGTCTGTGTTGACCGTCACCCGGAGACCGAGGTCGAAGTAGAACTTGAGGGGGTGGCTGTGTAAGTCGCGCACCGCACCGGTCTGCACGTTGCTCGACGGGCAACATTCGAGGGGGATGCGGTGATCGTTGACGAAATGCAGCAGGTCGCCGTGTTCGCGGAGCCGGCAGCCGTGGCCAATGCGGTGCGCGCCGCAGACGTGAATCGCCTGCGCGATCGACTCGGGGCCGTAGGCTTCACCCGCGTGGATCGTGCAGTTGATGTTGTTGTCGCGCACCAGTTGGAAGGCTTCCTTGTGGTGCTTCGCCGGGTTGTCGGCTTCCGCGCCCGCCAGGTCGAAACCCACCACGCCGCGGTTCTTGTAGGCGACGGCAAGCTCGGCCATCTGGTAGCTCGACTCGGGTGAGATATTGCGGATCCCGCAGATGATGACGTTCGCTTTGACGCCATAGGTTTCGCGGGCGCGGCGCAGGCCGTTCAGCACCGCTTCGACCACGGTGGTCAACTTGAGGCCGCGCTGCGTGTGCAGCATTGGTGAATAGCGCACCTCCATGTAGCGCACGTTCTCCCGGTGGGCGTCCTCAGCCAGCTCGAAGGCGGTGCGCTCGAGCGCCTCTTCGGTCTGCATCACCTTGAGCGTGATTTCGAAGCCGCGCAGGTACTCGACCAGCGACCCGAAATGGCGACCGCAACCGATGGCGAGTCGGAGCTCGCGGGCGCTGGTCACGCCCAAGTCGATATTTCCAGCCTTGGCCAGATCGAGGATCGTGTCGAGCCGCAGCGACCCGTCCAAGTGGACGTGGAGGTCGGTCTTGGGCAACGCAACGAAGGTCTCGAAGGGAACTTGATCGGGCGCCTGCCGCGGTTCAGGAGAGGCATCCGGGGGTGGTATCGATCCGTTTGCGCTGGTCACTCGTCGAGTGTAGCACCGCCGCGCGCCCCCGGCGCGCTTCCACTGGGGGTGGCGGGTGTGGGTGCGCCCTTGAACCGACCGAACCAGAGCGTGGTGCCTGCTAGCAGCGCCACGACCGCCCAGAACAGCCAGCCGGGGACACCCTCCGCACCTTCGCCGCGCGCGGCCTGATCGAAGGCGTCGCGGAAGACTTCTTCCGGCTGCGCGCCGACGATCTTCAAGGCGCCAACGTAGGTGGTGGGCAGACCTTGAAAGCCAGCCTCACGCAGGATGGTGGCCTGTGCATCGATGGTGCGGTCGGTGACCGGATCCCCGAGGCAGCGCTTGAAGGCAGCGAGATCGAGCCCGAGTCCCTGGGCACCCTTCAAGATCGCCTTGTCGTCCAGGTCTTCAGCCGCGAAGAGCAAGTCGGCCATCTTCTCTTCCTGACCCTGGTGCGCAGCGCACACCGCTGCGCGGGCCGCAGGTCGCGCGCGCTCGTGACGCGGCAGCGGCATGTGCAGGCGCACGAAATTGACCCGGCCCGGGTAGTCGCCGACGATCGCCTTCAGTTGAGCGTGCAGGCGCCGGCAGAATGGGCACTGGAAGTCGGCGAATTCGACGACGTTGATTTTGCCCGCGTGGTAGAAGGCGGCGACCTTCGCCGGCACGGGTGGCGCGGGCCTCAGCGACGGCCACAGGTAGGGTGCGGCGATGCCGAGCGCGGCCAGGACCGCCCAGGTGGCGACAGGGGGCAGGCCATAATGTCGCGGCGCTCCGCTGATCTCCTCGGCGGCGCTGGCTTCCCAGCCTGATTTGGAGAGGGCTACCGCCACGGCGCAGGCGGCCAGCGCGGCCACGTCGACGAGCATGCAGAGTGAGCAGAACTCCCCCACCACCAGCGCCTGCACCACGATCAGGGCGAGCGCGAGGAAGGCGCCTGCGGCCAGCAGCCCCAAGGTCCAGCGGCGGCGCCGCCGCCAGCCCTCGAGCAACGTCGCGCCGAGCGCCGCACCGAAGCCGACGATGCCCACGAGTGGAACGGGGATGTACGTTGCCAGCGGCGGGATGGGAATGTAACCGAGCCCACTGCGCCGCACCGTGTCGCAACCGGAACCTGCGGCGCAGAACGCGGGCTCGGCTGTGGAGTAGTCAGCCAAGAGAGCGGCACTCACGCCCAGCGCGAACACCAAGAGCACGCGCGTTGTCCAGAGCAGCCAGCGGGCGTTCACCGCCCGACGTATAGGCCGACGCGCCGTTGCCGTCATCCGCACACGGACCTGGCTACAGTCGAATCTCATGTTTTTGTCGGGAATGCGCTCCGGCCGGCGGATTTGCTCGGGACGGGTCGCGTCCGTGACGCTATGAGGGGCCGGATGGCCAAACCCCTGCCCTCCCGCGGCGAAGTCGCTCAATGTCTGAACGAGGTATCCCGAGCGATGCACGCGCGAGAGATCGCCACCCGCTGCAAGGTGGAGGACGCCGCGTACCCGCGCTTCTTGCAGCTGCTCGAGCAGCTCACGCTGGACGGGACCGTCCGCAAGTTGCCCGGTAATCGCTACAAGGCTGGCTTCGAAACGGGAAAACCAGGCAACGGTTGGGAGGGCGTGCTCAGCGTAAACCCGCGTGGGTTCGGCTTCGTGACGGCAGCCGGCCAGGACGACGTGTACGTCGCGCCCGACGGCATCGGGGGCGCGTTGCACGGTGATCGGGTGAGGGTGGAAGTCATCGCGCGCACCGCCCGGGGTGTCGAGGGGCGCATCGCCGAAATCCTGCAACGGCGCAGCACGCGTATCGCGGGCGTGCTGCGCAAACGCCGCAAGAGCGTTTGGCTCGAGCCGGACGACACGCGGGTGCGCGGACCCATCGTCGTCACATCGACTCCGGTGGAGGGCGACGAGGGTGACGCCGCGGTCGTGAAGATCACCAGGTTTCCCAAGTTCGCCGATGAAAACGCGGAGGGCGAGCTGATCGCGGTGTTGGGCAAGCCAGGCGATCCCAACACCGAAGTCGCCAAAATTCTGGTGCGGGAGCAGATCGCAGAGACCCACCCAGACGCTGCGATGCAAGAGGCAGAACGCATGGCGGCACGCCTCAAATCGCTGCCGCCCGCGGGACGTGTCGACCTGCGGAGCGTGCCGCTGCCCACCATCGACCCAGAAGATGCGCGCGATCATGACGACGCGATCTGGGTCGAGCGCACTCCCGACGGCTACCGGGCGTGGGTAGCGATCGCAGACGTGAGCGAGTACGTGCAACCCGGATCTGCCCTCGACGACGAGGCGGTCGCGCGCGGCTGCACCATCTACCTACCCGATCGAGCCATCCCGATGCTGCCGGCCGCGCTTGCCGCCGACCTGTGTTCACTCCTACCCGACCACGATCGCCTGTGCCTGTGTGTGATCGCCGACCTCGACAAGCACGGCAAGGTGGAGCGTTTCGAGATCGTCGAAGGCATCATGCGGTCGAGCGCAATGTTGACCTACGGCGGGGTCGCGCGCTCTCTCGGCTTTTCGGACCTGGCACCCCGCAGCGCGCAGGCCGAAAGGCTGGTGCGGGATCTCAAGGTGCTCGACGAGCTTGCGCGCAAGCTGCGGCGGGCCCGCATGAAGCGCGGCGCGCTCGATTTGGATCTGCCCGAGCCGCGGGTGGTCATCGATCCTCAGACCGGCGCTCCGGCGGCGATCCAACGGCGCGCCCAAGATCCCGGCGTCAAGCGGGCATATGCAATGGTCGAGGAGCTGATGCTGCTCGCGAACGAGCTCGTGGCGCAATGGTTGACTCAACGCCGCGCCCCGGCCGTTTACCGGGTCCACGGCAAGCCGGACGAAGCCAAGCTCGAGCGGCTGGGTGAGGTGGCGCACATCTTGGGGGTGCCCTTCGAATTCGACCGCATGCTCGAGCCCAACGGCGTGAGCCGCTGGCTCGAGAAGATCTCGGACCACGAGAAGAAGCCGGTGCTGGAGATGCTCCTGCTGCGGAGCTTGAAACAAGCGGTTTACGACATCGTGAACATCGGCCATTTCGGGCTCGCGTCCGAGAACTACTTGCATTTCACCTCGCCCATCCGGCGTTACCCCGACGTCGAGGTGCACCGCGCGGTCAAGCGGCTGCTCCGTGGCGAAAAGCCCGACACCAGCGCGTCAGCGGTGGAAGCATTGCGTGCTGCGGCGACTGCCGCCAGCGTGCGAGAGCGCGCCGCCATCGACGTGGAGCGCGAAGTGGTGGACCTGTATCGTGCGCTCTTTGCCCGCAGCCTCGTGGGTGAAGAGTTCGAGGGTACGGTAACCGGCGTCGTGGGCAGCGGCCTGTACGTCGCGCTCGACGACCCCTTCCTCGACGTGTTGGTGCGCTACGAGTCGATGGGGCCGGACCGCTACGAAGCCACCGAGCACGAGCTCGGCGTGGTCGGCACTCGCTCGGGCGACCAGGTGATGATTGGCGACCGGGTGCTGGTCGTGATCGAGGACGTGGCCGTGCTGCGGCGGGTCGTCTATGCGCGCCGGATTCCCCCACCCGAAGCCTTCCGCGGCGGCGAGTCGCCCGGGCGCCGCGGCAACCGCAAGCTCGAGTGGACCAAGGGCGGGCGCGACAGCAAGCCCGAGCGTGCGACCGAGCGCGGGACAGCGCCGAGAAAGCCGAAGAAAACCGAGCGCAAACGCACTGCGCGCGCTCCGTCGACGCGGGGCAAACGGCGGCGCTGAGGGCGCTACAGACCGATCCCGATGCCGACGCCCAAGCTCGGGCCCGAATGCCTACGCGCCAGGAACACGCGCAGCATGAAGGCGTGGGTCACGAGCGTGCAGGTGCGAGCCATGGGACCGCCGCAGCCGCGCCAGGTGCCGCCGAAGTGCTGCTCCCCGTCTTCGTCGAAGAACGTGACACGGCCGTCGGGGCCCACGGTTACCCAGGCGTAGCGTTGTTCGGGAGGTGAGGCGTTGTAGAGGCCTACGCGCCCGAGCTCCGTCTCGTCAGGCCCGAGCAGCCGGCCGTCGTCGTACAATAGGGCGAAGGGCGCGTAGTCGGAGTCCACGACGCGCCCCACACTGTCGATGGTGAAGACCATGTCTTCGCCCTCGTAAACATGACCATCGTCACGAATCTCGATGAGATCGTGCTCGCCGCGCTCCCAGTAAGCGCGTGCCACCATCATCCGCGTGCCTCCCGTCTCCCAGCGGGGAGGCGGCGTCGACGAGCAGCCAACCAACGCGAAACAGAGGAGTCCGAGCGCGGCACGCGGCATCAGCGCCATGGTACCGGTTTGGCGCAGTGGGACCACGATTTCTTGGCCGGCACCGAACTTCCACGCCACGCTGCGCACTCCCATGCTGGACGATTTCGACTCATTCGGTGGCGCCGAGTTTCCCCACGACAACCCCGAGCTCTTCAGCGGTCCGGGCTGGCTCGCGGTGGACCCCTGCGGCGGGCCCAGGGCGATCGCCTGGGCGAGCCGACGCGATCTGCACTACCCGGCTCCCGCAGCACCAGAAGTGCCGGCGGACCGAGCCGTACCGCCGGCGCCGGTCGCAGTAGCGGTGGGTCCCCTGACGCTGACGGATTTCGATCGGTTGCTGCTGGCCGTGCGCGCGGTGCTGCCGAGTCAGGCCGAGCCCGAGCTGGCAGTCGAGCTCGAACGGTTCCTGCGTGGCGACGACGTCCGCGCGAACGCCTGGCGCCGGCTGCTCTCGGGTCAAAGCTCCGATCTCACCGAGTGTGGAGATCGCCCCCTGGACGAGTGGGTTTCAGACTTGGTCGGCGCTCGGCTGGGCTCCGACGCCGCCGCGATTGCTGCGCTCCGACGAGCGCTCCGGAAGCGCGGCGTCGCCGCGTTCGGCATGTTGGCGGCTTAGGTCTCGGCCGCCGTTGCTTAGCGTCTGACGGACGTCACGAGGAACTCGAAGAGCTCCGCCTTGCTGGTGCGCGTACGCAGCGTCTCCACGTGGGCGCGCGCGAAGCCCAAACGCTCCATCGCTAGGGCGAGCAGCTGTTCGGTAGGCAGCAGCACGTCGAAAAACTTCGAGTTGCCGATGACGTAGGCTGCCGTAGCTCCCGAGCGTAGCACTTGGCGCAGGCTCGCGAGGTGTGCCGCCATGTCGCTGAAATAACGCTCGACGTAGCGTGCCAAAAGCTCGCTGCGTTCGGCGATCGCCGTCAGTACGGGCACCAGCTCGGGCAACAGGCGCGCTGTCGGCTCGGGCGGTTGCCAACGGGTGAGGCGGCTCGTGGCGACGCCCCAGGTACCCCCGATCGCGCGCCAATCGAGCTCGCCAGCGCTCGCCGGCACGTCCAGGTGGCCCAGCCAGTACATGTATGGCCTGAGCTCGCGGATGTAGCTCATGCGGTTGCAGTAGGGGGGCGACGTGATGACGGCGTCGAAGCGTCGTTGCTTCACGCTGCCCTGGAGTGATCGGGCGTCTCCGAGCAGCGCCCCGGCCCGAGGCTTCGTGAGCGCTACGCGCGCGCCCTCGTTCACCTCGGAGATGGCCCCTTCGAGCAGCCGCGCGACCGCGGAAGTCGGGAGAGTGCCGTTCACCTTGAAGGACATACTTTGGTGCCCGAAGCTAACGTTGGCGCTGCCAATCAGCGCGCGGCAGAAGGCGACGCGCGCCAGATCCCTCACAGCGGGCGAGTATTGAGAACGCGCGAGCACGGCGAAGGCGCGGCCGAGCGCGAGCTGTGTCGGGCGGTGCCACCAGCGATCGATGTTCGCAATGGGTGGCAGCCAAGGGTCGCGGGGCGCGGCGCGGCGGCTGGCTTCTGCCATGCGCAGCACCAGCGTTCGGGCGCGCGTACAGTCCGCGGAAGCGTACTCGCGGGCCTTGGTGTTGGCCAGCCACACCAAGAACGGGTTCAAGTCGACGGTCGTGCACGACAGACCCTGCTCGGCGCAGGTCAGAAGCGTCGTGCCGGTGCCACAGAAGGGATCGAGGACTCGCGTGCGGGCCGGCAGCTCTCCCACCAAGCGCTCGACGAGCTGGACCGAGTAGGCGGGCGTGAGCCGCAGCCACCCGTGCCGGTGGCGCGCCTGGTTGCCGCGAAAGGTCACGGCGGCGCTATTGACGGCCTCTCTCACGCTCGGCTTATACCGAGAACCTCCTTCCCGTAGCAAGAACGGGGGTTTAGTGGCATGCGGCGCGAGCGCTGGGTGCGGCGGTGGCCACCTCCTCCGGCTGCCTGGGCTGCACGGCTTGCGCGGAACGGGTCGTGCTGACGGTCCTTGGGGTCGCCGCCGGGGTTTGCTAGGCTGCGCCGCTCGCCATGATCGTCGTGATGAATCCAGACACCAGCGAAGAAGCGGTGGAGCAAGTCATAGGGTTTCTGGTGGAGCAGGGCTTCGACGTGCATCGCTCGAGCGGCCAGTCCCGCACCATTCTCGGAGTCGTGGGTGACGTGAGACCGAACGACGTTGCCGTGGTGCGTGAGTTCAAGGGTGTCGCGGACGTGGTCCGCGTCAGCGAGCCGTACCGCCTGGCGTCCAGGCGTTTTCGCGAGGCTCCCACCATCGTGGAGGGGGCGTGGGGCACGATCGGCGGCGGCCGGCCCTGGATCGCGATCGAGCCGATCGGCCTCGAGCCGCGCGAAGCGGCGCCGCCGCAGTTGGCCGAGCTGGGTTACGAAGTGGCTGCGGGCCGGCCCTTCGATGCCGCGGTCACCCGCGCGCGCGTGGCGCCGGAGAGCGTCGGGGCGCTCACCTGCCTGTCGATCAATCCGCATCCGAGCAAGCAGCGCTGGCCGGTAGTGTTCGTCGAGCGCAGCCCGAGCTGGGGCGCCAACTCGTGGATCGGCGCCGCCGAGCGCGAGCTCACCCTGCACGAAGGCAACGTGGTGCTGCTCGAGGCGGGCGGCGAGTATCCGAACGGCGCTCGCACGCTGGAGGTCGCCGCCATCGCGCGCGCCAAGCTGCGCACGCATCTGCCGATCGTGGTGGATGTTCCGACCGTGGCGCAGCGAGCATGTTATTCGACGGCGGTTGCGTGCGCCGCGATCGCCTGCGGCGCCGATGGCGTCGTGCTGCGGGTCTGGGTGGGGGCCGAGGGCGTGACGCCCAGGGTGCCAGCCACGCTCTCGTGGTCCGACGCGGTCGCGCTGGCAGAAAAGCTGCGCGCAGTCGGGAACGCGATCCGGACATGAAGTCGCTCGCTGTCATTGGCGTGGGGTTGATCGGCGGGTCGGTGATGCGAGCGGTGCGCGCACAGGCTCCGGAAATCCGGCTCGTCGGAGTCGATCCCTCCTGGCGCGAGGTCTCGAGTGTGCTCGGCGACAGCCTGGATCAACTCATCGATGCCGGCGATCGCAAGGCTGTGCAACGAGCGCTCGAGGCGGTCGATTTGATCGTGCTGTCTGCGCCGGTGCGGGTCATCCTGGCCGAGCTCGCGCGCACGCTCGAATACGGAGCAGTGGTGACGGACTGCGGCTCCACCAAACGCGAGATTGCTCGAGCGCTTTCCGGGCACCCCGGCCGCTCCCGTTTCGTGCCCGGGCACCCGATGGCAGGGTTGCCAGAAGGCGGCGCGGTGCACGCGAACGCGAACCTTTTCGTCGGAAAGCGCTGGATTCTGTGCCCGGAAGGCAGCAGCGACGAGGCGCGCGGCGCCGTCGAACGACTGGTGCAGCTGGTCGGTGCTCACGCCGTCGAGATGACGCCAGAAGTCCACGATCGAGCCGTGGCGCTGACGAGCCACGTGCCGCAGCTCCTGGGGAGTGTGCTGCGGGCCACCGCGAACGAGGTCGGAGCAGGCGCTGCTGCAGGACCCGGCTTCGCGAGCGCGACGCGCGTGGGCGGCGGCGCTGCGGCGATCTGGGGTGACATCTTTTCGAGCAACGCGGATCAAATCTGTTGGGCCTTGAAGTGTGTCACGCAGGAGCTCCAACACGTGGTGCGCGGTCTAGAGCGTGACCCCCCGGACACGGCCCCCGCGTTGGAGCTTTTGGGGCGAGCTCGTCGGGCGCGCGAACGGGAAGGGTAGAGACACTCGCGTCGCGCAGTGTGCCAGTCTGTGTCGCATGCACACCTCCGCGGGGGCAGCAAGTGTGCCACTCAGGACAATCCTTGGTTGTGGCCCAGTCTGTGCTATTGACCCCGAGGCGGATGGCACGCGCGACGCTGCTCTGGCTGGCGCTATTGGGCGCTCTATGGATCGCGGCATGCGGCGAGACCGAAGAGGTTCTGAATCCGCAGCCGCAGGTCCCGGCCGACGGCGCCACGAACACCACCAGCCCGGTCGGTAATAACGCCACTAACGCTTCTGGGAACGAGACGGGTGCGACCGGCGGGACCGGCGTGAACGCGGCGACGGGAACGATTGGCGGCGCCGGGGGGAGTGGGACCGGAGGAGCGGGTGGAAATGACAGCGCGAGTGCCGGTGGCGCAAGCAGTAGCGCGACCACGGGGGGCAACGGCGGGTTCAGCGGCGAAGCCGGCGCTCCCGGGGACGCCGGCGCAGCCGGTGAAAGTGGTGGCGGTGGTGAACCTGCGGAGCTGCGAGCCTGGCCATGAAACGCCGGAACCGCGCTGCGAAGAAGAAGTGGTGGATGTTGGGGTTGGGTGCGGCCGTGGCGGCGTCTTGCCTGAATCCGCAGCCTCAAGCGCCGATCGACGAAGACGACGATGGCACGAGCACGAATGGATCAGCCGCGACGGGAGCCAACGGGGACACGGGCGCGAGCGCCAGCTCGACGAGCAACGCCGTGGGCACACTGGGGACCGGAACATTGAGCGGCAGCACAGGTGCGGCGACGCTGAATGCGTCGGCTGCGACCGGCGCTTCGAGTGGGACGACCGGGGGGACGGGCACGAGCGGTACGGGCACGAGTGGCACCGGCACGAGTAGCACCGGCACGAGTAGCACCGGCACTGTGACCGGTGCCGGCGGCGCCTCGACGGCCTTCGGTGGGACCGGTACGCTAACGACCGGCAGCGCCACGACGGGATCGGAAGCTGGCGCGGCGGGCGAAGCCGGCGCCTGGTAGGAGCGAAGGTAGCTGGGGGCGTTAGCCGCCGGAACGACTTTTCGAGGTCTTGCCGCCCGACGCCAAATAGCTATCGACGACGTTTGCGATGAAGTCGGCCAGGATACCGTCGGCCACGCGCAGGCGGCGGCTGAGCTCGCGTGCCAGGTTCAGGATGATGAGCGAATACGCCTTCACGTCGTGGCGGTAGAGCTTGTCCAGATCGACCGAGCCGATGCGCAAGAGTCGCGTGGGAGCCACCGCGCGCACGGTGGCAGACCGTGGCTGCACGTCGACGATGCTCATCTCGCCGAACCAGTCGCCAGGGCCCAGCATCGCGACACGGGACTCCGTGCCTTGGCGACTGCGCTTCAGTACTTCGATCTCGCCGCCGAGCACCACGAACATGTCGTCTGCGGGATCACCTTCGCGGAACAGGACATCTCCCGGTTGGGGCTCGACGACGGAGAGCGACGCGGCCAGATGCTCGAGAGCGGAGTCTGCCATGGCACCAAATAAGGCCAGGTGCCGGAGTTCGTGGAGTTCAACCTTCGCTTGCGTCATCGAACGGCCTAGGGTGAGGGGGGAGGCTCTGGGGCGCGAGCCTTAACCGAGCGAGCGCGAAGATCAAGCGATACGGTCGGCGTGGCACTCGGGCTGGTGAACCAGTCCCGAGTCGGCCGGATCAGAGGTGTTTGTTGAACACGACTCGGGGGCGTGCGGGACCCGCGTAGTCTTCGACTTGTGTTGCGGTCCACCCGGTGGCTTGATGGAACGCGATCGACCCTTCGTTTCCCGTGGTGGTGATGGCCTTGAGTCGGGTGCAGCCCGCAGCCCGCGCGTCCTCTTCGAAGCTCTGATACAGCACTTTACCGACGCCCCGCCGGCGATAGTCCGGGTGAATGCCGACGAGGTGAACATAACCAGTTTTGGGCGGGCCCGGCGCGATGAAACCGAACAAGAACCCCACGAGAATGCCGTCATGTTCGACCACGCGAGCCAAGCCGCCGAGCTCGTAGAAAAAAATCGGATGCGCCAGAGCGCTGGTCGGGCCACCCCACCAGCGGTCGATGATTTGGACGATGTGGTCGTAGTCTTGTTTGCCAAGCGGGCGGGTGATCATTGTTCTCTTGCTGCTTTCTGGTTTGGGCGGAACCAGCGGACTCGCGAGAGAGTATCACAGGGCTCGGGGGTCGCCGCTAGTTCGCGGGCAATTGCCGCTCGGCGGGTCGTACAGTCGAATCCCGTGTACGTGGGCCGGTACCAAGGTCCCTGGGGCGCGGCAGTTGGCGCCACCGTCTGTCGTGGTGTATGCGGTGCAGTCCATGAAACGTGGGATTCGAGTCGCACCGTCCATTCTCGCAGCTGACTTTCTCCGGCTCGGACAGGAGATTGAGGCCGTGGAAGCAGGCGGTGCCGACGCCATTCATGTCGACGTGATGGATGGCCGGTTCGTTCCCAACCTCCACGGTGGCCCCGAATGGGTCAAGGCCGCGAGGCGCGCGACGAAGTTGCCCCTCGATGTCCACCTCATGATTGCGGAACCCGATCGCTACATCGCAGCGTTTGCCGAGGCGGGCGCGGACATCATCGGGATTCACGTCGAAGTCAGCGACGCGCTGCAGCGCTCGCTCGCGGAGATCCGCCGGTTGGGCAAGAAGTCGTGCGCGGTGCTGAATCCGCACACCTCGGAAGAGGTCTTGCGCTACGTGCTGGGTGATTTGGACCAGATCTTGTTGATGACCGTGAACCCGGGATTCTCGGGGCAGGGCTTCCTGAGTTCGGTCGTACCCAAGATTCGCAGGGTGCGAAAGCTGGTGGAGGACGCCGGCCTGAGCATCGACATCGAAGTCGACGGGGGGATCTCGGTCGAGAACGCCAAGATCGTCGCGAGCGAAGGCGCCAGCGTGCTCGTGGCGGGTTCGTCGGTCTTTGGCGAACGCGATCGGGCTGAGGCGATCCAGCGCCTGCGCGAGGCCGCACGCTCTTGAACCCGAGGCGCTGGGCTGGACCGATTGCGGTCGCCGTCACGTTGGCGGCGTGTCATCCGAGCCCGTCCAGTGCGCCGCCGCCCGCCGCACCTGCGAAGGGGGTGGCTAATGCCCGGGGGACGCCGTCGACGAGCGCTGCTCCGCCGCCGAGCGATGCCGAGCAAGACGAAGCCAAGCGCACCATCGCTCGGACGCTCGACTTCGTGGCCCAACTGCGCGAGCTCCCGGCGCTACGTGAAGTCGACGGGCGGCGCCTGAGCCGCGAAGAGATGGTGGCGCATGTCGAGCGAGCGCTCGGCGAAGAAGTGCCGCCCGAGGTGCTGGAGGCGACCAACGCGTTCCTGTTTCTGGCAGGGGTGGTCGAAAGCAGCTTCGACTACGAAAAGAGCCTGCTCAGCGTGCTCGGTACCGACCTGGCCGGTTTCTACGACCCCAAGGCGCGGCGCATGTACCTGGGAACCGATCTACCGGTGGCCGAACAGCACGCCACGCTCGCGCACGAGTTGGTGCACGCGCTTCAGGATCAGCACTACGGTCTGGCGAAGCTCACGGAATGGACGCCGGACGCTTCGGATCGCATGGGAGCGCTGCACAGTCTGGCGGAGGGTGACGCCACGAGCGCTATGCTGGATGGCCTGCTGTTCGGCAGCGGGCGCTCGTCGCTCGACCTCGAGGACGAAGTGTTCGTAGCGCAGATCGAACAAATGCAGAACACGGACCCCGCAGTGCCGGCGCTGGTGCGGCGCTCGGTCGTGGCGCCCTATGTAGACGGCTTGAAGTTCGTACACTCGCTCCGGCGGAAGGGGGGGTGGCCCGCGGTGGACGCAGCGTGGAAGAAGTTGCCGGCCACGAGCGAGCAGATCCTGCACCCGGAAAAGTACTTCGCGGGGGAAGCGGGCGCCGTCATCGATGTGCCACCGCCGAGCTCCAAGGGGCCGAACACGCTCCTGTATCGAGACATAGAAGGCGAGCAGTCGTTGAGGCTGTTGTTCGAGGAATGGTTGCCCCGCGCCGAGGCAGCTGAGGCGGCCAGCGACTGGGGCGGCGACCGGCTCGCCGTGTACGTAGATGGAGCCGTGGCTGCCTTCGCTTGGCACGTTCGCTTCGATTCTCGAGCGGCCGCCCTGCGTGGTTACAAGGCCGTGCTCGAGTGGGTGCGCGGCACCGGGCTCGCGGTGCCCGGTGCACGCGGCGTGTGCCGCGAGCGCGCCGACCGCGGGCCGTTGGCCGCTTCGTTGAAGCAAACGGACATCGTGATCGTTGGAGGCCCCGCGGAGCGGAACAGCGACGGCGGCCGAAGCAAAGGGAGCTGCGCGGATGCGCGCGCGTGGCTCGCGCTGATCGGTCGCGGCCAGCGCTGACCGGTTTTCTGGTACCCCCGGAGTCGTTCCGCTCTCGGGCGCGCTGTGGCAAACGTTGGCTCGCCCGGCTCGACGCGAACCGACGCGTTCGTGGCACGAGATGTGCTTTGGCGGCTGTGATGAGCCAGTCACCGCCGCGCTCCGAGCCACCTCAGACCGTTGCGGGGGAGCTCTCCGAGCCTGACTCGTGATTGGCGTTGGTGGCTCGCACCGCTCTAGGCAGGGTGCTCGCGCCCTGGGGTCGTCGCAATGGCTCCTCGACGCCCACGAGCTGAAGCGGGGTGTTTCCGTCAGCCTGGTGCAACTCGAGACGCTCCCGAGCTGACGCTGGTCGCGTGGCTACAGACCGCGGGCACCGAGCTCGAGTTCGATGCGCTGGAAGCTCGACCGCCGAAGGGAGCGTGGTTCGGCGAATCGCAGGTGGTCGGGGCAAACCCGAGATTGAGCTTCGCCGCATGCATTGAGCGGCCGCGGTTGCCAGCTTCGCCCCGCCCTCAAGCCGCGAGTGACTCACTGCGATCTTTCCCGTGCCGCAGCAGCCGAACTCTGCGAGCGAAGTCCTTCTTGTCGACCTCGGACAGGACGCGACCGCCGAAGCGTACGGCGATGTAGAGCTCGGTGAGCGCCAACGTTTCCGCGCCGACCGGGTGTCCCATCGCCGCCAGGGAGCGCGCGTGGGCCAGCGGCGGCGTGCCGGAATGGCGCGGAGCTCCGCGGGCGGCGAGTGCCGCTTCGAGGCCCTTGTAAAGGTCGATGATCTGGTCGTTTTGAAGCCGAAGTCGGCGCGCCTGCTTCACGTCCGGCGCCGCGGATTTGCGTCGCCGCAGCAAGCGCTGCACCACGAGCGCCACGAGCGCGATGCCGATCACGAGTGGGATGGCACGTCGCGGGGAGATGACCGTTCGCCATTCGGGTGCCACTTGCAGCTGTCGATAGCGGTCGCGGACCGAGCGCAGTAGGTCGACTTGCTGGCGCAGATTGTAGCCAACCACGTGGTGGTTCCAGCGTTGGGCGCTGGCCTCGATCACGTCGCGCAGGAAGGCGAAGAGGCCAGTGATCTCGCTCTGCGGCGCTGCGTTGGCCGGAGGCGTCGGGTCGAATCGCGTCCAGCCATGTCCCGGAAAGTAGGCCTCGACCCAAGAGTGGGCATCGCCTTGCCGTACGGCGTAAAAATTGCCGAAGCTATTGTAGGTACCGCCGATGAAGCCGGTGGCGTTGCGGCTGGGCACGCCGAGGGAGCGCAGCATCACGGCCATGGCGGTCGAGTAGAACTCGCAGTGACCGCGCTTCGATTCGAACAAGAAATGATCGAGCGGGTCAGCTTGTGCTCCAGAGGGGGAGTCGAGGTCGTAGGTGTAATGCTTGCGCAGGCGGCTCTCGATGATCTTCGCCTGCTCGTACGGGTTCTCTTCGGTGCCCACCCAGCGGCTAGCGAGCGTCTTGACGCGTTCGGTCAGCGTGGGCGGTAGTCGGAGGTAGCGGTCACGGGTGGCTGCGGAAAGCTGGCCACTGGGCTCGTCGTCCGGGTTGGCGAGGAAAACCTCGTACCTGAGGCCGCGCTCGTCGGGGCTATCGTAGCGAAGCTCGTCCTCTCCGCCCGAGGTAATCTTGGCCTGACGCCCCAGCAGTGGAGCCGTCTGGGCGCCGAGGCGCAGGCCCACCGCGTTCGGTGGAATGAAGAGCACCGGCGGCTCGATCGGCTCGAGGTCGATGACCAGCTTCTTGTCACGCGCTGGGTCGGGGTAACGCCGCAGGCGCACCAGATCGCCGCTCTGCGCGGCGCGGACGTGGGGGGCTTTGGTACGCTTCCAGGCGCGCCCATCGTAGCTGTCGAAGGCCGTGCCTCGGAGGTACAGGGCGATGCGAGGCGGGGGTTCTTTCAGGTCGGGGTACTGGACGCGCATGGCGATCGTGGGGTCGGCACGCAACTTCCCCACCCCACCGAGGTCGACGCGGTCGGAGAAACCCACGACCCGGGTCGGGTTCGAATGGTTCAGCAGCAAGAGGGACAGCCCAACGCGCGGGAACATCACGAAGAGGATGGCCGTGAACAGGAAGATCGGGACGCTCAGCAGGCACGTCGCGATCAGGAACGGACGCCCGATCACGCGGCGGCTGCGCAGGATGCGCGGTACGTCCACCGGCAAACCGGTGCGGTCGCGGGCGCCCTGCCGGTAGTTGCCCTCGACCTCGCGGCGGAGGTGGCTTAGCACCAGGGCGCCCGGGGCCACGATCAGGAAGCCGACGAAGCACATGCCGTACGCAAGGCCGCCTCCGAGCACGGTACCGGCGATGAGGTGAAGCAAGCCGAGCACGATGACTTGTTGGTCGTGGGCGGCGCCCCGCCGGGTGGCCAAGCGTACCACCTGAAGTCCTGCGGCGAACTCGACGGCGAGCGACAGCAGGGGTCCGCCCGCGACGAGGCGGCCCACCTGGGTGACCAGTAGCGCGATGGGTGCAGTGACCGCCAGCTGACGCAACAGGGGGCGGTCCTGCCAGCGTTCGGGGATGAGCAACGCCGCTACCAGACCGGCCACGATCGTCATCGACATCCAGCGGTTGAGCTCTCCGCTGGTCACGAGCGCGAGCAGGCCGAGCGCAGCCAGTGCGTCGGTCATGATCCGATGAATCAGGCCGAAACGCATGGCTAAACTTCGACCCCCGGGGGCACCGCGGCTATACGGGAGTCGGGGGCGGGCGCTGCTTCGAAGGAAGTTGGCAGGGGCGTGCGCGGCGTGAACGCGGCGCCCTCGGTGTGGGGCTCGAGCAGCGCTAGAAAGCGCAGTAGGGGGTCTGCTCCCAGCGTGCCGTCAGCGCGAGCTCGTTCACCGTTCTTGGCGTGCAGTGTGACGCGGTCACCCCGCTTCAGGTGAGCTACCGCTTGCGAGGCAACGTCGCGGATCCGCCGCTCGAACAGGTTCGACCATTCCTCGCTCGGTTGCTCGCCGGAGAAGTTGGAGTCCACGACGAGCTCGACTTCGCGCCGCGTTTCGCGCGCGCGTTCCAGCAGCACGTACTGGTTGGCGATGGTGCTCTTGCGCCAATAGATGTCGCGCGGATCGTCGCCCTGTCGCATCGGGCGTACACCCAAGATCTCGTCGCCAGTGCCGCGTGCCGCGGAGCCGTGACCGCCGAGGTGTTGGCCGGGGCGGTCGGCGGGCAGCTGCACGGGATCGACCGCGGGATAGATGATGAGCTCGCCTTCGGCCGCCAGCTCGCGGGATTTCTCGAAGAGCCCGAAGGGAAAGCGCGTGGCGATGCGGAACCCGATGTGCCGATCGCGACCCCGGCGGGCCGGGGTGCGGCGGTACGCCGCGACCTGGGCTGAGTCGGGGCTGATCTTGAGGAAAAAGCAGCGCTTGTCGGCTGGTTGACCGGCGCGCAGGTCTTCGATCTCGATGGCGTACGACGGGACCCGCTGCTTGTGGTTGAAGACTTCGATTTCTACGAGGTGCGCGCGACCGACCTGTGCGCGCGCCGGCAGCCGGCGCAGCACGGTCAGCTTGCGCAGACTGAGCTCGCTGAGCACTGCGGACACGATGATCAACGAGAGCAGCATGCCGAGCAGCAGGTACAGGAGGTTGTTGCCGGTGTTGATGGCGGCGAAGCCGACGCCGAGCGTGATGCCGATGAAGTACTTGCCCTCGCGCGTGAGCTTCAGGCGGCGCGCGGGGCGGAGCCAACGAATCCAGCGCAGCCAACTCGGCAGTGAGGTAGTGCGGAGCGCCGGTGGTTCGAGCGGTTTCTGGTGGGCAGCATGCCTGGCCTTGCCGGACTCGACCACGGTGGTCCTCAGAGCGGCACGGGCACGCGATTGATGACGTCGCGGACGGCCACTTCGGCTTCTTCGCGACTGGGGACATAACCTTCAGCGTGTGCGGCAAGGCGGACGCGGTGGGCGAAGAGTGGCACCGCCAGCTCGTGCAGATCGTCGGCAATGCAGTAGCGGCGGCCGTTGAGGAGGGCGCGCGCGCGGGCGGCTCGGGACAGGTTCATTCCGGCGCGGGTCGACGCGCCGAGGCTCAAGGCGGGCGTGGAACGGGTTGCGGTCACTAGCGCCTGCAGATAGGTGCCAAGGGCACTGTCGATCGAAACCCGGTCGACGTCCCGCTGCAGGTCGATGAGTGAGCGGGGGTCGAGGACGGCGGGCACGTCCGCGGCGCGGTCGGTTTCTGGATCCAGCATCAACCGCGTCTCGACCTGAGGCGGTGGGTAGCCGATCTTGATACGCACCATGAAGCGGTCGAGCTGGGACTCGGGGAGCGGGAAGGTTCCGGCGAAATCTTGGGGATTTTGCGTGGCCACGACGATGAAGGGGTCTGGCAGCGGCACGGATTGGCCGTCGAGGGAGACCTGTCGATCGTTCATGGCCTCGAGCAAGGCGGATTGGGTGCGGGGGCTCGCGCGATTGATCTCGTCGGCCAGCAGTACATTGGAAAAGATGGGCCCCTTGCGCAGTACGAAATCGGCGCGGCGCTGGTCGAACACGGACACGCCGAGCACGTCGCTCGGAAGCAGGTCGCTGGTGAATTGGACGCGACGCATCTCGCCGCCCATTGCGTTCGCGAGCCCTCGAGCGAGCGTGGTCTTGCCCACGCCGGGCACGTCTTCGATCAGGATGTGGCCGCCGGCAAGCACGGCGATCAGCGTGAGCTCGACGACGTCGGACTTTCCCTCCAGTGCGCCTTCTACCGCGAGGCGGAGCTCTTGCAGCCGCTCCATCCGTTCGGCTTCTAAGGAGACGGCAGAGGAGGTCATCGCGGGTATGTTAGCATGCCAAGGTAATGTTTCTGAGTCATGGAAAACATAGAAGTTACATCCTGCTTGCGCCAGCCGAGTGATGCTGGAATGAGCGTGAGTCCCAGGAATGCGATGGCAGCACTTCCAGTAACGGGACAAAGCGGGTGCGAATTCAGCGTATTTCGTCCATATTGCCCGGCTTGGGGGCCAGTCTGCCTCGAGTGTTCCCGGCGGGCTGCGGTCGTGGGACACGGTGCACGACGTGGCGGCTAGGATTCAGAGTATCGAAGTGGCGAAGGTGACCCGACTTTTCGGCTCGACCTGCGCGCTGCGATCGGTGTCCGCCACGTTCGAGGCCGGCGGCATCACTTTTCTGCTGGGCCCGAATGGAGCCGGTAAGAGCACGTTGCTCTCCATCATCGGCACCGCGCTCCGCCCGACGTCGGGTGTGGTCAGGTATCCGCCGGGGGACCCGAGCTTGGCCGAAGTTCGCGGGCAAGTCGGTTGGGTGGCGCACGACAGTCGATGCTACCGAGAGCTCAGCGGCCGTGAGAACGTCGAGTTCGCCGCTCGGCTTTACGGCTTGGACGCGCCGAGCGCGTGGGCGCGGGTCGCGGCGTTGGTGGGTATCGATCGGTTCGGAGAACGCCCCGTGGGCACGTTGTCGCGCGGACAGCGGCAGCGGGTGGCCCTGGCGCGCGCACTCGTGCATCGACCGTCGGTGCTCTTGATGGACGAACCTTGGTCCGGCCTCGACACGGCCAGTGCTGCTCGGCTCGAGGAGGTGCTCGATGACGAGCGGCGCCGCGGGACCATCGTGGTGGTCGTCACGCACGGCACCGACGTGGTGGATCGACTGGGTGGGCGCCGCCTGGTGCTGCGCCGCGGTGGTGTCGTGGAGAGCTAGGGCCTGTCCCTGAATTGGTCCGGCCCGTGAACGTGAACGTGTGCGTGCCCGTGCCGGAGAAGTCGAGGAAAAAAGCTGTCCATGGCGGTCGAACTCCGTCGCCGAGCCTCTCGAGGTCAAGTAATAGCGTCGCTTGTCCGGCTTGGAGTGTTTCCCGGGGCCCTCGGCGATGTTCAACACGATTGACGAGGACGCCCGGGTGAACTCATCCGACAGGTAGCCTCGTCCTCGCGGTAGTCCTTCTATGATCGCGTTTGCGATAACGAGAGAATCCAGCGCGACTTGATACACTTCCGATCCGTCATGATCGAGCGTCATGCTCCAGCCATCGGCCCCACCTCGGCATCCGTTGCGCTTCTTCGGGCACGTTTACGTTCACGGGGCCATCATCCGAATTCAGGGACAAGCCCTAGTCCAGGCGCAGCGTTGTGCGGAGAGCGCTGAGCGTGGGCGGCTGAGCGGCGCTGACCCCCAGAATGGGCAGCTCGGGGTGGAGGCGTTGGAGCAGCGATAGGTTCGACGAAGTGCTGGCGTCCGTCGCGGCGTGATGATTGAGGACGAGCATGTCGGGTGGCCGGTTTAGGGCTCGCATGGCGTGCAGCGTGGCGCCGACGTCGTGCAAGACGCCGAGCCGGTTGGGTGCCACCAGCAGCCAGAGCGCGGGATCGAGTTGGCGGGCGAGGTCGAAGTTCGTTTCATCCTCGGTGAGGGGGCTAAAGACTCCGCCGGCGGTTTCTACGATGCACGTAGTGGCATGTATTGCAGTGCCACGCTTGGTCGTGTGCTCGCGAACCCATGTGGGGATCAATTCGAGATCGATGGTCGACCCAGCGAGCTCGGCCGCGAGCCAGGGAGTCATGGGGTCGCTGAAAACGTAGTGTGGCGACACGCAGGAGTGGCCCGCCGCCTCGGCGAGTGCGGCGGCATCAGCGGGTTGCGCCGCAGGGTCGCATCCCGTTTCTATGGGCTTGAGGGCGATGCAAGTAGAGCGCTCGGCGCTGCGCGCGAGCGCGGTCGCAACCCATGTCTTTCCGATTTGAGTTCCGACGCCCAGGACGACAATTCGCAGCACGCGCCGAGGGTACCCTCGGGCGGGGCCGGCGGCGAGAGGCATCGCTCAGAAGGTGGCTCGTGAAAGCCGTGACGGGATGCGCCGCTCTATGCGGGCTGTTCTGCGCTTACGGCGTCGGCCACGGCTGCAGCGATGCGCTCGAGGGTGGCCCGGGTCATGGAGGCGGTCACCGTAATGCGCAGGCGCGCGGTTCCCTCAGGAACCGTAGGGGGACGGATCGCCTGGACCAGGATTCGCTGCTGGAGCAACCGCTCCGCGACACGGACGCTGCGAGCAGCGTCTCCGATGAGCACGGGGACGATGGGGCCGTGACTCTCCGCTGGGACGGGGATCCACCGTGCTGCAAGGGCCGCTCGAAGTGCCGCCGCGTTGTCGGTGAGTTGCGCGCGGGCGCTGTCGGCTGCGCGGGTAACGCGGAGCTGGTGAAGGAGAAGCTCCGCGGCCATGGGTGAAGTTCCGGTGGAAAAGACAAAGGAGCGCGCGCGGTTCCAGAGCCAACGACGGAGGGTGTCACTGCCGGCGACGAAGGCTCCGGCATGCCCCAGGGATTTTCCAAGCGTGCCCACCAAGACATCGGGCGCGACGCCGGCCTCGGCGCACCGACCTGCGCCTTCTGCTCCGAAAACTCCCAGGGCGTGGGCTTCATCGACGTAGAGGTGGGCTTGGTAATCGTCGCAGAGAGCCCGGAGGCGGGCGAGGTTCGGGGAGTCACCGTCCATGCTGTAGTAGGATTCGACGACAACCCAGCGGGACTGGGCCTGGGTCGTCCGTGAAAGCTCCCGAGCGACCGCGTCGGTGTCGCAGTGCTCGACGATCGCCACCGTCGCTCGGGACAAGCGGCAGCCGTCGACTAGCGAGGCGTGGTTGAGTCGATCGGAGACAATCAGGTCGTTACGGTCGCAGAGCGCGGCGAGCGTCCCTACGTTCGCTGCGTACCCGCTCGAGAACAGCAGCGCAGCGGGTTTCCCGACCCAGTCGGCGAAAGCCGCTTCGAGCTCGAGGTGCTCGGGATGGGTCCCATGGACTAGACGCGACGCACCGGCTCCCAGCCTTGCCTGCAGCGGTGTTTCACGTGAAACATGCCCCGCCCCGAGCCCGAGGTAGTCATTCGAACAGGCGAGGAGAAGGTCCGATCGTGCCCCCAGCAACGCGCCGTCTGGCTCCCGCAGGAGCCCCTTCGCGGAGAGCTGAGTCAGGGCGGCGTCGAGCTGATCCAAACGGGGCACCGCCGAAGCATGCGGGGGCACGACGAACGGCGCCAGCACTTCGAGCTTTCCCCGGTAGGCCGGGCGCCTCTCCACAGACGTTCGGCGTCCCCGCGGGCTTTGCGGCGAGTGACGCCGGCCACTAGTCGCAGCCGCCGTGGGTGCGTACACGACCCGCGGATACTGCGGCCGGCCTGTTACGGCATGCGTGTTGCGGTCGGCCTCATGACCGCAACTCTGGCAACGAACGATTGGCTCGCCGAGGCTGAGCGCTTCGCCGACGACACCGCACCGAGCAGAGCGCCGGGTTACTGGAATAGACCGGTCCGCTTGAGCAGCTCCGCTACGTACCCGGCTTTGGCTTGAGGCGAGCAAGGTGCCGACAGCGCCCGGGCACCTCGAATTAGCCCACAAACGCTCCAATGGCTCCAGGACCAGGTGACCTGGGTCGATGGGGTCGAGATGGGTGTCGACGCAAGAAGTCATGCCGAATGTTTCGGATCCGCCCTTGCATGGGCGAAGGCGCTGCCTTGCACGCTAACGGGGACGTGACCGGCTTGTCCCCTCAACGCGCGACCCTTCCGCAGCATCCGTCGCAGCCGACGACTCTCGCGCACGCGCCCGCTGCCGAGCTTCGGCAACGCCCCCCACTCGTGCCTGATCGTGCTCGCCCCGCGGATCGCCGATACTGTGCCCGAGGCCCTTGTTCCGAAGCCGAAAGGATTGCCGGGCTGTCGCCTTGCGCTTGAACCTGCGAAACCTCGGCGGCTTGCCCTGGCGCTCTCCTTGCGGGCGACGGAGAAGCCTTCGAGCGCTCTGCCCAGATCGACTGGGGGCCTCTTCGGACAACTTGCTGGCACACGTCTGACCGCCACCCAAGCCCCAGCCGGCTTCATCACCCCCAGCCGCTTCATCACCCCCAGCCGCTTCATCACCCCAGCCGCTTCTGAGCGCCTCCACCCGTTGAAGGCATTGATGAGATCGAAGCCGGACCCTAGGGCCTCTGGCTGGCTCGACGCTCCTGCCCGCCTGTTGCTTCGCCTCGAGCGCATTCATCATCAAGCGCAAGCATTGGTGTTGAACGCAAAGCAACAGGCGCCCACGGCCTGCGGCGTGCTCGCTTCCTGCTACAGCGTGAAGCTGAAGACGGTGTGCCGGCTCATGCCCCGCCGATATGACGAACTCGCACGTCGGGACACCGGCCGACTAGCCGTCCTCTCTCAGCATTAGGACACGACCGTCCATTCGAAAACCCGCGTCAAACCGAGCAATAGGCATCCTCCACGGAGGCACGGCGTGCCGTCGGGCAGCTGTATGAACGGGGCCCACCTAATGCGATGGCCCGAGGAAATCGGCTGCAGCGCTGCCTGGAACGTCCCACGGTTCACCGGTACGCTCCATGTTCTATGTCGCAGGCTCCCCGGATAGAACCAGCCCCCGGGCGCGGCTGCTACGACCGAGCGTTGTCGCGTCAGGCACGTCAGGCCGAGCAGAAGACGCGGTTGGTGGGATGGATCGCGGAGATGTACCGCGCGCGAGGCATGGCGTTGACCGTGCATGACGTGGTGCAAGCGGCTGGTGTTGGCAGAAATACGTTCTACGAGTACTTCGACGGACTCGACCACGCGCTCGACTACGCCGCACAGACGCATGCGAAGACCATGTACGAGCGCATCTGGAGCGCGGTGGAAGAAACACGCACGCCGATCGCGAAGCTACGAGAGCTAAGTCGTGCCTGGTTCGCCGAGCTCGAGCGTGACCCGGCGCGAGCGACACTTCTCTTACGCCTACCCGTGGGTGCCCGCTCGGCTGCTGTCAGCACCTTCGCAGCTCTGCTCGAATCGGCGCTCGAGCGGGCGCGCAGCTTCAATGCCGCGAACCCGGAAGCCGCCTTGATCGACTACGCTGCCTTCGCAGCAGAAGGGGGCGCCCGCACCATGCTTGCACCGGGCACGATGGCGGCGGCGCGGGCAGAGCTGGAGCAAGGTCTGGCGGCGCTCCTCACGCGAGTGTTTCGTTGAACGCGGCGCACGACTCGCCGTCCCGCAGCAAAACCGCCTCTCGGAGCTCGCCGCCGCACGTCGCGTTAAGCCGCGCGAAACAGCGGGATTGTCCGATCTTTCTCCAGCGCTGGGCGCAAGCACCGCTGCTGTGGGCCCCTTGTGGACAATCCTGGGAGGACATGTGCGCGCCGACAAGACGATTTCCATTGCTCGCGGGCGATGCTACCGTGCAGCCACGATGAGCGGAGCGCCAGTCGAACTCAAGGTCGCGGGACACACCTACCGTGTCGTCGCGTCCGCCGAGAAAGAGGTACTCCATCGTCTGGCCGCGATCGTCGATGCCAAGGTCAACGAACTGACGTTGCCGGGCCGCCAGGTGTCTCAGCAAGCCGTGCTGCTGGCTGCCATCTCGCTGGCTCACGAGCTCGAAGAGGAGCGCGCCAAGCGCGCGCGACTCGAACAACGCGCCCGCGAAATGTTCGGCGACCTACTCGAGCGCGTCGACGCAGCCCTCGAAGGCGCTGCAGCCCTCGAGCGAGCCCTGCCGCCACAACCGTCCGCCCATCCTGGCCACGCTGCTCAGGATGGCGCAGACGATACGTAAGTACAGGCGACGCTCATGCGGAGTGCGCGGTGGCTCACCCCGGTCACTAGAACCCGGACCTTGCTCGCCTGCGCCCTAGCGCTCTGCCTTTGCAGCAGCGCCTCACGTGTCGAGGCGGGTCCCCAATGGCATCTGGCGCTGAGCCCGGGCGGTTGCTACGTGGACGGACCCACCGACGCGGGGTGGTTCTGGTGCGGAAGCGCGAGCGGCCACGCGCTGTTCCTGCGCGACCGCGACCACGACTTCGGGCTGGGCCCCTACGCGCGCGTGCTTACGGTGTTGGGCGATAGCACCAGCGCAAGCGCGGGGGTCAGTGCACTGGTCCCGGTGAACCCGACCTTCCCCTTCATCGTGTCGGTCGGCGCCCTGGCGAATACTCGCGGCGCCGAGCTCGCTCCAGGCGCGGACCTGTGGCTATTCTGGGGCCCGACCAGCTACAACTTCCACTCGAGCTACAGTATGGTGTCCGGCGTCCTGCTCGGAGCACAGAGAACCTGGGGCGCTGCCCCCGGTACCACCATCGCGTTTGCCGGGCAGCTCGACCTAGCGCTGGCGGCGATCCCTTTCATTGCCTTGTTCGAGCTCGTGCGTGGTCCGCCCGAGCGTTGACCTAGCCGCAGAACTGATCGGGATCGGTCAAGAGCTGACAGGGAATCGGCGCGTCCTGTCCCGGAAAGCAGCTGAGCTCGAGGCCGTCCTGCGGAAACTGGGTGCAATCATCGAAGTCGCTCGCGGTCGAACAGTCGACGAGGCATCCGTTGCAGACGTAAAGCGGAAAAGTGAGCGTCGAAGACTCGACCTCGTCGCCTCCCAGCGTGTCGCCGTACACGTACACCGAAATGTTCAATTCCTCGCTGGACAAGGGTGCCAGGCTGCCGCGCAGATCCTCGGCGAGACCGCTGGAGATGACGTTGACGAAGCTGACACCCCACCCCGGGTCGGTGCCCGAAGCCGGGTCGACGAACCCGCCGGCATTCGTCGAGAAGCTCGCTAAACTCGCGTTGCCATCTGCAGAAAGCACGTTCACGACTGCGCCGCGGATCACGATCCGCGCGGTCTCGGTGCGAAGCTTGTCCGCGTCGCCTCGCGCGATCAGCTGGTTGCCGATCAAGAGCGGCATGACGTAGGTGCTGGCGTAGGCGACGTCCATCGTCCCGCTGGGGAGCAGCGGCGCGTCACCCTCGGCCTCGAACACGCATTCGTTGCCGCTAGCGAGCATCGACCCCTTGATGAAGAGAGTGCTGTCGTTGTCGGCGCAGCTCGCCGTCGCAAGCATGGTGGTCGCCGCGAGCACGGTCGCGGTGGTAATCAGCCGAAGGAGAGATGCTCTTCGCATGAGAAGCCTTTCGCGCCGGAGCAGAGCGCCGCGGCACCCTAAAAGTGTATCGGGGAGCGCGGGGCGACGCCAAACAAACAGCGACCAGCTCCACTTAGCGAAGAGCCGCAGCATGCTTCGACCGCAAAGTGGGAGCTCCCTCTCGCCGCC
Organism: Polyangiaceae bacterium; assembly: GCA_025937785.1. Taxonomy (GTDB): domain Bacteria; phylum Myxococcota_A; class Polyangia; order Polyangiales; family Polyangiaceae; genus JAICQQ01. The sequence goes on from JAICQQ010000001.1 coordinate 96,086, forward strand.
TGCTTAGCGAAGTGTGCGAAGCAGAACCACACTAGTGCGCGGCGAGCTCTCGCGCGTAGTGCTGCACGTCCGCGAGATCGAGATCAGCGAGGCTGACGCTGCCGACCCCGCGCGCGAGCACGAAGCGCAGCTTCGCCCCTGCGCGCTTCTTGTCGTGTCCGAGCAACTCCGCGGCCTGCGTGACTGGCTCACCCGCCAGGCTCGATGGCAGGCCCAAGCGTTCGAGAAGGGCCACGACGCGCTCCGTGAGTTCGCGCGGCGTCTCGCCCAAGCGCTCGCCCACGCGGAGGGCCGCGACCATCCCCAGGCTTACGGCTTCGCCGTGGGTGAGGCGGGAATACTCGCCGTGGGCTTCCAGCGCGTGGCCGATGGTGTGCCCCAAATTCAGCCATGCCCGAATCCCGCTCTCGCGTTCATCCGTGCCCACCACCCAGGCCTTCAGGGCCACGCAGCGGTGCACCATCTCGGCAACCGTCTTGGGGTCACGCGCTAGCACCTCGTCAGTGCGAGACTCGAGTAGCCCGAAGAGCTCCGGGTCACCGATCACTGCCGTTTTCACCACTTCGGCGAGGGCGCCTCGGTAGGCGCGTTCGCTTTCGGTCTCGATGAAATCGGTCTCGCAAAGGACGCCGCTCGGCTGCCAGAACGAACCGACGGAGTTCTTGGCGGGGCCGAAGTCGACGCCCGTCTTTCCTCCGACCGAGGCGTCGACCATGGCGAGCAACGTCGAGGCCACGCCCACCCACCGCACGCCCCGTAGCCAGCTCGCGGCTGCGAACCCGGTCATGTCCGTCACGACGCCGCCGCCAAGCGCGACGAAGGTGCCCTTCCGATCGAGCGATCGCTCGAGTGCCGCCTGATACACCGTCTGGATGCTGGAGAGGTTCTTGGCTTGCTCACCCGGCGTGAGCACTACCGACGCCACTGCAGGACTCGCCGCCCGCAGCACGCCATCGACGCGCGCGCCGTACAGCCCATGGACGGTCTCGTCGGAGACCAACAGCACCCCCGACGTCCCGCCGACGAGCGCAGGCAGGCAGGCTTCGACTCGACCGCCACCGACCTCGACCAAATACGTGTGTGCAGACGTGGCAACCACGATCGCGTCGTCGTTCCAGATTCGAGCGGCGATCTCGGCAAGCTCGGTGGGAGAGGCATCGTCCGTTCGGAGCAGCGCGTTGGCCTCTCGATAGGCGGGCCGGCGGTGCTCCATGAGCTCGGCGAGCGCCTGCGGTGGCCGCCCGTCGAGCAGCGGGCGCCCGCCCTCTCGGCCCGCTCGCCCGAGCACCGTGTCGAGCGACGCCTCCAGGCTGATCACCACCGCTTGTCGCAGCGCCGTGAGCCGTGTGGGGCGATGTAAGAGCGCTCCGCCCCCCAGTGCGCACACCGGTGGTGCTGGAAACTCATGGCGCCACCCCTGCAGCAGTCGGAACAACTCCTCGCGCTCCACCTCGCGGAAACCGGCCTCGCCGTGGCGCGAGAAATACTCAGCGATCGGCATACCGATTTGCCGAACGATGCGTGCGTCGAGATCGACGCAGGGTCTGCCCGTGCGCAGCGCCACCGCTTCGGCCAACGCCGACTTACCCGTGGCCATGAAGCCATTGATCAAAAGGGGGCGCAAGTTGGTATCCATCGCATTTGCCGCCTGTGCGTTGAGCAGCGACCAGGCTATCCTTACACTGTGGCTGAAGAACTGGAAGTCGGCGAGAAGGATGGGGTGCTCTACGTGCCGGTCCGAGTCAAGCCCCGCGCCTCCCAGACCCGCGTTTTGGGCGTGAAGCAAGGCGCCCTCGAAGTGGCGGTCGCCGCGGCTCCGGTAGATGGAGCCGCCAATCTCGCCTTACTAAAAGAGCTGGCACGCCGCCTGGGAGTTGCGCGCTCGCAGCTCGAGCTCGTCAATGGCGAGAAGGGCAAGAACAAGAGAATTGCTGTGCAAGGCATGACGCTCGACCGCTGTCGCGAGCGTCTGGTGGGATGAAGGCGCTGGTATGCCGAGGCGTCTGGCGCGCTGGTTTCGGGCGAGCGGGCGGAGTAAGGTCGCGAGAATACGGTGCGTACGTTGCAATTCACCAAGTATCACGGGCTGGGAAACGACTTCATCATCGTCGATACCGAGTCGCCGGAAGCGTGGACCGCCGAGCAGGCGCGGTCGTTGTGCGACCGGCATCGGGGAATCGGCGCTGACGGCGTCCTGCTGGTAGGTCCGCCGAGCGCGGGTGCCCGTGCGAGCATGCGCGTGCTGAACGCCGACGGATCGGAGCCCGAGATGTGTGGCAACGGGCTTCGCTGCGTGGCGCTGCACATCGCGAGTGCGGACGAGCAGCCCCAGACGGCGTTCGAAGTAGTGACGGGCGCAGGCGTGCTGAGCTGCAACGTCGATCGAACGGGGGCGATCCCACGTGTGCGGCTGGCCATGGGTCAGGCGAAGGTGGCTCCCGAGCCGCTGACGTTCGACGCGGACGGACGGCGCCTGAGCTTCGATCGGGTCTCCACCGGCAACCCGCATGCGATCGTGTTCGACGAGCCGTTCGACGTCACCGCCATCGATCGCTTCGCGCCGCGGGTCTCGGCCTCGATCAGCGGCGGCAGCAACATCGAATTCGTAGAGCGCATCGCGCCCAACCGCCTGAAAGTGGTTGTTTGGGAGCGCGGGGTGGGCCGCACCGAAGCCTGCGGAACTGGCGCCGTCGCCAGCGCCGTTGCAGCCGCTGTACGCGGCTATTCGCCCTTTTCCGCGCCGGTTCAGGTCGATCTGCCCGGAGGACCGCTGTTCATCGAAGTCTCCGAGTCGCTCCACACCTGGCTCGAAGGACCTGCCGAGCGCGTCTTTCGCGGAGAGGTCCTCCTGTGAACGACGCCGGTGTCTTCTCGACCCGCGGCGTCTCGCTGCGGGTCGTGGCCATCGTGGACGACGCTCCGACACACACGCTCCTAACACGCATCGTCGAGGCTACCGGCGACACGCTGGAAGTGGCGCGAGACCTCGCCGAGGGCTTGGCGCTGGTGGCGCAGGCGCCGCCGAACCTGATCATGATCGACGTGGCGATGGGTGACAACGCCGGGCTCGCTCTCGTGCACCACGTGCAAGCTCTGATCCCAGGCGTCCTGGTGTACGCGCTCGTAAGAAAGGACCGCCTCGAGCTGTCGAGTCAGGCACTTTCGCTGGGTAGCGCGGGGCTCTTGCTGCAGCCGCTGTCTGGAGACGAAGTATTGCTCACGCTGAGTGACGTGCGCACCCGGCTCGCGGAGCGTGCACAACGCACCGAGCTCGAACAAGCTCGCCGCGCGGCGGATCGCGTGCTGAGCTTGATTTCTCGCATCGGCGAGCTGGCCTCATTTCAGAATCGCCGCAGCGCCGCGCTCGGCCTCGTCCGGCTGATCGTCGAGCTTAGCCCCGCAACGGGAGCCGCAGCCTACATTCTCAGCGGCGAGCGCTCGCGCCAGCTCATGCGCGCGGGCGTGGCTGGCGAATTGGTCGAGGGCCCTAGCTTCTGCGAAGAGATGGAGCTGCTCACCTACGCGGCCGAAGCGAAGCTGACGGTGGTCCGCCTCAGCGTGGGTGCCGTCCAACAAGGCTTTCTGGTGGTGGCGGGCAGTGCCATCGAGGAGCCGGCGCTGTGGGACCTGTTCGTGTCGCAGGCCACGACCGCGCTCGCGCTGATCGGTGAGCGTGAGCAGTCTCATCGCGGAGCCATGAAGGACCCGCACTCGAGCGCCTACACGTTTGCCTATTTCGTCGACGTAGCCGGTAGAGAGATCGACAAGGCTGTGCGCCATTCGCGGCGATTCGCGCTCGCCACCGTGTCCTTGGCGCCTTCGTCGGATGGCGCCGGCCAGTCCAGTATCGAATTGGCCGATCGCCTGCTGGGAGCCGTGCGCGACACGGATATCGTTGCCCGCATCGATGAAACGGAGTTCTACCTACTTCTGCCTGAAACCGGCGGGATCGGCGCGCACTCGTGCCGCCGCAGGATCACGGAGCAGCTAGCGGTCGCCGACGACGGCCAGAGCATTCTGATGGGGCTCGCCACCTTCCCGCACGACGGTCGCGACCTGTCGCAATTGTTGCGTGTCGCCAAGTACCGAGCGGAGGCGTCGGCGCGCTCGGTGGCCCATCGCCGCGACCTGTGGCGCATGCCCATGGGTGAACTGCTCGACGCCATTCTCTGGGAGATGCGCGAGGACGCCGCCTCCATCGACACGCCGCGCGCGATCGAGTTACCGGTGCGGGACGTGTTAGCGGTCGCGGGCACGGCGGTTCAGGAGGCCACGCGGGCCGGGTCGACCTGGCTGCTCGCGAGCCAACGCAGCGGACTTGGCATCGGCTCCGCGGTGCGCGCGGCGCTCAGCCGAGATCGTGATTCGCCCCGCATCGAAAACGTCGACTTGAGCGCGGTCGAGGGTTGCCGTGACCTCGAGGTGTTGGAGCTCGTGACCCAACACGGCGCCTACACCCTGCTCGGCCGCATCACGGGCGACATCATGCGGGCGGTTCACTCGGCGGATCCACTATTCGCCGATCTGGTCGCCGATCGACTGGGCGCCGCCCTCGGAACGAGGTTCGTTTACTGATGTCTCGCAAGGTGCTGTTGGTCGAGCCCGATGTCGACGTCCTGGGGGACCTGGCTTCCAAACTTCGAGCCGTCGGAATCACGGTAGGCCTGGCGGACCAGGCTAACGGCGCCATCGAACGAGCCCGATCGCTCGATCCGGATGCGATTTTGGTCGCTGCCGAGCTCGTGCAGAACAGCGACGTCATGGCGCGCCTGAATGCCGAGAAAGATCTGGCAGGCGTTCCGCGCTTCGTGCTCGCTCACGAAGACACCGATCAGGGAGCATTCGCGGGGCTCGAGCTGTTGTCCTACGGCGATCCGAGCGCGATTGCGAAGAAGTTGTTCGCGCTGGTACGGCAGACGACGTCCGTGGTGCCGGCCTCCGAAGACTTCCGTGGGGATCTCAAGCAGGTGAGCATGGCAGACTTGCTTCAGCTGTTGGCGATGAACGCGCGCACGGGCACCTTGTCCATCAACACCCTCCACGGTGCGGGAGAAGTTCGTCTGGTCGGTGGCGAAGTCGTCGACGCCGTGTTTCGGCGGATGGAAGGCGAGAAGGCGCTGTATCGGTTGTTTGCGGAAAACGAGGGCAGCTTCGCCTTCGCCACCTCTACTGCATCGCCGCATCGCCGCATCCAGGTGCCGACGCACGCGCTGCTGATGGAGGGCATGCGCCAGGTGGACGAAGTGCGGCGGGCGATGCAGCAAATCGCGGACGGCGACGACGCGCTGTTGGCTTCGACCCCACCGGGGCAGGGTGCCGATGAAATTCAAGGGCGCGTGACGGAAACGCTGTCCGTCCCCCACACGCTGGAAGAATTGCTCGAGGATCTGCCGTACTCCGATCTCAGTATCCTCGAGGCGCTGCGCGGCCTGCTCGATGACGGCACCGTGCGCAAAGTTCATCGAGGTGCGGTGCAAATCGAGCTCGCTCAACGCGAACGCTTCGGCGTGCTGAGCGCGCTCGTGAAGAAGCTCCAGCGCGCCGGATTCGCGGGCGCCGCGCGCATCGCGGTGTTGGCGCCCCCGCGACGAATCACGGCGCTGATGCACTCGGTGCGTCGCATCGTGGACGCGATCGTCCCGACAGAGGCGGTGCCCGGTGCCCCGGTGCCGTACCTCTTGGCTACTTTGAGGCTCGCAGAGGGCGTCGAACTCGAGGTGCAGGGGATCCCGGCGCTCGAAGCGTTTCAACCGCTATGGGCGCTCGCGCTGCCCGGTAGTGCGCTGGTCCTATCCCTCGGCTACGCGGTACCGGCGGCGGTTCAAGAGTTGTGCGACGTGCTCGGTGTTCCGGTGCTCGATGCGGCGGCAGTGCTGGGGGACCTCGACGAAGCCGACCCCGGACAAGTCGCAGCGCTGATCAGCGGCGCGCTCGAATCGGCGACCGGGGGCTAAGTCCCGGCCAGCCTCCGAAAATTCGGCCGGCACGTGCACGGCATGTTACGGGCGAGCAGAATGCCGGACTCGGTGGACGACAAAACGCGTCTTTCTGGAGCTCGCGGGGACTTCGTGGCGAGTTTGGGTCGGCGTTTGCAAACGCTCAGGGCCGCCCTCCGCGCGTTGGAGGAACAGCCTGCGAGCCGGGAGCGTCGGAACGCCCTGTTGCGTCGGGCCCACGCGCTCGGAGCGTCGGCGCGGGTGCTTGGATTTGCCAGCGTCGCCGAGGCGCTTGCGGAGGCCGAACGCGCCATCGCTCGGACGAAGCCGGCGCCGCGGCCCACGGACCTGGCTGAAGTTTCACGGGTACTCGACGTGGTTCCATCGCTCGTCGGTGGGGCTCCGGCGTCGCTGCGGCCGCCTCCACCCGAGGGGACCGGCCCGGAGCAGCTCACGGGGCGGCAGTGGCCCCTGTCTCTGCTGCTGTTTGGCGGAACGGATCTCGAATTCCAGCTGACCGAGGCGGTGGAGCAAAGCAACGTCGAGTTCGAGCGCTCGGACGACGTCGAAGCTGCGGCGCAGGTGGCGCGCGTGCTCGGCCCTGATCTGGTGCTGATCGACGCCGACGCAGCGAATGCGAGCGATTTTTTCCGCGGCCTCAGCGAAGACGAGCTGACGGAGCCGGTGAAGAGCATCCTGATTGGGGACTTCGTCGACCCCAATCAACTGCGTGAGTTGACCGTGCTCGGCGCAACGCGGGTGCTCAAGAAGCCGGTGAGCAACGATACGCTGCGGCGCACCATCCAAGAGCTGACCGAAGGCTCACTGGACGGACGTGCCGCCCACAAGCCGCTCGGCGACCTCACCGTGCGCGGGCTCGCGGCGCGCCTGACCGAGGAGCTCGAGAAGGGTTTGACCCAGGCCACGCTCGCGGGCACGCAGGCGACGCACGTACCGTTCGGCGAGGGTACGGACGTCCTGGCTGCGGTGTGGGGTACGGTGACTCGCGTCCGCGAGCTGGTCACCTTGCGGAGTCACGGCGCCGTTCGCTTCGAGGCGACCGGGCCCGAGGGGGCCATCCCACTGGCTCCCTGGGTCGATCTCGATCGTCGCGCCGGTGAGCGGGGGGCCAGGCGCGGGCGGGACGAAGCGGGCGTGTCGTTGGCGGGGCGCACGGTGCTGGTGGCCGACGACGACCCCGCTGTGGCTTGGTTTCTGAGCGGCCTGTTGAAGACCGTCGGTGCTGAAGTGGTCGAAGCTTACGATGGCGTGAGCGCGCTCGAGGTCGCGCGCGGGCGCTGGCCGGACCTGGTGATCAGCGACATCGTGATGCCCAAGCTCGATGGATTCGCGCTGTGCCGCGAGATCAAGCGCGACGTCGCGGTCCGCGACACCCCGGTGATCCTGCTTTCGTGGAAAGAGGACTTGCTCCAGCGGATGCGCGAGCTGGGCGCAGATGCCGACGGTTACTTGAAGAAAGAGGCAGAGGCGTCGACGGTCGTGCAGCGCATTCGCGAGGTCATGCGTCCGCGGGCGCGCGTGGAAGCACGCGTGCGCCAAGGGGGCGAGGTGCGCGGTCGCCTTGACGGGTTGACGCCGCGCCTGATCCTCGAGCTCTGCTGCGGCAGCAGGGAGAACCTGCGCATCGAGTTCCGTGACGCATTCTTCGTGTACTCGATGCACGTGCGCTTCGGGCGCCTGGTGAGCGCATTGCGCCAGGCTCCGTCCGGTGCCGAGCTCAGGGGTTACCCTGTGGTGCGCAGCGTGCTCGGAGTCAACGCTGGCCGGTTCCTGGTGGTTCCCGATGCCAGCGCCGTCGTCCCCGAGTTCGAGGGCAACCTGCGCGAGGTGCTGGCACCGGCGATCGACCACGCGCGCCGCTGCTTGGCGGCCCTGTCGCACCCGCGGCTCGCGAGCATCGAGCGCCTCGATCTTGCGCTCGAGGAGCTGGAGACGTACCTGGGCGCCACTCCAGAGCCAGCGCAAACGATGCTGCGCCTGATCGCCGAGGGTGCCAGCCCCAAGGACCTGTTGCTCGGCGGCGCAGCTCCGCCAGAGCTCGTGATCCAGACCCTGGCGGACCTAGCGCGCCGCGGAGTCGTCGAACGCGTGGTGGCCAGCGGCGGCGACTCCGAGCCGCCGCCGTCCCCGCCGTCGGCTCCGCCGTCGTCGGCCCCATCCCCCCCACCCGAGCTTTTGCAGTCGCAGTCGTCGCAGCCGCCCCCGCCCGCGGGTGCCGGCGGCGAATTCGTTGCGGCCGACGTGCCGCCCGTCGCCGGCGCACCCCTGGCCGTCAATTCCCCAGTCGAGGAGTCCAGCATGAATCCGAGCCAACCCGCCGCCTTCACGTTTCAGTTGTCCCCCGAGCCGCCGCTTGCCGTCGCCAATGTGCTTTCTCCAAGTGTGGATGACGATGCCATGGACGCGGCGTGGTTCGCCCCGCCCGAGCCAGCTGCCTCGGCAGCAGCGAGCGACGACCCAGCGAGCGACGCGTTGGCCAATGTCCTGACCGATGCGGCAACACGAACACCGCCACCCGCGCGTGCGTTGCCTCTGCCTGTCCGCGACGCCCCGGCGCCCAACCCCGCGCCGTCCGCGCAGCCCTCGCCGACGCCGGCGCGCGCTCGGACCTTGCCGCGCCCCATCACGATCGACGAGCCGCTGACCGATCCACCGATGCTCGTGACGCCCACGTCGGGCCACCAAATCTCCCAGCTGCTGACGGCGCCCAGTGACGAACCAGCGCCCGTGGCCAGCGAGGACCGTATCTCCAGCCAGCTGCCGAAGACTAAGCCCCTGAGTTTTCCCAGCGATATCAAGCATATGATATCGGCGGCCCCAGAGCGCTCAGCCTCCCGGATGCCGCAGCAAACAACGTCTCCGGCGCCGGAGCGCTCCGCCTCCCCCGTACCAGCGCACGCAGTTTCGACGACGGCCACCGAGCACGAGCCTAGCCCGGAGCCGCCGCGCGCCGAGACCGAGCAGGTCGTCAGCCCCGCCACTCCCGAGCGAGCAAGCGGCGCGGTAGCCGTGGAAGCGCCGGGCGAAGCCGCTGCAGTTGTCAGGGACACCAGCACGTTCAAGGTCATCGGCTACGCGCTGGTGGCCATGGCGTTCTCGTACATCGGCATGAGCGCACTGGTGGCCTGGCTCAGCGACGCGAACCAAGACTCCGCGGCTACGGCCCCTATGGCGACCACCGCACAGGCGGCCCACACGGACGTGGAAGCCGGCGAAGAGCCAGTCGCAGTGCCACCGGAGGCCGCCGGAGCGGAAGCCAAACCAGCTCCCAGCGCCCCCCGCGTAAGTAGTGAGGCTGCGGGCAAGGAGCAGGTGGCCATCGAAGACCTGCCGGTGCCTGCGGGGCTGGCCCTCGGTGCGGACAAGGGCGTGCTGAAGCTAGTGACACCGGACGCCCACTCGTTGTACGTCGACGGTGAGTTTGCTGGCCGCGGACCGGTCCGCATCGTGCCCTTGCCGCCAGGCAAACACATGATCAAAACGCGCTTCGACGGTGAAGAGAAGAGCTACGAAGCCAACGTACAGGCGGGACGCATGACGCGCCTGACGATTTCTGCGGCGAAGTAGTGCTCGACTCGAAAAATCCGGGACGAGAGCGTCCGCGCCGCCAAGAGCGCGATGATTCGTAGCGTGCTCGAAGCCCGTCGGCTAAACCCCCGCGCATGAGATTTCGCGTCGCGCTCGTATCGGTAGCTCTGCTCGCGGGCGCCGCGGCATGCCGTGACGAGGAGCGCGAAACGCGGCCAGTGGCATCTGCGAACCCTCTCCCCGCGGTGCCGGCAGCAGCGCTCGGGGGAGGCTCCGATCAGATCAGCTTGCTCGAGTTGCTCGATACCTGCGACGTGTCGCATCGCGGACTCAGCATCGACGTCGGCTCGCCGGCGTCTCAGACACAACGCATTTTCTCCCAGTCGTTCGAAAAGGACGTGACACCGTTGCGGCACGGCGGTGGCAGTTTCGCCGAAATTGCCTCGCGCTCGGTGGACTATCAATTCTACCTGAGCGCGCCGCTCGACGCGTTGCATGTGAGCCTGCGCGTGCGCGGCAAGCGGGCGGGCCATCTCGCCGTGTATGTGGACGGCAAGCGCTTGGGCTCCGCCAAGCTTGCGCGCGACGAAGCTCGCGTCGTGAGCTTCAAGCTTTCGAGTGCACCGCTCGCGTCCGGGCGGCACCAGGTCGGGCTACGGCTGTCCGCGGGCGAGCGGGGCTCGGAAGGAGCCTATGCCGAGATCGAGTGGCTCAGGCTCACGTCTCCCGAAGAGGCGGACGATCAGTACGCCGCACCGACTGCCAAAGACATCGTCTCCGACGTAGTGCTCGAAAAGCGCCCGCGCCGTTCGATTGCGCTCCGCGATCAGAGCACCGTCCGTTGCCCGCTCTGGCCTTCTTCGGACACACGACTGAAGTCTTGGCTCGGCTTCTGGGGCGAAGGCAGTGGTCGCGCGGAGCTGCGCGTGGTGCGGCCGGGTGGCGACGTCGTAACGCTCGAACAACGCCAGATCGAAGGCGGGGAAACTGCGGGCTGGAGCGCCATCGATGTTCCGTTGGGGCGTTTCGCGGGCGAGCTCATCGCGTTGGAATTCGCGGTGCGGGACGCTAGCGGCGTGGGGCGTGTGGCCTTCGGCGACCCGGCTCTGGTGCGCGCGCGTGCCGAGGCGGCGCGCGTGCCGCCGACGGCTAGTGTGGTGCTGGTGGTGATGTCCGGGCTGCGCCGCGCGAGCGTGCCCCCGTGGGGTTCGGTCGCGCAGTTGCCCGGGTTTGCGGAGCTCGTGCGGGCGGGCACGACCTTCACCAACTTCCGGGCGCCGTCGTCCGTCCCGGGCGCGGTGTTGGCCTCGATGCTCACCGGGGTGTCACCGCGCGTCCACTCGCTCGAAGACCCAGCGGCACGCTTGCCTCTCGCCGTGCACACCATCAACGAGGCGTTCAAGCAGGCCAGCGGACACGCAGCGATGTTCACCGGTGTGCCCACCTCTTTCCCTGCTTTCGGCTTCGACCGCTCCTGGGACGCGCACCAGACGGTCTCACCCGTCAGCGACGAGCCCGCGCACGCGCCGTTCACGCTCGCGGAAGCTTGGCTCAAGCGCGACGTCGAAGCAGCGCCGGAAGCGCGGAGGTTCCTCTTGATCCATGCACGCGGCGTGCATCCACCCTGGGACGTGCCGAAGGAGGAAGCCGCGTTGATGAAGCCCGAGGAGTACGACGGAGTGGTGGACGCGCGGCGTGGCGGTATTTCGCTGGGCAGTCTCCGCAGCCACGCGAAGGGAACGCGTCGCCTGTCGACGGACGATTGGACGCGGTTGCGCGCGCTCGAACTCGCTGCGTTGAAAAAGCAAGATGCCGCGTTCGCCCACCTCGCCAAGACCTTGCAGACGCTCGGGCTCTGGGAGAATGCACTGGTGATGGTCGCGGGTGACGTCGCCGCCGGTGAGCCTCCCGCAATTCCGTATCACCCCGCCGGTCCGCTCGACGAAGGTCGCTTGAACGTGCCGCTGTTGGTCAAGTTTCCCGGTCGAGCGTTGGTGGGGAAGGAAGTCAGCGTGCCGGTGACCGCGGTCGACGTGGCGCAAACCGTTCTCACAGCGCTCAGCCTCGAGGCCCCGGAGCTGATCGAGGGTGAAGACTTGTTCGGTCTGGCCGCGGGCCGCCTGCCCCTCGGGGGCAGACCGCTGTGGGCAACGCTGGGTCCTCATTTCGCCACCCGCGTCGGCCCCTGGCGCCTGAGCGGCCAGCTCGGCGCCACGCCGCATTTGTGCGAGCTCGGCGTCGACCCGGCGTGCGTGGATAATCTCTTCGACGCTCGCGCGTTCATTGCCAATTCCCTCTGGAAATGGACCTACCTTGCCGAACAGGCGGCTCGGTCGAAGCCGCTCGCGACCCGCGAACCTGCCAGCGTCGACGCGGAGACGTCGGCCGCGCTCGCGGTTTGGGGGGATGTGCAATGACCCCGGGTCCTGCTTTTTTCTGAAGGCTGGCAGCGGCGCCGGCATTCAATCGAAAACCTTGGCACTAGCCCAAAGCCCGAGCAGTCCGCGCAAGCGTTGCGGCCGGGTCGTGCCATAACCGTCTCGGAAGGACCCCTATGCGTTCAGTTGCCGATTGGAAAAGTCTCGTCTGTAGTGGGCTGCTGCTCACTGCTCTTGGCTGCGACTCAGGGGGCTCGTCGAACATGACCCCTCCACCCGCGGAGGCGCCCGACGGGACCCTAGTGCCGGTCGACGGCGAGACACCGGTCGAAACATTCGGTCAGCTGCGGGTCGAGGGGACGCAAATCGTTGCCGCTTCGGGGGACCCCGTGCAGCTCAAAGGCCCGAGCAGCATGTGGCTCAACTGGGAGCAGGATGGCTACGCGGAGAGCCTCGATGCTTTGGTCTGGATGCGAGACCAATGGAAGCTGACGGTGATCCGAGCGGCCATGGGCGTCGAACCCGGGGGCGCCTATCTTTCGAACCCCGACGTCGCGATGGCGCAAGTGACGACGATCATCGAGAACGCGATCGACGCGGGTGTATACGTGATCGTCGACTGGCATGATCACAACGCGCACGTGAACCAGGCCGCTGCCGAGGCCTTCTTCTCCGAAATATCCGCGACCTATGGGCACCTTCCGAACGTCATTTACGAACCTTTCAACGAGCCGGAACAAATCGACTGGGAGAGCGAGCTCAAGCCGTACCACGAAGCGCTGGTCGCAAAGATTCGTGAGAACGATCCCGACAACCTGATCGTGCTCGGCACTCCCGTCTGGTCACAAAACGTCGACGTGGCGGCAGCCTCGCCGGTAGCTGGGACCAACCTCCTCTACACCTTGCATTTTTACTCGTGCACCCATACGGGCTTCCTCCGCGCGAAGGGCGACACTGCGCTCAGCGTGGGCCTCCCGCTGTTCGTGACGGAGTGGGGCAGTACCCATTCCGACGGCGGGTTGGACGGGCTGGTGTGTCTCGATGAAGCGCGCCTCTGGACCGATTGGATGCGAACGCGAGGCATCAGCTGGACCGCCTGGAAGCTCGATAACTGCAGCGACTCGACCTGCTACTTCGCGCCCACTGGCGCGCCGCGCGATGGGGAATGGACCGACGCGATGCTGCAAGAGCACGGTCAGTTCGTACGCGACCGTATGCGTGAGTGAAGCGCCGGCTTGGCCGAGCTAGCTAGTGCTGTCGGCGGCGCCAGCTGACGGCACGGCGCTGGCGGGAACCACATCGTAGAGCCCGAGGGCGCGATTGGCGGTGAAGCGGATCTTCTGTCCGATCGCGTCCGGGTCCTCCGTATCGTGCGCCAAAGCGATGATTTCGGTGAGCGCATTGCGCGCCGATCGCAGCTCTGCCAGGAGCCAGCGGGCGTGTTCAGGAGTGACGGCGGCGCCTTTCGCGAGGGCTCGCTCGATGTCACGCGCTCGCCACTCGACGAGTACGCTGCGATGCGGGAGTACCCCGGAACCCCCGCAGTCGGGACAATCGACCAGACCGTAGTCAGTCGGGGTTTCGCCAGATCCGAGGCAGCTGTTGCATGCTTGAGGGGTAGTGGCACTCATGGGCGCGAGCCTAGCACCCCCCGAGCCTCGGACACAGCGCTGCGGCTAGTGACCGCGCTGCCCCCCGAACAGCTCGAGGTGGAGCCTGGGCGAATAGCGAAACCCCAAGTTATTCGCAGCGGTCACTACCGCTGGACCGACCAGCATCAAATCTTCCGCGCTCGCCGCCAGCGGCATCAACATGACCCGCTCCGCTGGCCACCCGAGCACGCGCGCTAGCTCAGCGGCCTCGAGCGAGTCTTTTTCCCCGGCTACCACGAGCTTCAGCCATGCCCGCCCCGTATCGCGCAAGCGCTGGAGCGCGCCCGGGTGGAAGCGTCGCTCCCGCGTTTCACAGCTGTTGGCGAGCTTCGGAGACACGTTCCACTGGTCGACGCGCCCGCACAGGCTGTCGTTCGGAACGAGTGTGCCGTTCGTTTCGATCTCGACTCGGAGGTCTGGCGGCAAACTGTCGCAGAGCCGCGCCAGCAAGTCTTGCTGGATCAGAGGCTCGCCGCCCGTGACGACGAGGCGTGGTTCGCCCGACTCGACCACACGCTCGAGCAATGCCTGCAGCGACCAGCTCGTCACCTCCGCGGCGTAGTCGTACTCGGCGAAGTCCCAGCTGTAGCGTGTGTCGCACCACGCGCAGCGCAGGTTGCAGGTAGCGAGCCGGAGGAAAATGCAAGGCAGCCCGGCGCTCGGCCCTTCTCCTTGAACCGACTGGAAGATCTCCGAAACTTTGAAGCTACGATCGGGACTCGACATGTTCTCGCGTTTTCGTGGTACGAGCGGCCATGGCTTATAGCAAGCGCGACGGGCGTCCGCTCGAACAGATCCGACCGACCAAGATCGTCACGGGCTTTCACGAATTTGCCGAGGGTTCCGTGTTGATGAGCACGGGCCGCACCCGCGTGCTCGTGACCGCTTCGCTCGACGAGTCCGTGCCGGACTTTCTGGTGGGCAAGGGCCAGGGTTGGCTCACCGCGGAGTATCAGATGCACCCCCGCGCGAACCCCAAGCGCCGAGAAAAGCGCGACGGTCGCGAACGTCCCCTCGGTGGCCGCTCGCGTGAAATCGAGCGACTCATCGGGCGCTCGCTCCGCGCAGCGGTCGACCTCGCCGCCCTCGGCGAACGCAGCATCCTCATCGATTGCGACGTGATCGAAGCCGACGGGGGCACACGCACTGCCTCCATCACCGGCGGCTTCATCGCCCTGGCGCTCGCCCTCGCCAAGCTCAACAAGAAGGGGGCCCTGCGCCGCCCGGTGCTGCGCGACCAGGTCGCCGCCGTCAGCGTCGGCCACGTCGACGACGCTCTTGCCCTCGACCTGTGCTACGCTGAGGACAGTACCGCGCGCGTCGACCTGAACCTGATCGCCACCGCGGCCGGCAGCATCGTCGAAATTCAAGGCACCGCCGAAGGTTCCGCCGTCCCCCGGTCCGAATGGAACGACATGATCGATCTCGCGCTCAGCGGCGTCCAGCAGCTCGCCCGCTCCCAGAGCGAGGCACTCACTGCCGCCGGCGTGGAATTGGCGGAATTGATGCAAAAAAAGGCGTAGCGAGCACTACCTCACGTTCAACACCGTGTTGCTGGGGGCGGCGGTTGCTCTGTCGAAGGATGCCTCGAGCGCAACCTATGTAGGAGTGTCGGCCTTGCTCTTCATCGCGGGCTGCAACTCCTGGTTCGGACAGGCTGCGGTTGCGAAAGGGCAGGGGTATTATCGCAAAACCAAGGCAATCAAGGCTGCATTGGAGCGAGCGCTGAACCTGGGTGAATACGCGATCGTTACGACTCCGGGCATGAAGCGGGATCACGACGTTGCTCCTGCAGGAACACCGGAAACTGCGGCTCACAGGCTGGGAAAGATCACTCAGCAGATTCGTGTTTTGCTTGCCATCATCGGCGCGCTTGCGTTCATTGGCGCGGTGCGCGCAGCATAGGGTGCTATCTGTAACACCTAACTTTGTGCGCTGGTCAGAGGTACAGTGCGGCACGGGCGCTACTCGGATCGATCACCGCGACGCCGATTCGAACGCCTCGAAGCATTGGGCGTGTGTTTCGAACACCGGTGTTGGTCGGGGCGCGTGGCGACCCGCCGCATCTCGGGCTACCCTTGTTCGTATGGCGCTCGGTGGTGCAACCGCTTCGTCGGGGCACGTAGGTCGCTGGCATCACCAGCTCGATGATGGGCGGGTGCAGTGTGACCTGTGTCCGCGGCACTGCCGGCTACGCGAGGGGCAGCGCGCTTTCTGCTTCGTGCGCGAGCGCGTGGGCGACGACATCGTGCTGTCCGCTTATGGGCGCGCGACGGGGTTTTGCATCGATCCCATCGAGAAGAAGCCGCTGAACCACTTTTTCCCTGGGACTAGCGTGCTCAGCTTCGGGACGGCGGGCTGCAATCTCGGCTGCAAGTTTTGCCAGAACTGGGACATTTCCAAGGCTCGCGCGGTCGAAGCGTTGAGCGAGTCTGCGACGCCGGAGCAGATCGCCGAGGCGGCGGAGCGCGCCGGCTGTCAGAGCGTGGCGTTCACCTACAACGATCCGGTGATCTTCGCCGAGTACGCTATCGACGCGGCGAAGGCTTGTCGGGAGCGCGGCATCCAGACGGTGGCGGTGACCGCGGGCTACATCGCGCGAGCGGCGCGCGGCGAGTTCTTCGGTGCGATGGATGCCGTCAACGTCGATCTCAAGGCGTTCACGGACAGCTTCTATGCAAAATTGTGTTTCGCCGCGCTCGCACCGGTACTCGAGACGCTGAAGTATCTGCGGCACGAGACGGATGTGTGGTTCGAGGTGACCACGCTGTTGATTCCCGGCCAGAACGATTCGCGGGACGAGGTGGATCGACTCTGCGAGTGGTTTGCGCGCGAGCTGGGCCCGGGCGTGCCCCTGCATTTCACTGCATTCCACCCGGACTACCGCATGACCGATCTGCCGCGTACCCCGCAAGAAACGCTGGTGCGGGCGCGCGATCAGGCCAAAGCGCACGGGCTCCAGCACGTGTACACCGGGAACGTGCACGACGCGCGCGGGCAGTCAACGTACTGCGGGTCCTGCGCCGGGCTCTTGATCGAGCGCGATTGGTATCGTCTGGGCGCCTACCAGGTGGATGGCGGCCGCTGTCGTCATTGCGGGGCCAAGGTTCCTGGGCGTTTCGCGGACGGCGCCCCGGGCAGCTGGGGACCGCAGCGACGGCGGTTGACGATCGCGGCCAGCTAAGTTGGCTTTAGCTGCCGCTTCGCAGCTGTTCTGCCAGCACGCGTGCGGAGCGCACACCGTAGAGGCCCGAACCATCGGGGGGTAGCCAGGGGCCGAGCGCGATCGACGCCAGCAGCGCGCCGAATTGGAAGCACGCGGCGCGCGTGGCTTCGGGCGCCGGGGTGACCTCCCATACGCAGGTGCAGCGCTCGCCGAGCCCGGCCATGCCATGGCTCTGATTCGCGAGCTCGGCGGGGTGGAGCTGAGCCCGGTCGCTGTCGTCGGCAAGGCGCGCGCGAAGGTCGAAGCTGCAGTCATCGTTGGCGCTGCGCATCCGCAGCGTTGCTTGGCGACCCGCGGCGTCCTGGGCGACGATCTGGAGCTCTGCCGAAAAGTAACGCGAAGCCTGTCCTACCAAGCGCTCGAGCTCGAGATGCGGGGTCGGTTGCTGGACAAACTGCAGGAACATCCGGACCTTACAGTTCCGTTGTGGATGGAACTTTCTTGGGGAGTACGGGTTGTGAGCGGATGCTGAGTATAGCCGCGGCGGTCGCAGAGTGCACCGGATACCGGAGTGAGGTTAAGGTCTCGGCATGGAAGTCGTCGAAGGTGCTCGATTCACGCTCCGCTTGGATCGAGCGGAAGCTGCAAACGTCGCTTACCAGTTCGAGGTCGAGCTCGGCGGGGGCCGGCGTTCGGGCACCGTGTCGATCGAGCTCGCTGCTGGTGCCGTAGCGGTCGCGAGCGAGCCTGCGGTCCCCGAATGGTTGGAGAGCACTATCGTCGGACTGGTGCGCTCGCTTTGGCGTGCGCGGCGCGACCCGCAAACGGCAGCGCCCTGGCCACGGCGGCTCACGCGTTGGCGCCACCCGAATGGAGCGCAGGTCCGATGACTCCGAGCGGGATCGTCACCCTGCTGACGGATTTTGGTTTGACGGACCCGTACGTCGGCGTGATGAAGGGAGCGATCTTGGCGCGCTTTCGGCAGGCGACGCTGGTGGATCTGACCCACGACATTCCGCCGCAAGACATCGCCGGGGCCGGCTTCTGGATCGAACGCAGCTACCGGTGGTTTCCCGAAGGCACCGTGCACCTGGTCGTCGTCGATCCGGGGGTGGGAGGCGGTCGCGAGGCACTCGCGCTCGAGGTGGATAAGCACCTGTTCGTCGGGCCCGACAACGGGGTGTTCACGGCCGTGCTCGGGCACCCCGGACCCAAGCGGGCGCATCGCATCGAGGCCGAGCGGCTCGGGATCGAGCGGCTCAGCGCTACCTTTCATGGCCGCGACCTATTCGGGCCAGCCGCGGCGGTGCTGGCGGGGTCGAGCGCCGGCGGCCTCGAGCTTCTCGGTCCCAGTCGCGAGCCACCCGCCGCGTTCGTGCGCGAGGAGGCGCCCGCGAGCACCCGCGACGGCGTGCACGGCCGCATCCATGGGAGCATCCACGGCAGCACCAGTGGCTCGGTCGTGGTCACCGATCACTTCGGGAACCTGATCACTGACATTCCGTCGGCAGAGTTGCCGGCGGAGGGGCCCTGGCGCGTACGACTCGGGAGTCGCTCGCTGGCGGTGGTGCGCACCTACGCCGACGCGGAGCCGGGTCAGTGCGTGGCGCTGATTGGGTCGTTCGGTACGCTCGAACTCGCCGCGCGCAACGCGAGCGCTGCGGAGCTTCTCGGCGCTGGCCCCGGCGACCTGGTATCCATCGAAGCTGGCTGAAGGGGGACACCGGTGGCCATGGAGCCAACCTCGGTGTATTCTGAGCAGGTGCTCGACCTCGCAGAAATCCAGCCGGATGAACCCCGCCTCATCCGTCGCTCGGAGTACGAGCGTATGGTCGACCTGGGACTGTTCGAAGACGAACGCATCGAGCTACTCTACGGAGTCATCGTCAAAATGAGCCCACACGGTCCCGAACACGACTCTGCGCTTTCGCGATTGACCGTGTTGTTGGTGAAGGCGTTGAGCGACGGCGCTAGTGTGCGGATCCAAAGCGCGTTTGCCGCATCGGATGGGTCTGAACCGGAACCAGACGTGTGTGTCGTTCCGCTGGGCGACTATGAC
This sequence comes from Polyangiaceae bacterium, assembly GCA_025937785.1. GTDB lineage: Bacteria > Myxococcota_A > Polyangia > Polyangiales > Polyangiaceae > JAICQQ01. The sequence continues at coordinate 114,826 of JAICQQ010000001.1, forward strand.
GCCGCCCACCCAGCCACGGCGTGGCTGATCGTCGAAATCTCCAAATCGTCGCTGCTCAAGGATAGAGGACCGAAAGCGCGACTGTACGCGGAGTCGGGAGTTTCGGAGTACTGGGTCGTGAACTTGGTGGATGGGCTCGTCGAAGTGCACACGACGCCGCGCGGTGGGCTGTATCGGACGATCACACGCTACGGACTCGATGACGTGGTCCGCAGCGAGCGTTTCCCCGCCCTCGAGATCCCGGTATCCGCCGTCCTGAAGCCAACGCCCACAACCGGCTGAAACACCCCGCACCGAGTTTCCTTGGGTGACCCCGCGGGGCTAGCGCCCGCTCCCGAGGTCGAGCAAGATGGGTGGGATGAAGCGTCTGGTTTGGGCGGGCTTGCTACTGTTGGGGGCGAGCTGTGAGAAGACGGGCGCCGCGCCCCCGGCCACGCCGACGGCAGCGCAGCGCGCACGGGCGCCGGCGTCACCCGCCGAACGCCTGAGGCAAGCGCTCGAGCTCGAGCGCACGTCGCAGTACGACGAGGCTCGCACCGCGTTCAGCGGGCTCGCGGACAGCAGCGTCAAGGGGGCGGCAGCGCTCGGTCTCGCGCGTGTCGAGGTGATCAGCGGGCGCTACGACGAGGCAGTACAGGCGGCACGGCGGGCGCGCGAGCTGGACTCGGCGCTCGCGCGGGAAGCGGCGTTCACCGAAGCGAGCGCGCTGCGCGCGAAGGGTGACCTCGAGGGCGCGGAGCGAGTCCTGCAGGAGCCGGCAAAGGAACCTGGCGCGCGCCAGGCGCGGCTGCTGCTCGGAGAGATCTTGATCGAGCGCGGTCAGCGCGACGCGGCGGAGCCGGTGCTGATGACGCTGATCGAGGACTACAACGCTGACCGCATCGTCGAGACCGACGCAGAGGGGCTGGCGCTGGTAGGGCGCGCGGCGCACCTGCTGCGATCGCCGCGCGACGCAAACGACGCCTTCAATGCGGCGGAGAGCGCCGGCGCCAAGCACCTTGCAATGCTGCTCTGGCGCGCCGAGTTGTTCCTCGAGAAGCACGATCCGGGTCACGCAGAAGAGGTGGTGCGCGAGGCGCTGGAAGTGGCTCCGAACCACCCCGATGCCCTGATCTGGCTGGCCCGCGTGCGGCTGGAGCAGGCCTACGATTTCGACGACGCCGATCGGCTCGCGCGGCGCGCGCTGGCCGTCAACCCGAAGCATCCGAGCGCGCGCACCGTGCTCGCCGGCATTGCGCTGCGCGACATGGAGTTAGAAACGGCGGCGCACGAGGTCGACCTCGGCTTGCAAGGACGGCCAGACGACCTCGAGTTGCTCAGCATGCGTGCTGCCGAGCGCTTCCTGGCCGACGACGTGCGTGGCTTCGGCGCGGCGACGCAGGCGGTCCTCGCGCGCAACCACGGCTATTCGCGGGTCTATCAGATCGTCGGCGAGTACGCGGAATGGGAGCACCGCTACACCGACATCGTGAACATGATGGAAGAGGCCGTGCGTATCGATCCAGGTGACGCCAACGCCCACGCCGCCCTCGGCCTGAACTTGATCCGTGCGGGGGACGAAGACGCCGGCGTGGTGTCGCTGCGCACCGCGTTCGACCTCGATCCCTTCAACGTGCGCGTGTTCAACACGCTGAACCTGTACGAGAAGGCGATCCAGCAAGACTACGTCAGCGTCGAGCGCGGCAAGTTTCGAATCCGTTACCCAAAGGCAGAAAAAGACCTTTTAGATCGATATGTTCCAGAGCTGCTTCAGCGCGCGCACGCCAAGATGGTGGGCCACTACGGCCTGGAACCCGAAACGCCGATCGGCATCGAGCTGTACGCGACCCGCGAGCACTTTGCGGTGCGCACCAGCGGCCTGCCGCGCACGGCGATTCAGGGCGTATGCTTCGGCCGCACGCTCGCGAGCATGGGTCTCGCCGAAGAGAAGTTCAATCTTGGCATGACGTTGTGGCACGAGCTTGCGCACGTGTTTCACATACAGCTGTCGAAGTATCATGTACCGCGCTGGTTCACCGAAGGATTGGCAGAGTACGAAACGCTGGCGGAACGCAGCGAATGGTCGCGCGAGCTCGACCCCAACTTGTTCGAAGCGCTCAGGGAGAACCGCGTGCCCGAAGTGCAAGCGATGTCGCGCGCATTCACGCGTGCCGAACAGATGAGCGACGTGGCGACAGCGTACTACGCGTCGAGCAAGATCTTGACGATGATGGTCCAAGAGTACGGGATGCCCAAGATGCGCGGTATGCTGGAAGGGTGGGGCGAGGGTAAACGCACACCAGCCATCTTCGATGGGGTGCTCGGCATGACGCCGAGCGCGTTCGACGCCGCGTTCCGCCAGCACACCCACAAGGCACTTGGTCGCTATCAGAAGCAATTCGTCCCGAAGTTGCGCGCCGAACCGATCGACAGGGTCGAAGCAGCCCGCAAGCGGGCGCCGAACGATCCTGACGTGCTGCTGCGACTCGCGCGCGCGGCGTGGGAAGCAGGCGACGCAGACCAGACGGCGGCACTGCTCGAGAAAGTGCTCGCCGCTCGCCCGGACGTCCCGGACGCCGTGTACTTGGCAGGACAGGTGGCGCTGCAGCGGCGACAGGCGGACGTCGCGCTGGGCCAGGCGCAGCGCCTCGTCAAGTTGGGCCACGACGGCTACTGGACCCAGGTGATGCTCGGAGAAGCCTTGGGCGCCCAGAAGCAGACCGCTGGGGCGAAGCAGGCGCTCGAAGCGGCGCATGCGTTCGATCCGACTCAGGCCGAACCGCTCTTGGCGCTGTCGCGCCTCGCGCGTGCCAGCGGCGACGTGGACGCCGAGATTGCGGTGCTCTCCAAGTTGGGCAAGCTCGAACAACATGGCGCCGGCTTGTTTGCACGCTTGTTCGAGCTGTTGACGCTCAAGGGTCGCACGCAGGAAATCGTCGCGCTCGGTGAGACGGCGCTGTGGGCCGACGTGTCCAACTTCGACGTGCACTATCTGCTCGCCATGGCCCTCGAGAAGACCGGTCAGTCGAAGCGCGCGCTGTTCGAGCTCGAGAGTGCCGTGCTGTGTGAGGCACCGCCACCCCAAAAGGCTCTCGCGCATAACGCGTTGATGAAGGCCTATCAGCGCGCCGGTCAGGCGGGGAAAGCGCGGGAGCAACAAGCGCGTCTGCGCGAGCTCGAGAACGCAGCTCCCCCGGCGCCGCCGCCCGGGGCGCCCGCGGGCGAGCCGTAGCTACTCCTCCTCCTTGCTGCTCTTGCGCAGGCCGAGCGCCCTGGCCTTCTTGTAGAGGTGGCTGCGCTCGAGCCCCAGCGCGCGCGCGGTTGCGGCCATCTGGCCCGCGTGGTGTGTCAGCGCCTCTTCCAGGATCGTGCGTTCGGCTTCTTCCGCGAGCACGCGGAACGGCACTCCAGGTCTGAACAAGCCGGCGGCGCTTGGAGCGTGGCTCATGCCGAGCGCCTGGCTCACGTCGGTCCCAGTGATGGTGTCGTCTGCACCGAGGATCACCAGCCGCTCGATCAGGTTCTTGAGCTCACGCACGTTCCCGGGAAAAGCGTGCGCCGTGAGCACCTGCATCCCCTCTTCGGAGAGTTTCACTTCGGGTCGGTTGTTCGCCTGCGCGGCTTGCGTCAGGAAGTTCCGCGCCAACAGCGGGATGTCTTCGCGCCGCGCGCGCAATGGGGGTACCGCAAGCGGCAAGACGTTGAGGCGATCGTAGAGGTCCGGGCGAAACGAACCTTCCGTCATCGACTGCGTCAGGTCACGGTTCGTGGCAGCCACGACGCGCACGTCCGTCTTGAGCGTTTCGCTGCCGCCGACCCGTTCGAACTCGTGCTCTTGCAAGACGCGGAGCAGCTTCGCCTGCATATCGAGCGGCATGTCGCCGACCTCGTCCAGAAAGATGGTGCCGCGCGCCGCCCGCTCGAACTTCCCGCGCCGTTGCTTGGTCGCGCCCGTGAAGGCGCCACCTTCGTGTCCGAATAGCTCCGACTCGATCAGCTCCTTCGGGACCGCGGCACAATTGAGCTTCTCCAGCGGCCCTTCGGCCCGGGGCGATGCCCGATGAATCGCGCGTGCCACCAGCTCTTTACCGGTGCCGCGCTCGCCGGTGACGAGCACGCTGGCAGAGGCGCGAGCGGCGCGGCCGACCTGGTCTCGGAGCGCAATCATGGCTCTGCTTTCCCCCAGCAGTTCGTCGAAGTAGCCCGCGGCGACGCGCAGCTCCTGAGCTTCGCGTTCCGCACGGGTGAGTCTCAGAGCGTTGTCCATGACCAACAGCAAACGATCGGTCGAAAGCGGCTTCTCGAGGAAGTCGATCGCTCCCAACTTGGTGGCGCGCACGGCTGCATCGACCGTCGCGTGTCCGCTCATCATGATCACGACGGCGTCGTTCCCCGATTCGCGCAGGCGAGCGAGCAGATCGACACCGTCTCCGTCGGGTAGGGCTACGTCGAGCAGGATCAGGTCGTAGCTGTTCTTGGTGGCGCGTTCCTGAGCCAGTTGAACGCCCCCCGCCACGTCGACTGCATACCCTTCCAAACGCAGCGCCGTCTTCAGGGTAGTCAGGATCGACGGCTCGTCGTCGACGACGAGTACTTGCGCAACTGCCATGGTCGCGACGGTAGCGAGCCTCCCTTCACGCGCCAAGCACGCAGTGCGTTCCCCTACCAGGAAATCTTACTTGGGGACGCGGCAGAGCCTGGGAGTTTCCGTGAACGCGGTTTTCTTCCGCGCCGCGCACGAGAACCATGCCGCCAGCCGCGTCCGAGCGGGATCCGCCTTGTCGGAACGCCTGGATTGTGAGTCGGGCTGGCGTCGATTAGGCTTGAGCTCGAGTCGATGAACGCACCGAAGGCAGCCGCGACCGGAAATCTCGCGAAAACGCCCGTCCCCGAACTTTTGGTCTACGCTTTGGACCGCTCGCTCGAGGGGACGCTGGTGCTGGAGGAGACGGACGGCAAGAAGAGCGCGATCTATTTTCAGAACGGGGCGCCCGCCAAGGTCAAGACCGCGGACCCAGTCGCTTATCTCGGGCAAGTTCTGGTGGAGCAGGGCAGCATCACTCAGGAGGTCTACCAGCGCACCCTGAGCAAAGTTTCGGGGACACGCCAGCTCTTCGGTGAGGTGCTTTTGGCGGAGCAAGCGCTCAAGAACCACGACTTGCTCGAAGGGCTGCGTGAACAAATCATCCAGAAGGTCAGCCATCTCTTCAAGCTGCCGGGTGCGACGGTGTTCGGTTTCTACTCCGCCACCGACTTTCTGGCACGTTGGGGCGGGCCGCCGACTCGGGTCAAGCCGCTCCCGCTTTTGTGGCGCGGCCTTCGGCTGTTTACCGACGACGTCAAGGTCGACACCCTGATCGCGCGCATCGGTGAACGGCAGCTGAAGCTCTACATGGATGCGCCGATCGGCCGCTTCAAGTTGACTCCGCAAGAACGAGGCGTGGTGGATGTAATCCGCGGGCGTCCGACGACGCTTTCCGTGTTGTTCAAGTCGGGGCTCGGGCACGAGGGCTTGGTCAAGCGAGTGGTCTACGCCCTTGCTTTGACTCGCCAACTCGATTTCGGCGTCCCGGGTGTCGAACCCGTGGGCTTGGAAGAAGCACCCTCTTCTGCACGATTGCCGGTGTACGATCCGGGTGCCGCCGGTGAAAGAACCAGCCGGCCTTCGTTCAGCCATCGATCGATCGTGCCCAGTCAAGCTGACTCTCCACCGGTGCCAATATCGCAGCCCGTCTCCCGTCCGAGTCCGAGCGCGCGCACGCTCTCGCTTCCGCCGCCCAGCCCGGTGTTGAGTGCCGAGCACCAGGCACTACAGGCGGAGATCGAGCGCCGTGCCGCCGCCGAGGGCGAGGACTACTATCAGGTGCTGGGGCTACCGAGGGACACGCCGAGCTCTGCCATTCAAGCGGCGTTCTTCCAGCTGGCGAAGGTCTGGCATCCGGACCGGCTGCCCACGGAGCTCGCGCACCTTCGCGATCTGAGTACCAAGGTGTTCGCACGCATGAGCGAAGCCCACCAGCTGCTGTCCGAGGCTACCCGGCGCAAAGAGTACGACCAGCTACTGGCGCAGGGGGCGGGCAGCGCTGAAGAGCAAGAGCAGGTTGCCAAGGTCATGCGCGCGGTCGGTGCCTTCCAGCGCGCGGAGGTGTTGCTGAAGCGGCGTGACCTGGCCGGCGCAGAGCGGGAGGCGTTGGACGCCATGAACGGCGATCCGGAGCAGGCCGAGTACAAGGCACTCTACGCGTGGGTGTGCGCCCAGTCCCCGCGCGAAAACTACGATGATCTCGTCAGCCTGTTGGATCAAGCGCTCAAGTTGGAACCCAACAATCAGCGCGCGCTTTGGTACCGCGGTCAGCTCCACGTGCGGCTCGGAAACTCGGCACGAGCGATCCGCGACTTCAAGACGCTGCTCGAAGTAAACCCGAAGCATCTCGACGCACAACGCGAGGTGCGCTTGCACGAAATGCGGCGTTCGGTCCCGAAGGAAGAGAAGGGACTGCTGGGCAAATGGTTCAAACGTTGACCGGTTTTGCCGACCTCCACCCGCGCGGCGAAGCTCTAGCGCGCGGTGCGGCGCACCGTCAGTCGGCTGAGCTGTACCAGGGCGCCCGGCGCGTGCAAACCAAGCGCGACGCGTGTGGACGGCAGGTCGCAGCTGACTTCCTCTTCGCCGGCGCTCAGCGTGAGGCGGGTGGCGATGCGCTCCGCTCGCAGCCTCGTCGGTAGGGAGCCCGCTTCTGGCCAGCGGCAGGTCGAGCCGGCCCGGTCGAGCAAAAGCGCGACTGTTTCGCCCCGATCGAGCGTGACCTCGAGGGTGAAGTCGGCGAAGCGAGCATCCGTCAGCCAGACGCTGGCCCCGCCGCTGACCTCGAGCACGAAGTCGTTTCCTGGACCGTCCTCGCGCGGGACGAGCCGGGCGTAGCGGTCACCGTCGCCGCCGTGCCCGGGTGCCAGATGCAGCGGCCAACGCGCGTTGGTGGCGCTCACCAGCGTGATCAGCTCTAGATCTTGAGCAAAGACGTTGCGGGTCGAGAACCGCTGGCCCACGAGGGTCGCATCGCGGATGGCATCGCTCACCCACAGCGCTGCCCCCGTGTCGAGCTGCGCCAGGGGTAGGTCGAGCTCCGGGGGGTGCTCTAGGGACGCCACCGCGCCGAACGCTTGCGCCCAGGGGTCGAAGCGCAGCAACTGAGCGCCGGCTTCGAACCCGGCGGCCCCCGCTGCGGGTACGAGGTACGGGGCGCCATCGGGCGCCGGTAGCAAGCGCGGTCGCGGTACGGCCTGGCTCAGCCGAAGCTCGACCACGTCGCGAGCGGCGTCGATCCAGTAGGCGTCCCAGCCGGCTTCTGGCTGGCAACCTCGGCGGCAAGCCGCGCACTCGTCCTCCGAGCCTTCGCGGTCCTCGCAGCCACCGACTGCCAGCACGGCGCCACCCGGCATGGCCACGAAGTCCTGGTCGATACGGGTGGGCAAGCCGTTCTCTGGGCCGGCTGCGATCTCGAAGCCGCCGTTCTCGGTGCGCACGATCCAATCGGCGCCGGGCACCCAGCGATCCGCGTCGTCGTAGCCGCCAGCGACGAAGATGACTCCAGCGTCGAGCAGCAGCGCCTTCGGCGAGATGCGGGCCACCGTCAGTTGACCCACGTAGCGCGCGAACCCCGTTGCATGGTCCACGAGCTCGAGCGTTTCCGTGGCCAACGCCTCGCCGCTCTCTGCAGCCTCGCGCCCGCCGATGAGCAGTGTCTGGGTCGGGGAGAGCGCCACAGCCGCGTGGCGGGAGCGCGGCCGAACCAGCTGGATTTCGAGGTTCGGGTCGAACGAGAAGTCGTCGGCACGAAAGACCTCGGCGGTGTCGTGCAGGCGCCGCCCTGTCGAGAATGCGGTCGTCGGATCTTCGCCCCCGGCGACCAGAAAGCCCGGACCGAACCCGGTCACGCTGGCGAAGGCGCGGGGCCGCCAGAGTTGCGCATTGCCTGCCAGCGACTCTGCATGGCCGGTGTTGGTGTCGAAGACGAGCGCGCCGGACACCGCCGAGCTCTGGCCGCGGTCGGATCCCGCCAGCATGGCCAGACCGTGCTCGGGCGAGACAGCGAGCCCCTGACCTCCGCCGGGCGCCGGGTACTCCGAAGGATCCGCGAGCTCACAGGCGCGGCCGTTCGGCCACAACAGCAGTGGGAGGACCGCCCCGCTGCGGTACGGTCCGACAGCGGCGAAACGCTCGGAGCTGCGCGGGAAACTCAGTTGGGCAGTGACGGCCAGCGTCCCTGGCGGGAAGGCCAGCGCGGCTCCGTCCTGATCACTCGTCACGAAGTCGCTCGTGCGCTCCGAGGCGTCGAAGTCGCCCAAGGCATCGAGCTCGAGCTGGGCTTGCTCTCCGGGCAGCTTGCAGCGCTCGAGGGGGTGGGCAACGATGGCGACCTCGGGACCCGCCATCGGGTCAGGAGTGCACGCCGCCAAGAGCAGCGCCGCCGCTTTGGCGCTAACCTTCGATCGCCCCATGTTTCCGCAGATCTTCGGCAAGTACATGTTAGAGCGGGAGATAGCCGCCGGCGGCATGGCGCGAGTCTACCTGGCAACCCTGCGCGGGGCGGGGGGATTCGAAAAGCGGCTCGTGGTCAAGCAGATCCGGCCCGAGCTCGCGTCCGATCAGGGCTTCGTCGAACGCTTCGTGAAAGAGGCGAAAACGGCGGTCGAACTCAGCCACCCGAACATCGTGCCGGTGTACGAGCTCGGTGTCGAACAAGGCGTGTACTACATCGCAATGGAGCATTGCGACGGCGCGACGCTCTCGGATCTGCTCGCGACGACGGGACCGCTCGATGCTGAAGAAGGTGCGTATCTGGGGGTGGAAGTGTGCCGTGCTCTCGACTACGCGCATCGTCGCGCACAGGTGATCCACCGCGACGTCACGCCTCGCAACGTGCTGGTCGACGAAGAAGGTGCCGTCAGGCTGATCGACTTTGGCATCGCGGCGCCGGCTGCGGACGGTAGCGGTGACACCGCCCACACCGAGGTGTTCGGATCGCCGGGGCACATGCCGCCGGAGCAGCTCGCGGGTCAGCCGCTGACGCCGGCTACCGACGTGTTCGCCATCGGCGTGCTGCTTTACGAAGCCCTTACTGGGCGCCCCGCGTTTCGCCGCGGTACCGCCAAAGAGTGCCGCAGCGCACTCAGCGAGGCGCAGCCGCCACTGGACGAGCGCAGTCCGGAGCTCAGCCCCCTGGCGACGATCGTGGGCCGGGCTATGCAACTCGACGAACAGGCCCGGCCACAAAACGCCGAGGCCCTCGCGCGCCCGCTCCGCGAGTACTTGCGGGGCGCCGACACCGGCGACGTCGCCCGCCGCCTCGGTGACCGCGTGCGCATGGCGCGCCGGCGCGGCCTAAGCTCGAGCCCGTGGCTGCTCGGCGAAGGGCTGACCGGGGTCGGCTCGCCAGCGACGGCCACGCCCAACACCCCCGCGCTGCGGACGCCCGGTGGCACCCGCACCTTCGCCACCAGCCGGGGCTTCAGCGAGCTGACGCGTCGGGTCGACAGTGAACCGCCGCCGCCCGCCGTGCGCCGCACTGACAGCCCTCGGGCGAACCTGACACCTGCTGACGGCGACCGCGGGAGCACGCGGCGCCTTCCTAGCTCGCGCCCTCCACCGCCGCCGGACATTCCGCGAACACTCGCCGTCGGGTCCGGCGCGCCGCGGCCCCATCGCGGTCGAGCCATGGTGATCGGTCTCGCTCTGGCCGCGCCCGTGTGCGCGGCGCTCGTCGCCACGCTGTGGATGCAGCAAGGGGCCGGGGTGGGCGGCCGCGCCGTGCTGTCCCCCCCGAAGCGCGTTGCCTCCGCCACCCCGACCCGTGCGAGCGTAGCGTCTGCGCAGGTGCTTCCGGCGCTTCCGAGCGCCGCGCCGCGCGCTGTTTCACCGCCGCGCCGCGCGCCCGCGCCCGTACCCTCGCGCGAGCCCTCGCCCAGCGCGTCGCCCGCGGAGCCAACGGGTTCGGCATCGCTCTCCCTGACGGCGCTCCCTGGTACCCAGGTCAGTGTCGCCGGGCACGACTACGCGACTCCGGTGAGCGGGCTCACTCTACCCGCCGGTCGCTATCTGGTGACCTTCCGCAACGCTACCTGGGACGGACCCGTCTCGACCCAGATCGTGTTACGCCCGGGGAAGGCCAGCCGTGTGCATGCCGACTTCACCAATGAACCGCCGCGGGTGGTGGTGCGTTGAGCTGGCCCAAGTGCTGCGAGGCGATCAGTCGCCAGCGTATTCCCTCGGACGAACGATAGGGTTACCGTCCAGGCGTTTTCCAGTCGACAGGAGGCGCCGTGTTAGAGGGCAACCCGAACTCCGAGCGGATACGCAAGACAACGTTGCTGTGCCTGGCCTTGGCCACTGCGCTCCTGTTCCTTTGGATGATCAAGGACTTTCTGATGGCAATCCTGCTGTCGGCGATCCTCAGCGGCATGTTCTATCCGCTGTACAAGCGCTTGGTCGATCGCCTTGGGGGCCGCCGCAGCCTCGCGTCGCTCGCGACGGTGGCCTTCGCGCTCTTCGTCCTGATCGCGCCCATCGGGGGTTTTCTCGCGATCGTGGCGAATCAGGCGCTGCTCTTCGGGCAGAAGGTGCAGCCCTGGGTGCGCGATAAGCTACACGGCACCTCCACGCTCGACGAAGTCATCTCCGAGTGGCCCGTGCTCGAGCCGCTACGCCCCTACCAGCAGCAAGTTCTGGCGAAGCTCGGCGAGGCTGCGGCGACGCTCGGCAGCTGGTCGGTAGACATCGTAACGCAGGCGGCCACCAGCACGGCCACCTTCCTGATGATGCTGTTCATCGCGCTCTATGCCATGTACTTCTTCTTGCTCGACGGGCGGCGCGCCCTCGCCAAGATCCTCTACTACCTGCCGCTCGCGCCCGACGACGAAGAGCGCATGATCGGTCATTTCGTGTCGGTGGCGCGCGCGACCATCAAGGGCACGGTGGTGATCGCTATAGCCCAGGGTGCGCTCGGCGGCCTCGCTTTCTGGGCGGTGGGACTCGACGGCGCCGCGCTGTGGGCCACGGTGATGGCAGTGCTCTCGGCGATCCCCGGGCTTGGTCACGCACTCGTCTGGATCCCCGCCGCCATCTACCTCGCGGCCACGGGCCAGTGGGGGATGAGCCTCGGCTTGGTAGCGTTCTGCGGCGTCGTGGTCGGCAGCATCGACAATTTCTTGCGTCCCCGGCTGGTCGGCAGAGACACGAAGCTGCCCGACCTGATGATCCTGCTCTCGACCCTCGGCGGGCTCGTGCTCTTCGGAGCCGCAGGATTCATCGTCGGCCCTATCGTGGCTGCGCTGCTCGTAACGGTTTGGGAGCTCTACGGCGCCGCTTTCCGTGATGTGCTGCCGCCGGCCCCCCGAACTTCGACGTTCCCGCCCGAGTCATTGGGATCGCAGCAGCTATTCCCGCCCAGATCCGATCGTTGAGCGAGGCTCCCACGCCATGAGGTAGTGAGTTTCGGTGTGACCGGTGACCGTGAACCCGTGTCGCTCATACAACGCCCTTGCGTGGTTCTGGAACAACACACGAAGCCGGAGCGGTCGCGCGAGCTCTGTCGCGCGCTCCAACTCTGCGCGCAGCATCGTGCTCCCGATGCCTCGGTTTTGGAACTCCGGAGCGATCTGCAGTTCGGCAAGAAACACATGATCGTCAGCGTCGTGAACCGCGATCGCGCCGACGGGAACCCCATCGAGCTCGATGATCTTGATGGGTGAATCTTGCTTCTGCTCGAACCATGCGTCCTGGTCGCTCTCGACCCACTTTCCGAACTGGCGCGTCACGACGTCTCGATAGGCGGCATGGTGCAGCTTTCTCAGGAACGAACGGTCCGAATCCTCGGCTTCGCGTGCGCGGATCATGGTCGTGGAATCATACGCCGAAATCCACCGTCGATCGCGGCAGCGCTTGCGCACGGCCGCGCGCTAGCCTAGTTCCAAGCGGCATGATCATCCTGTCGGGCATTCAGTCGTCTGGGCGCTTGCATTTGGGCAACTACTACGGTGCGATTCGTCAGTTTCTGGAGTTCCAGGACGAGGAGGTGGCGCTGTACTTCATCGCCAACCTGCATGCCTTGAACAGTGTGCGCGACGGCAAGCAGATGCGCGAACTCACCCAGGACGTCGCGATGTCGTACCTGGCGCTCGGACTAGACCCGGCGCGCGCGATCCTCTTCCGGCAGTCCGACGTGCCCGAACACGCAGAGTTGTTCTGGATCCTCGGCAGCGTCGTGCCGCTGGCCGATCTCATGAATGCCCACAGCTACAAAGACAAGGTCGCGCGCGGCCAGAGCGCGGACTTCGGCCTGTTCGCGTACCCGATCCTGATGGCGGCCGACATCCTCATCTACAACAGCCATGTGGTGCCGGTGGGTCAAGATCAGCGCCAGCACCTCGAACTGGCGCGCGATTGGGCGAGCAAGTTCAATCGCGTATACGTGCCGGGTTACCGTCCCGACGATCCGGAAGGTCTGCGCGGCGGCACGCCCGGTGTGCTGCGCTTGCCCGAGGCGCGGATCCTGGAGAGCACCGCCGTGGTCCCCGGCACCGACGGGCAGAAGATGAGCAAGTCGTACGACAACACCATCGAGCTGTTTGGCAGCGACAAGGCGGTGAAGAAGGCGATCATGGGCATCACGACCGACTCGACGCCCGTCGAGGAGCCGAAACCGGTCGCAGGCAGCGCGCTCTACGGACTGCTAAAGCTGATGGCGCCTGCCGCTGATTTTGCCGAAATCGATCGACGCTGGCGCGCGGGAGGCGAGGGCTACGGCGTGTTCAAGAAGGAGCTGCTCGATCTGTTTCACGCGACATTCGATGCGGCGCGCGCTCGCCACGACGAGCTCTCGAAAGATCCCGGGGCAGTGGAACGGGTACTGCAAGACGGCGCGCAACGCGCGCGGTCGCTCGCGGCAGAACAGATGGCGCGGGTGCGACGCGCGGTCGGTGTTTGAGACTTGCGGAGGGGAGCACCCGGCCCAAAAGATCACGGCTGCTGCTGCTGCAGCTGCAGCAGGAGGTTGCCATGATTCTCACGGTGTTCCGAAGCACGTTGCGAGCCGATCTCGATGCTGCAGCGCTGGGTGAGCTCGAGGCGGTGGGCACTCGCATGGCCACACTCGCCGCGACGATGCCCGGCTTCGTGAGCTACAAGGACTTTGCTGCGCCAGACGGAGAGAACGTGACGGTCGTCGAGTTCGAAACGATGGAGGCTCAGCTCCAGTGGCGCGCCCACCCCGAGCATGCGGCAGCGCAGCGAGCAGCGCGCGAGCGCTACTTCGCCGAGTACAAAATTTCAGTGTGCAGCGTACTGCGCGTCGCGACCCACTCCGTCTAGCGTGCCTCGGGATCGTTCGCCGCGTGCGTCAGGGCGCCCACCTGGCGCAGTGCCTCGAACAGCGTGATCGCCACGGCGTTGGCCAGGTTCAGCGAGCGCACCCCTCCCAGCGTCGGGATACCCAGCACGGCGTCGCTGCGGGCCTCGAGCAGGCCGGCATCGAGTCCCGTGCTCTCCTTCCCGAACACCAAGATGTCGCCGGGCTGGAAGGCGACGTCGAGGTAGCTCTGTCGCGCCTTGCCACTGAAGAGCCAGGTGCGGTGAGCCTTGCCGTCGGCCGCGATCGCCCGTTCGGCGTCCACGAGCGCAGCATGTTGCGCGACGCGGATCAGATGCCAGTAGTCGAGCCCCGCCCGGCGCACCGCGTGTTCGTCGATGCGGAAGCCGAGCGACCCCACCAGGTGCAACGGGCAGCAGGTGGCCGCGCACAGTCTGCCGATATTCCCGGTGTTCGGCGGGATCTCCGGCTCGACCAGTACGACGTGGAACCAGTCTTCGACTGGGGGTGCCCGCAGGCGTCCCGGGGGCCGATTGTCAGCGTGCATCGCCACGCTCGACCTTCTCACGAATCGAGCGCACTCGCATCGCCGTCGTCTTTTCTGATTGGCTTGACGCCCGTCCCGGCCGCCAAGTAGCCTCGCTCGGACCCGACCGGGGTGCTTCGTCGAGATGAGTCCACGCTTCGCAGCCCTTGCTACGACCCTGCTGGTGACGGCGGCGGCCACCCTGGCGCATGCCGATCCGATGGACCCGGCGCTCGAGCGGCTGGTCACGAACCCGGAATGCCACGACGACGTGGGACGGTTCACGCCGCAGAACCTCGACCCAGACGATTTCGGCGGCGGCGAGGTCCGGTGTCTTGCCGACAACGCCGCCTTCACCAGGCTCATCAGTCAATACGGGTTCGCCTTCGCGCCTTCCGCCATGCATTCGGCCCGCACTACCGGGATCGGCGGCTTTCAGCTCTCGATCGAGGCGCAGTACGCGAAAATCGACGACGGGGCGGAGTACTGGAAGCACGGGACGCAGGGTCCGATCGATCCGACGCGTAACCTGGCTTCGATCGTGAACAACAGTCCGCAATCCATGCTGCAGCTGTATTCGATCAAGGCGACCAAAGGCTTCTCGTTTGGCTTGGAGGTGACGGGCATCGTCGGTTTCATGCCGAAGACCAACATCCTTTCCGGTGGCGCGGACGTGCGCATGGCCTTGTTGGAAGGGTTCCGCACGGGAATGCTGGGAATCCTGCCTGACATCGCGATCGGCGGCGGGGTGCGGACCATCTCGGGGGCTTCGCAGTTTCAGCTCACCGTTGCCTCGCTGGATGCGCAATTGTCCAAGCCGCTCCCGATCGCAGACTCGTCGGTGATCACCCCCTACATCGGCTATCAATACATCTGGATGTTTGGTGACTCGGGGCTCATCGATCTCACACCGGGTACCGACGCCCTGCAAGCCTGCGACTATCAAGGGCAGAACGAGCCCGGCACCGGCGAGGCTCCCTTCGATGGACAAGTCATCTGCGGCAGGGGACAGCCCGACGACTTCAACAACACCGTGGTGTTCGACCCGGTGCGCCTCGAGCGTCAGCGATTGCTCGCGGGAGTCAACTATCGCTACGAAATGGTGATGCTGGGGGGGCAGTTCATGTTCGACATGATCCCTCCCGCCGATGCGCAGAACTCCGACGCCGACAAAGAAGTGCTGGAAGACGTGCCCCGGCAGTGGACGATGGCGTTCGAGCTGGGCACCGTTTTCTAGTCAGGCGAGGCTAGGGCCGCGCGACTGACACAGCCCCAAGGGTGGAGGCGAATCAGTGCAGCGGCTGGCCCTCGCTGGTCTCGGGGACATCGACGATCCGCGAGAGGTCGCGCAGATCGTCGATGCGGCCGCCGAGACGTACCGCGAAGTACGTCGCGAGCGCGCTCACCGCGCCGCTGGCGTAGAGACCCCAAGCGTACTCGTACACCGTGCGCACGTAGGGGTTCTGAGAGGGCCGAAGGATCAGCATCATGCTGGTCTCGCCGAGCGTCATCAGGGCGAAGGTGGCGGCGATCACGCGCACCCCGCGCAGCTGAATCACCGAACGCCGCGTGAACACGAGGGGCATCAGCAAGAACCAACCCACGGCGCCTCCCCAGAGCCAACCTGCGCGGGCGTGCGCCAGGTCGAACCCGCTGAGGACCGCGTCGCTGGGGCTCGTGATACTGACCCACGGGGCGAAGAACAGCGCGAGTCCGGCGGCGGCCAGAACGAGCAAGGGGCCGCGCCCGCGACCCCAGTAGCTCCAGGGCAGGTCTTGGTGCTCAGGTGGCGTCAGCTCTCCCCGCGCAGCCGCCTCCGCCAAGGCTTCGCGTGAGGGGGGCAGCTTTTCCATAGGGACGAGGCCCACCCCGCAGTGCTCGCATTCGGAAGCCTCGTCGACCGCGAAGAGCTCCCGACAGAAGGGGCAGGCCAGCAAGTTCGCCATCGTTCGGAAGCGTAGCGCGGGGTGCATACGTCGTGTCGACAGTCGAAACGGCACGACGGTTCCCGTGCTTCAGCCGAGCCCCCGCGTCCCATTCTGAGTCATCCGGCGGGCTTCGTAATGACGCGATGCGTCACGTGGTGCGAATGGCGCCGTCAGGTTCGTTGGCTAGCCTTGGGGCCCATGACCCTGGAGCATGCCTGGCGCGACCTCTTCGGCCTCCCCGAGGACGCCCCGCACCTTCTGCTCGCGCTCACGCACCCCAGCTACGCCAACGAACAGGGGCGCCCGGGCGAAGGGGACAACCAGCGCCTCGAGTTTCTTGGCGACGCAGTGCTCAGCTTCTGCACCAGTGAGGTGCTGTACGCGCGCTTCCCCAACGCGGACGAGGGCACGCTGACGCGAACCCGGGCTCAGCTCGTCAACGCAGAAGCGCTGGCCGCGTTCGCGAAGTCCGTGGACTTGCCCGACGGTTTGCTGCTGGGGCGTGGCGCAGTCGCCGCGGGGCTGCGCGATTCGACCAACGTCATGGCGGACGCCGTCGAGGCGCTGATCGCCGCTGCGTACCTGGACGTGGGCCTGTCTGCGGCCCGCCGAGTGTGCGAATGCATCGTGGATTTTGGTCTGGCGCGCCAGTCGAAGGCAGGCGCACGCGACCCTAAGAGCGAGCTGCAGGAGCAGGCGCAGGCGCTCGGCTATCCGCCGCCCACCTATCGCGTGGCGCAGAGCGGCGGACCAGCCCATGCTCGCTGGTTCGAGGTCGAGGTGTTACTTGCCGGCGCGCCGATCGGCCAGGGCCGGGGGCGCTCGAAGCGCCTTGCTGAACAGGAAGCTGCGCGCGCCGCGCTAGAAGCGCGGAGCTTCGAACGCTTGCATCCCGAGGTCCCACTGGCTCCGGGGGACGGCGGCTAGTGGCTGCGCTCGACCGATTACTGCCCCGGCGGCGGCTCCTGCTCGCCCTCGCGAGCGGGTTCTGTGCCGTGGTCCCCGCGCGTGTAGCGTGGGCGGGTAGCTACCTGAATCGGGCTGCTTTGCTCGTCACCCAAGCGGGCAACGACGCCGACTACCTGAGGGCCCGCGTCACCGACCGGGAGCTGGCGCGGGTGATCCACAAGTTGGCGGTCGCTCACATCGATGCCGCCAGCGCCATGGAGGTCCCGAAAGAAGTGGCACAGGCGCACCCGCACTTGCTCCTGGTCCTCGAGAACTACGAGCGCGCCGCCGACGCGGCGCGCGAAGGGCAGACACAGCGCTTCGTGATTTACCAGCAGCGCGCTCGTGACGAAGAGCGCACGCTGCGCGGTGTCCTGAAGCAACTCGGTTGGGCGCTGCCTCCCGTCAAAGGCTAGCGCAGCCCCGCTTCGCCCGCGCTGAGCGCCGGCCGCGCTTTCACGGGTGCAGGCGGAAGCAAGGCTGACGCCGGCAAACGCGGATCGGCAGGCACGTGCAGCTCGAGTTCGTCGAGGAGCGCCAGCTCGCCCCGTTCGACATCGCTCTGGCGCTGGGCGACGAGGGCATCGAGCGCCTGGCGCGTGCGGTCTTCGATCAGGAGCTGCCGGATGCGCGGCGCATGATCAGCGAGCTGGGGTTCGACTGCGGCCAGGCTGCCGCGCCGCCAGACGACGCCGAAGTGTTTGCCCTCGGCCACCAGCTCGGGGACGAGCTCGCCATCGCGCACTTTGGCGGCGGCATCGAATAGCTCGCGAGTCGCGCGCAGGCTCGGCACCTCGGTGTCACCGTTCGGATGCACGAAACCCAGGTCGCCTCCTCGCAGCCGCGTGGCCTGGTCGATCGAGTGATCGCGGACGAGCGCGCGCCACTCGGCCATGTCTTTGATTGTCCGTGCCTTCTCGAGCAGCTTTTGAGCTGCTGCGCGATCGGCGACGAGCAGGCGGAACACGCGGATCCGCTCGGGGTGGCTCAGCTCTGCCCGGTGTTCGTCGAAGTAGCTCTTCACCGCCGCGTCGGTCACCGCCGTGTTCGCGTGCGCGCGTTCGGACTCTTGGAGCGCCTGCACCAGCGCGCGGTTGACCTGCTGCTTCACGGCGAGCGTCTCACTCGAGTTCCGCGCTCGAGCTTCTTCCGCAAGCAGCAGCCGCGGCAGCGCCACTTGCTCTACGTAAGCTCGCCGGATCTGCGCGTCGTTCGAGCCCAGGCTGGCGAGCTGGAAAGGCAGCGTCGCTTCGATCTCCGCCTGGAGCTCAGCGAGCGTGAGCGTCGTCGCGCCCGCGCGCAGCACTACCGGAGACGGCGGCGGTTTCGAGGTAGCGTTCGCGCCCGCGGCCGCCAACACCAGCGGTGGAAGTAGGGCGATCAGCAGCGCGCGGCGGAAGGTGAGCCTCACTCTGCCCGCGTTCTAGCGGGTGCCGGCGGCGGCTTCAACCGGCGCGGTGGGATCCGCGATGCGGTTCGACGTCGAGCTCGGCTCCGAGCTCGGTCAGGCCACTTGCCGGTTGCGTCTGGGCACGGCTTTTCGGACCGACGATTCGAGTGTGACGCGACGCTCCGTTGGCCGAAAGCCGAGCTGGCTCAGCCGCTCGCGGGTGGTGCGCAAGGCTTCCCGCCCGGCGTCGATCCCGATGCAAGCCCGCCCAAGCTTGCGGGCAACGGCCAGCGTGGTTCCGCTGCCGGCGTAGGGGTCCAGCACCAGGTCGCCCGCGTCCGTGCAGGCGCGTACCAGGCGCTCCAACAAAGCTTCTGGCTTCTGCGTTGGGTACCCGGTGCGCTCGCGAGCCACGGGGGCCACGATCCCGATCTCCCAAACGTCGCCCATCGGGGTCCCCGGCGTCGGCTCGGAGGTCTTGCTGGAGCGCTGCCGGCGCCCGCTACTGTCGACGACCGCTCGCTGTTTGGTGGTCCCCCAGGTGCGTTGGGTGGACGCGGCCAACGGCTCGTACAGCTGGTGGAAGCGGGGTTCGACCTCCGGATCTTTCACGTAGCGGAGCAGCGTGTCGTGCACGCGCTGAAAGTTTCTGGTCTTGGCCGGCCAGCGCCGATACCGCCACACGATTTCGCTTGCGAAGGCAGCCGTACCGAAGACCTCGTCGCACAGGATCTTGGCGTAGTGGCTGGTCTTGGGATCGACGTGGAGGACCATCGAACCGTGGGGGGCGAGCAGGGCGCGTACCACGTGAACGCGATCGACCAACGCCTCGAGGTACTCGGCGATGCTGTCCCAGCGGTCGTCGAACGCATGCGCGTGCGTGCGCTCGATGATACCGCTTTCCCGGTTGCGGGAGCGCGCAACCAGGGAAAATTCGCGGTTGGTGAAGAACGGGGGATCCAGATAGGCGAGCGTTACCTGGCCCGCGTATTGCGGCAGCAAGGCGTGCATCGCGGCCAGGTTGTCCCCATGCACGAGTAGAGTCGATGCATCGCCGGGTGTCTTGCCCGTGAGCCGGGCTGGGAGCGAACGTGGAGCAGGCCTTCCGGTCCACTGCAGGACTGGAGCATGGGGAGCGCGCATGTCGCGAAATCGTCCGACGGGGCTCGGTGGAGGGCCAAGAAACAGCCGTGCGTTTTTCTACACGTGCGTGGGCCCGCGCTTTACGCTATCCGAAGCACCGATGCGGCCGCCTGGTGGTTCTTCGGGAGGGGTAGCGCAGACGTTCAGTGACTGGTGCGGCGCCGCGCTGCTGGCTTTGGCCGTCGCCGTGGCCTCCGGCGGCTGCAATTCGCAGGTAGAGAGCCAGGGACCGGAAGAAGTCGTACGCGAGTTCTTCGCGAGCATGGCTCAGGTCCACGGCAATCCAGCGGATGCGAAGCTCGCGTACGAGCTCATGTGGTCCAAGGCCCGGCAGAACCTGGGTGAACGGGCGAAGCGTGCTAGCGCCGCGGCGGGGCGCCAGGTTGCGCCCGAGGAGATGATCGCCCCCTCGCGCTTTTCAATGGCGTTCGTTCCGCAAACCTACCAGCTCGGTCGCCGGCAGCACGACCTCGCCGAGGTCATCGTTTCCGCGGAGGAACCGAGCCGCCAGTCCGAGAGGGTGTTGTGCCGCCTCGAAGACGGCCAGTGGCGCGTCGTCGTGCGTTTGCCGCCGGTGTCACCTATCAGTAAGCGCAGTGAGACCAGGCCCAAGACGCGGCCCGAACTCGCGGAAGAGTGAGAGCTGAAGCGCGCACCACAAAATGCATCGGACGCGCACCCTGTTTGGAATGCGCGTCCGAGTCAGACTTGCTTGAATCGCGTTAGTTCGAGAAGAAGATGGCTTCGATCTCGTCCTTCACGTTGTCCTCGGTCTGCTCGCGAGCGATCGCGATTTCTTTCACGATGAGCGAGCGAGCGGTGTCGAGCATTCGGCGCTCGCCGAACGAAAGCTGCTTGTTGGCTTTCAGGCGATACAGGTCCCGCAGCACTTCGGCCACGTCGTAGATGGACCCCGTCTTGATTTTATCCATGAACCCGCGGTAGCGCCGGTTCCAGGTCTGCGTGTCGAACCCGATGGTGCGCTCCTTGAGGATGTCGAAAATCTCCCGGATCTCTTGCTCGCTGATCACTTGGCGGAGGCCCACGGCGTCGGCGTTCGAAACGGGAACCATAATCTTGCGGTCGGTGTCCAAGATTCGGAGGACGTAAAAACGCTGCCGGCTTCCCGCGATGTCCTTCTCGTCGATGCTGATGACCTCAGCCACGCCCTGCGCGGGGTACACAGCTTTGTCGCCAACCTTGAACTCAACCTCTTGGCCTGCCTGCATGGTATCTCCTTGTTTTCGTGACCACGCGCCGGAACGGCGTTTGGTAGTCACGGACTTCTTTCGTTAAGAATTTCCGGGCTCGCCCCTGCGGAGCCGGCGCTGGCCTGGCCAGCTGCGGGCGTAGCCAGCACGAGTGGAATTCAACCCCATTGCTTCGAAAAGCTGCGTTTGGACTCGCCGAGAAAGTGGTGAACGATATTCAACGGATGAGTTGGTCACTTCATTCCGCTTCTTCCGACGAAGCCTCTGAGGCATCAGGAAAGCACGGGGTATTTCCGGCGCCTATCTTCTGGAGCTGGGTCGAAGATAGTGGTCGCCAGGCGCGGCACCTTAGTTTGGGAACCGCACCATGTCAACAAGGTGTGACACATTTTTGCGTTCCTGCCAACTTTTGTGCTTGGGCCAGCGGCGTCGTGTCCACGCTCAGAGGGGTGCTCCGCTGTGCAGTGATCGCCTGTGTCGAGCCGCCGGGCCGTGTGTGTCAATTGGGAATACGAAACGAAATTGGCGGCTTGCCGTGGTTCACGGGGCGAGCGCACGGGTAGCCAAACCCCACCGTACGCCACGATCGGAGACCACGAGCTCCTCACATTGTGCCCACAACAGCACCTCGTGCACGAGCAGTGCGCCCGCAACGATCACATCGGCGCGCTCGGGAGCGAGTCCCGGTAACCTCTTGCGCTCCCCGAGCGAGAGGCGCGCGAGATCCGCCGCGATTTCGCGGACGCGTGGCTCGCTCAACCGCGCGCCGTGCACGCGTTCGGCGACGTAGGGTTCCAGCGCGAGATCGATGGCGGCGAGCGTCGTCACCGTGCCGGCAACCCCGATCAACGTCTTCGCGCTTGGAATCGGGCCATAGCTTGCCAACTGATCTGCCACGTGCCTGCGAACGGCTGCGCACTCGCTCGGCGTGGGCGGATCGTGCGCGAGGCAGCGTTCGAACAAACGAACGCTGCCGATGTCTAGCGAGCGGGCGCTCGCCACGCGTTGGACGCCGCGCTCGTTGTCGCCGACGATGATCTCGGTGCTGCCACCGCCGACGTCGAACACCACGAGCGCGCCGGCGACGTCGAGTCCCGAGAGCGCCCCTGCGAACGTGAGCTCGGCTTCTTCGTCGCCGCTGATGACGCGCGGTTCGTCACCCAAGAGCTCGCGAACGCGCTGACGGAATTCTGCGCCGTTGCCCGCGTCTCGCATCGCGCTGGTGCCGACGGCGACGACGCGCTCGGCTCCGTACTCCGCGATGGTTGCGGCGTACGCCCGCAGGCACGCCAGCGTGCGGTCGCAGGCGGCGTCCGCTAGCTGCCCGGTCCGATCGACGCCTTGACCCAGGCGAGTGATGGTCGCCCGCTCGACCAAGGCGACCGGACCCCGCGGGCTCTGCTCGGCGATCAGGAGCAGAACGGAGTTCGTACCGATGTCGACGCAGGCGACCCTAGCCACTCACGCCCCCACGCGGCGCTGCGGCACCAAGGGGCGAAGCGGTGTCAGTTCGCGAGGCTGTTGAGATTGAGCATCTCCTCGACGTTGGGCTGCACCACCAGTTCGACGCGACGGTTGAGCTTGCGGCCGTCATCGTTGTCGTTGGCTGCCACTGGATCGGTCTCGCCGTAACCCGCTGCGCTCAGATGGGTGGGCACCAGCCCGCCACCGCCGTCGTCCACCGGGTCGGTCATCAGCTTGAGCACCGAACGGGCGCGCATGGCTGAAAGCCCCCAATTGTCCTTGAAACGACCGCCCTGGAGCGGCTTCGAGTCCGTGTGTCCTGCGACCTGAAAATGACGCGCGCTCAGGTCCTTATCGTCGCGGATGACCTGCGCCACCTGAAGCACGATCTCTTCACCCTCTTTCTTCAGCTTGTCCTGGCCCGAATCGAAGAGCACGTCGCCGGGCATCTGAATCACCATGCGATTGTTGCGCACCGAGACCTTCAGGCCGAGCTGAGTGAGCCGCTGCAACTTGGAGCGCAGTTGCTCGAAGCGCTGCCGGATCTTGTCGAGCTGTTCGGCACGACGCCGGTACTCCTCGACCGCCTTGCGCTGCTGCTCGAGGTCAGCATTGAGGTTGTCGATGCTCAGGCCGCGTTGATTGAGCTTCGACTTGAGCGAATCGACCTCCGCGAGTGCGTCAGAAAGGTCGGTTTCGCATTTCTGGTGCGCCTGTTGACGCGCAGCGAGCTGGTTTCGGAGCTGCTCATTCTCGCGGACCTTCTGATCCCATTCCTCTTGCGAGTATCCGCAACCAAAAAAAACCAGTGACGCCAGCGCCACGATCAGCGCGCGAGTTGGTGTGGGGAAGCATCGCATTCGCATCTTTTTGTGTCCTGCCTTCCAGAGGGTCATTCGAACGGTCGTCCCTGGCTAGTCTCGCCCGCCATGCGGCGTCAAGTGGCCGTGTCTGCGGGGTTTTTTGCGGTGAGCCCGCTCGGGCGAACTGGGGTGTGCAGACTCCTCTAGGGTGTTCAGTAACGCGCGGCCAGGACGAGCTCAGCGGCCTACTATGCAAAGTTTACGTGGTTCTAACGCCGTCAACTGCGAGAGGGCCGCTTGTCCACTCGCATTTTTTTCGTTGACACATCACAATAGGTGGCAATATACGTCTTGCAACATACCCTCGGGAGTGGCTCAAGGGCCGCTCCTGATTCCAGGGAGGCATCAAATGGCTGCAAAGAAGTCCAAAGCAAAGAAAGCGCCCGCCAAGAAGGCGCCTGCGAAGAAGAAGGCGAAGAAGAAGGCCACTAAGAAGGCTGCCAAGAAGGCACCTGCGAAGCGCGCCAAGAAGGCCGCCAAGCGCAAGGCTCGGGCGAAGAAGGCCTGATCCGCTGCGGCACAGTGCACTCCACCTCATTGGGGAGTGCACTCGACGGGCGCGCGGACGAACTAGCTACCCAGCTGGTTTGTTCGCGCGCCCGTCCCGCTTTGTGGGCATGGCTTTGCAGGCTCGCGGCCTGCCGTCAGCGAGAGGCTGCGGCATCGCCGCGTTCCGCGGGGGAGGTTCCCAGGTACAGGGCGAGCGTCGAAGCGGCCGCGCGCCGATCGAAGGGCACCCCGTTCAGCACGTCGCGCCGCGAGATATTCTCGAAAAGCTCGATCAGGAACTCGTGGAACGCGATGCACTCCTGGATTGCCTTGTCGAGTCGAGTGGGGTCGACCAGCTCTGTGTCACCGAGCGCCTCCATGGCCGACAGGAAGGCATCGAAGCGCGGATAATCCGTGGCCCTGAGCAGCGGATACCCCATCGCCCGGAAGTACGCGAGGAACTCGCGGACGAACTCGAAGCTGAACACCGCCGTCCAGCGGTCGTCGGTGGGCGAATGCTGAGCCTTGGTGGCGAACGCCCGCACGATCTGGGCGAACATCCACACGTCGCGCCGCAGGCGTTCGCTGGTTTCTCGTCGCGCCGAAAGATCGTCGAAGACGCGACCCTCTTCCAGACTCACGCCGAGCGCTTTCCCGAGAAACAGGATCGGATTCCTGAGCGCCGGGCGGAGGTCAGTGATAGTGGCTTGTAGCGCGCCGCGCATTTCCGGGATGCTCTGGCGCACGCTGGGAGGGGCGAGGTGCTGCTGAAATGCGCGCCGCATCTCGAGCCGCAGGTTACCCGCGATAGCCTCGAGCGCGCTCTTGATGTCGAGCATGCGCACGCCGTTGGCACGAAACTCGGCAGCACGTCCCTTGATGTGTGCTGCGGGGACCTGCAATAGCTCGCGTTCATAGCACTGGGCAAGCAGGCTGCCCGAGTGCTGGCGCAGGTAGTCGCTGAGAGCGCGCGCGTCGGAACGGAGCACGCTCAGTACCAAGTACGCGCGTCCGATGCCGTTCCGGCGTCTGTTGCCGAGCTCTGACGAGATGCGCGACAAGAGCCGCAGGTAGCGCAGCATGCGGAACAGCGAGAGGAACGTGAGCGCCACCAAGCGCCGGGCCTCGTCGCCCGGCACGCCGCGGATCAAGTCGAGGACCTGGGGCGACTTGATGCGGTCGAACTCGGGGCGAAACTCGAGCGCGCTCAGCGGGTTGAACACCGGGTTCCGCCCCACTTCGCGCTGCATCAGCGTGAGCACGGCGTAGAACATACGGAAGGGAACGCGGCGAGCTCGCAGTAAACCATCGACGACTTCGTTCGCCGTCGTGAGCCCGTGCCGTAGCGCGACCAAGCACTCTTCCGGTGACGTCTGATCGCTGCCGTTCTGCAACAGGCGCGCGCGCACATTGTCTTCCGGCAACACCGTTTCGAGGTACCGTTGAAACAGAAACGCGCGGTCCTTGGCCCCGAGCAAGCGGCGCGCGAGCCCGATGGCGTGTTCGAGCCCGCTGTGCAGCACGTGCGTTGCGTCGCGGAAGTCTTGTCCGACGATTGAACTACGTCGAGGCGGGCCTGGGTGATTGCGAGGGTTGGCGAAGCAGGCGGTGCCCTTCAGCAGCACTTCGAACTCGAAGAGCAGATCTTCTTTGCCTTCGACGGCCAGGCTTTGGAACCAGGTGTCTCGCGCGGCGCGTTGCTCGCGCAGCAGCCCGCGCGTCGTACTGAGCAGCTCACTGTAGGCGTCGGGCCCGGTGGGCGGTGGCAGCGGAAATAAGGGCACCATCGGTCTTCGATGCGGGACCGGCCACGCCGGTTACTTGGGGTTGAAGTTGAACGGGTAGTTGACCTGGGTCTCGAGGCCCTTGGAGGATGCGGGGAACTGGACCTTGCGCAATTCGCCGATGATGCACTTGGCGACTTCAGGGTGCTTCAGCGTGCTGCGCGCCTCGTTCAGCGTGCCTTCGCGCACCCGGCCCGCAGAATCGAGCACGAAGTGGATCACGATGTCGCCCTGAATCTCCGGCTCTTTGTCCTGCACGGCGTCGTAGCAGGCACGAAAGCGGGCGCGATTGTCGAGCACCACTTGCTGGATCACCTTCATCGTGCGCGTCTCGCCGTCGCTCAAGGAGCTGCCGCCGGTGGTCGCCGCGCCCTCTGCCGTCTGAGCCTCGTACTCGGCGATGGACGGGTCCGTCGCGGGCTCGCCCTCTGGCTCGGGCATGGCCAAGGCGCCCTGCATGTCTTCCGCGGCCGGGTCGGCTTCGGGCTCCGGGGCGGTGTCTGGTGCCGCCTCCGGAGGAGGTGTGGACCCGGCGCTGCAAGCGACACCCAGCGCCGGTGCCGTGAGCAGGGTCACGAGCAACGGCATCTTCCTTCCAAACTGCTTGATGGAGCGCATACGGCCTACTCTACCCGAGTCGCTCCGCGTGAGGGCCAAGGATTGCCTCGTGACCCGTGCGGGGGCGGGGGGCGGGCTGGTTCTATTGCTGCTTGAAATCAGCCCGCCGCGAGGAACGGCCCCCATTCGACGTACGGTTGCTTCGTGAGGAGCAAGATGTGCCGGGTCGTCGACCAGTTCGGCTCGCGAGGGGGCCGCAGCAACTTCATCTTCGCCTCGAGGGGTGTGCGCCGGCCCTTCTTCAAGTTGCACGAGCGACAGGAGACGACCAAGTTCTCCCACGTGTCTTCGCCGAGCCGAGAACGCGGCAACACGTGGTCGATGTTGAGCTCGCGGATGCCCGGGTGCCGACCGCAGTACTGGCACTGGTAGTCATCGCGCAGCAGGAGATTCTTCCGGGTGAGCCGTACCCGGTGGGCAGGCAGCCGCTCGTAGCGCACCAGGTGCAGCACGCGCGGCACGCGCACTTCGCCGTCGACGAGTGGGACGCCGTCGTCGAGCTGGCGCACCGGTAGCCGGCGCCAATCGGTGAAATCGTGGGTTTCGCCGGCGTCGTCCACCGCACGCGCGGCGCCTCCGTAAAGCAGCACCAAAGCGCGCCGCGCCGAGGCTACCGCTACCGGGGCGAAGAAGCGGTTGAGCAAGAGAACTGGAATCGACAACACATCGGGCGAACTCCGCGGGTGGGGATGGTCGTCGATTGTCGTTCTCATCTCCGCTTCTTAGAGTAGCATGGCCGGCCCGCAGTGGGGATCGCCCCACAATCGCCCTCGACCGCCCGGCCACAATCCGCTATCTGACGCCCCAGGGCGAGTGCTGCGGCTCCAACCTGGAGTCAGAATCAGGCCCTCGCCGGCCTCGATCATGAAGAATCTCCAGCGACGCGACGCCAGTCGCTCCCCCGCTTCCCCGGCTTTCCTAACCAGTGCGCTCGCACCCTTGCTGTTTGCATTGGGTTGTGGGCCGGCCGTGCCGAAAGAGGCCGAGTGGCCCCCCTTAGGTAAGAAATGGTACGAGCGCGCCTCGGCCAGCTACCGCAGCGGCGACATCGAGGATGCCGAGATCGCGTGCGAGAACGCGCTCCGACTGGTGCCCGACCGCAGCGAGGTGCGCACGCTCGCCGCCCACGTGGCGCTCGCGCAGCTCGAATACGATCGCGCCGTGCAGCTCGTGCGCGGCATGAACGGACAGGAGCCGTCGGCCATCCGCAGCCGCGCATACTGGTACGCCGGCAAGATCACCCAGGCCGCAGACGAGCTCGATCACTTGCTCGCGGATCCGGAAATGCGCGATCCGTGGGCCACCGAAGTGGCAAAGCTCGCGCGCCAGGGCCGCGGGCGCGAACCCTTCGCAATGTCCGGGGGTCTGCTCGCAGTCACCGAGATGCCTCGTGTCGGGTCGACCTCGCTGATCGTGCCCGTCGAGGTCGACGGCGAGCCGGCGCTGGGCATGATCGCGACCGACGTCGCCGAAGCTGTCGTGGACTCGAGCTCGGGCAAGGAAGCGTCCTGGATCTCACTGCGCTTCGCCGAGCGCATCGAGGTGAGCGACGTGCCGGCGATGGCGCGCGATCTGTCGCGCATTTCGCGCCAGCTGAACGCGCCCATCAAACTGCTCATCGGCGTGAACTTGCTCAGACACCTGCACGCCACCTTCGACTTCGGCGGCGGGCAGTTCGTGGTGCGCAGTTTCGAGCCGCCCCCTCCGCCCGAAGCGACGACCCTGCGCGTCAGCTACGTGCGAGGTGGCGGTATGCTGTTGCGCGGGGCCTTTGGCGTCGACGACAACGCGCCCTGGGGTTCGTTCCTGGTCAACACCTCGATGACCTACCCCGTGGCCCTGGACAAGCAGGGTTGGGAAAAAGCGGGTGTGCAGCTCGGCTCGCTCTCCGCGATCCCGAACCTCGCCTCGGTCAAGCAAGGGACCCTGCCGGTGCTGCGCCTCGGCGCCTTCGAGGTCCCCGGTGTCCCCGGCGTACTCGGGGGTCCCGTACAAGAAATGGAGCAGGGCCTCGACATCGAGCTCGATGGTCTTCTGGGATCGGGTTTGCTCGCGGCCTTCCGTGTGACCCTCGTCGACCGCGGTAAGACCATGTGGCTCGAAGACATCCCACGCGCGGCGGTGTCCGGTGCCGGTGACCTGCCCCCGGAAGACGCCCCGCTCGAAGGTGAAGCGCCCCTCGACGGCACGCCCCCAATGGACGCCGCCCCGACGGACGGCCCGGCGGCCCCCGCGCCGGCCCCGAAAGCGCCTGCGCCCGCGCCGGTTCCGAAAGCGCCTGCGCCTGCAGCGGCGCCGAAAGCGCCTGCGCCCGCGCCAGCGCCGGTCCCGAAAGCGCCTGCGCCCGCAGCGGCGCCGAAAGCGCCCGCGCCCGCACGGCCGTGAGCCTTATGGTCCACACCGCGATCTACGCCGGCAGCTTCGATCCCCCCACCTACGGTCACCTCGACCTGGTGGAGCGGGCGGCAGCGCTGTTCCCGCGCGTGGTCGTGGCCCTCGGCGCGCATCCAACCAAGCAAGCGCTCTTCAGCGCGGCCGAGCGCCGCGAAATGATGCAGGCTATCTGCAAGCCGTTCCCCAACGTCGAGGTCGACAGCTTCGATGGTCTGCTCGTCGACTACGCCACGCGCCTCGGCGCACGCGTCATCGTGCGCGGCCTGCGCGCCGGCACCGACTTCGAGTACGAGCTCCAGATCGCGCACGCCAACGCCGACATGAAGCCCGAGCTCGACACGGTATTTCTGCCCACGCGCACCAATTACGGGTTCATCTCCGCGTCGCTCGTGCGCGAGATCGCTCGGCACGGCGGCGACGTCAGCCGCTACGCTCCGCCCGACGTCTGCGAGCGCGTGAAGGCGAAGTTCGCGAAGTAGCGACCTCGCCAGAGCGGGCTGCGCCTCACTCAGACGTCTGACCGGCCTCGCTCAGTGCTTCTGCCCATGCTCGCCGACGTTCAGAGCTACGACCCATCGGTGCAGATACGCCTGGTCGAGGGCATCGCCCTTGGTCCTGAGAATCCCGGCAACGTCCCGAATCTGGCGTTCGGACTCGCTCAGTTTCGCCCATTCCAATTTGGAAAGGATCACGTCTTCCGCAGCTGCGACGTACAATTTCGCCCCCAAGAGCTCTGCCTCCTGACGCCTTTCGAATTCCTGAATGCTGTACGCACGAGATTTTCGGATGATGAAGTCGATCTTCCAGCCCGTCGTGAAGTCTACGACGTTGAAGAGCGTTTCCGCGCCGTATGCCTGAAGCGCCGCATCACGGCTGACGTAGTAGTCGGTTTCCGGGAACTGCTCGAGCAGCTGTTGCAGCGACCCGAGCGTGGGTGCGATCACCACATCGATATCCTGGGTTGTTCGCGGCGTGCCATGAAAGGCGCTTGCGAACGATCCCACCAACATGTACGGCACTTCCGCGGCGTGCAGCGCGTGCAAGGCGCGCCCGACGACCGCCTCAACGCTGTCGTCGGAAGCCATACAACTCCCAGACTAGCTGTTCGCGGATGCCGGCTTCGTCCAGCGCTGGATGTGCCGTCTTGATGCGCGCGATCGCCATGCTCCGGACGGCGTCACTCATCTGACAGGCGATGAGCACCTTGCGGGCGCCGCTCATGGCGCGGTGTATGCGAGCCTGCACTGCTGCTGCCTCCGGAGACGTGTCGTGCACGCCATTCACGTAGCACAACCTGGGACGTGGTTAGCGCTTGTCGGAGTCAACTCGGAACCCTCCGGAGTCGACCGTGCAATCTCGAGGCAACGCTGACGAACAGGAGCACCATCGAACTCACGGTGCGACACGAGAGAAATAGGCTGTGAGCGCCCCGGTAGGGTGAGCATGCAGCATCGTCACCCCGGTAAGCAAGCATATCGCCGCTGTGACGAACACCGCACACAGCGCGCGCCCCCACGATCGATCATAGGTTGCAGGGCGAACTACCGCATACACAATTGCCAAATCCACGCTGATCGCGCCGGAAAATGTGAAAACCCCGTCGAGTGGGTCCGGATGAGGTAGCGGCACGTTCAGAGGTTGAGCTCGTAGGCGTCGACAACTGAAGCCGGATGCCACCACCGCGCCGACGCCGGCGAGCCACGGCACGGCAAGAATTCCGCGAGCGTGGCGGGACATGAGTGTCGGTGGCTGAGGCCGAGTCGACATCCAGTGTCCACGGTAGCCGACTTGCAGCGGCTCGCGAGCGGACGCGCTCGGAGTTCACCCAGACTTCACCGTGCCCGGGGGCGCTCGGTTAACCCTGGTAGAACGGGGTCGGCATGAAGAGCAGCACGAAGAGCGCGGCGCAGAGCCACGCGACGGCGCGACGACCGGGGGATAGCACGGAGTCGTCCGTTTCGGGGTGATCGTCGCCGTCTTGAGAGCGCCGGAGCAGGCTGAGGAAGACGAACCACACGAGCCATGTCGACGAATTGAGCAACGCGAAGTACCAGGGTTGGTCGACGCTGCCCAGGACGATGGGGGTCGAGAACCGCGCGAGCTGCACGACGAACAAGGCGAGCACGCCCCAGCGCACCCAGCGACTGAGCGTGGTGTGGCGTTTGCCGAGCAGGGCGTAAGCGATGTGCCCGCCGTCGAGCTGGCCGTATGGCATCAGGTTCAGCATCGTGAGCAACAAGCCTGCCCAGCCGGCGACCGCGGTCGGATGCAGCGAGACGTCGTGGCCTTCGGGGAGGGGCCCGAGCACGAGGTACTTGAGGCCGAAGTAGAGGAGGCTCTGCCCCTCTTGCCGGTAGCCGCTGTCGGGCAGCGGGAGCACTGGTGACCACGACAGCCCCAGCGCGAGTACGACGACGGCCACGACGAGGCCCGCCAGGGGGCCCGCGGCAGCGAAGTCGAGGAGAACGTTGCGGGAGCGGATGCGTTCGGGCACGGTGATGACGGCGCCAAAGGTGCCGAGGCCCACGGGCACCGGGATGAAGTAGGGAAGTGACGCGGGCACCCGATGCCAGCGCGCGGCGAAGTAATGGCCGAACTCGTGGCAGAGCAGGATGGCGAGCAGCGGCACCGCGAAGGGCCACCCCGCGCGCAGATGGTCCAACAAGCCCGAAGGCTTCTCCCAGCCCCACTCGGGGGCCACCCAGAACACCGTGGCGACGGTTGCCACGAAACAGGCGAAATTGATGCGAGGGTCGAAGCGATGCGGTTCGTCGGTTTCGGAGCCCGGGTGCGCGGCGGCTGAAGCGGGGGCGTCAGTCATGCTTCAGTGTTTCGCGGAGCTTCTGCGCAAGCCGCTCGAGCTGCGGGCTGAGATCGGCGTCGAGCACACCGACGTCGGTCACGATCTTGAGGCTGCTCGGGGCGCGAGCGGCGACGGAAACCACGCGCACCGTCTCGGCGTGAGGAGCGAGTGTCGCGAGCACGGCCTCGAGCGCAGACACGTCATCGGGGTGAGCCTCGATCACGATCTGTCGAGCGCCGCGCGCTTCCGTGAGGGCCTGACGTGCCAGGTCGGCGATGCGCTCGGGTGCCAGGCGAAGTTCGTCACCGAGGATGCGCTCCGCGAGCATGCGGGCGAGCGCGAGCAGCTGATCGAGCTGGCGATCGGCGCTGCTGCTCTCGTGCGCGCGCAGGGCAATGGCTCGTGCGGCGAGTGTGGCGGCAGCATCGGCACGGCCTTGCGCCTCGGCGCGCAGCCGAGCCTGGGCGGCGGCTCGCTCGGCTTCGTGCACGATGGCTGCGGCGCGTTCCTCGGCCTGCGCCAGGATGGCGCGGGCGCGTTCGTGGGCCTCGAACTCTTGTGCCGGGAGGCGCTGAGCGTGGGGCACGCGAGTGGTCGCGCTGGAGTCGGGCGGGCTTTCGGCTAGGGCGGGCTGCGCGGTGACTGCCGCGTCGCCGCGCAGGATGCGCGCACGCCCGAGCTTCACAAGAGCCTCTGCTCGTGCACGGCGCGAGCCACCTCGGCGAGGGCTGTTGCGAGCACGCGGGCTCGTTCTGTCCGATTCGGGTGGCTGAGCGCCGTGGCGAGCGGGACGTTCGCCGTGGCGCCAGCCAGGCCAGCCAGGAGCTCGTCGCCGCGTCGCCCGAGCAAGTAGCCGCACGCCACGTAGGCGCGCGCGACCGCTGGGTCTGGGGTCGAGGAGCCCGGGGGTCGCGAGCTCACGGGCGCTCGACCACCACCGCCACGGCTTCGCCGCCGCCGATGCAGAGAGTGGCGAGGCCCCGCCGCTTGCCGTAGCGCGCGAGCGCGTGCACCAAGGTGGTGAGAATGCGCGCGCCGGTCGCGCCGATGGGATGGCCGAGGGCAACCGCGCCGCCGTGCACATTGACCCGGTCGAGCGGCACGCCCGAGAGCTCGGCGCAGGCCATGGTGACGCACGAGAACGCCTCGTTGATCTCCCACAGATCGATGTCGGAGGGTTGGAGCTGCAACAGCTCGAGGACGCTCTTGATGGCCAGCGCTGGAGCCGTGGTGAACCACTCGGGTGCTTGCGCGGCGCTGGCGTAACCCACGATCGTGGCGAGCGGCGCCTGACCATCGAGTTGCTGTTTGCCGCGAGTGTTCGCGAGCACCAGAGCGGCGGCGCCGTCGTTGATGCTGGATGCGTTGGCTGCGGTAATGGTTCCGTCAGGCGTAAACGCGGGCTTCAGCTGCGCGAACTTTTCGGGTTTACCGCGGCCCGGTTCTTCGTCTTCGGTGACCTCGGTACTCGATCCCTTCGGTCCGGGAATGACCACGGGCACGAGCTCGGCCTGGAAGCTGCCTTCGCGTGCGGCGCGCATCGCTCGCCCGTAGCTCTCGGTCGCGAACGCGTCCTGCGCCTCGCGCGTGCAGCGATACTCGTCTGCGCAGAGCTCGCCGGCTCGCCCCATGTGGAAGTCGTTGTACGGATCCCACAGGCCGTCGAAGATCATGCCGTCGACGAGCTTGCCGTCGCCCATGCGGTAGCCGGAGCGGGCCTTGTCCAGGTAGTACGGCACGCGCGACATCGCCTCCATGCCCCCGGCGACGACGATGTCGGCGTCGCCGAGCAGCAGGCTTTTCGCACCCAGGACCACCGCTTGCAAACCCGAGCCGCAGACTTTGCCGACGGTGGTGCACGGCACCTGATGCGGCAGACCAGCCTTCAACGCTGCCTGGCGGGCCGGCGCCTGACCGATGCCGGCAGACAGCACGTTGCCGAAGTAGACTTCGCCTACTTGGGCCGGTTTGGCGTTGGCGCGGGTCAGTGCCGCTTCGATGGCGCGTGCCCCAAGCTCGGGCGCGCTGAGCGCGGACAGCGCGCCCAAATACGAACCGATCGGCGTGCGAGCGGCGCTCATGATGTATATGGGTTCTTCGATCTTCGCCATGCTGCTTACAGTTCTAGCGGAGTGCTGAGTCTAGCAGGCTGCGTTGCTACAGCTCCAGGTTGCGTTGCATGCGCTGGATGGGCTCTTCCAGGTTGGGCACGAAGTTTTCCCCCATGATCTGTTCGACGGCTTCGATGTAGCGCAGCACTGCTTCGACTTTGACGTCGTCCGGGATCTTAGGGATGTCGCCGTCGCCCCGGAAGCCCTGCTCCACCAGAAAGCGCCGGACGTACTCCTTGTCGAAGCTCTCGGGCGCGAGCCCTTGCTCGAAACGCTCGGCGTAGCTGGATTCGAACCAGAATCGAGAGGAATCAGGGGTGTGGATCTCGTCGATGAGGACGATTTCACCCTCGGGGGTCTTGCCGAACTCGTACTTGGTGTCGACCAGGATCAGACCGCGCGCTTTGCAGTGACGCTGCCCTTCCGCAAACAGCGCCAGCGCCAGGCGCTCGGCCGTGTCGTAATCTTCCGGCGAAATTCCGGTGCGCGCGAGGATTTCGGCGCGCGACGCGGCCTCGTCATGGCCCCCGTGCATGGCTTTGGTGGTCGGTGTGACCAGAACTTGCGGCAACCGCTCGTGCCGGCGGAGGCCGTTCGGAAGCTCGTGCCCGCAGTAGCTGCGCTCGCCGCGTTCGTAATGCACCCAGATGCTGGTCGACGTGGTCCCCGTCAGGTAAGCGCGCACCACCATTTCGACCGGCAAAAGTTGGCATTCTCGCGCTACGAGCACGTTGGGATCGGGCACGTCGAGCAGGTGATTTTTGGCGATGTGCTGGGTGTGTTTGAACCACCAAGCGGCGACCGCGTTGAGGATCTGCCCCTTCAACGGCAACGTTCCCAGTACGCGATCGAAGGCGCTGATGCGATCGGTGGTCACGATGAAGCGCCGGCCGCGCCCATCGCTGTAGTTGTCGCGGACCTTGCCGCGATAGCTGGTGCCCAGCTGAGGAAAGTTGGTTTCGACCAGGGGGTGTTCCAAGGCCTGTCGGACGATCTCGGCGGTAACGCTTGCCACGGCCGGCAAGCTAGCTCTGCAGGCACGCCTCGGGTAGCCATTTCGCTCGGGAGCGCCGAAGCGCGCCAAGCCAACGGATTTTGCCGGCGCGCCGCAGCGGGACACGCTAAAGAGCCAACGAATGCAGGATGTCGCTTTCGGTACTCCGCGAAAGCTGCCCAAGGCTACGCAGCTGAAGGGGCGCGTCGTCGTGCTCGACATCGCTTTCGCGGGCGCGGGCAGCGAAGGCTTCGAGAAGGTGACCCAGCGCTTCATCGACGATCTGGGACCCCGCCTGAGGGCCTGGGTCGATCACCACGATCACGTGGCTCATGCGCAGTATCGGAACGATCCGCGCTTCGTACTTGCAACGAAGGCGGAACATGGAGCGTGCCCCGAGATGATCGATCGTGCTCTGGTGGAACGCGTCGGGCCCGTGGAGACCGTCGTGTGTCACACCGACTTCGATGGGTTGGCGAGCGCTGCCAAGTGGATGCTGGGAGGTGACGAGCCGTATCCAGGGTGCGACAGCGACGCCCATGCCATCGACACGCGCCTCGGCCGCCCCAGCCGCGCAGCCGAGCGGATCGATCGCGCGCTGCGCGCTCGGCCTCGAGATACCGCGCTGATGGGGCTCGTCGTGCGGCACTTGGCGAGTCGCTTGAGTGACGCTTCGCTGTGGGCGCCCATCGACGAAGCGGCTGCGGCACTCCTGCCCATCGAGCGGGAGACGCATCGCGCCGCTACGGGGTATCGCAGACTCCCCCCCGGTGTGGCGTTGGTCGACATCACCACGGGCTTCGGGCACATCGACAAAACCCTGCTGTTGTTGCTCGGACAAGAACGGGAACCGGTCAGCGTGGTGTTGGATCGTGACAACGTGACGGTGGCGGCTCGCTTCGATAGTGGTCTGAACTTTCTCGAGCTGTTCAAGCTGAGCGGAGGCATGCCCACACGCGTTTCACTGCCTCGCAAGCGTGAGGACGAAGTTCTACGTGCTTTGGGCGTAGATCTCGACTCGTTGGTCGTTTGAGAGCGCCCGCTCGCGTTGGTTGAACCGTATTCGGTGGCATGGTAGGCTTCCGACAAATCCAACGAACGAGGGGGCCCGACCGGGCATGCTAGCAACTAAGAATCAACTGGGAGGCCGGTCGATCGCGGCTTCTCTCGAGGGGTGCTTGCGTGACAATGAATGCTGAGCGTCTTCCTGCCAAGCCGCGGGAAGTCGAGTTCCACCAGCCGGGGGTGTACCTGTGTCTGCTGGTCAACCACACGCACCGCAACCTCAGGGTCATCGATTTCAGGGCGGGACTCAGCCGCGAGAAACGTCGTCTCATCGTCGACTTTGCCGTCGCCCACCGCATCGAGCGACTGTTCACGCTCGTCGAGCGCGACGAGGTCGCTGCATGGGTGCGCTTGGGCTTCACGCGCGAAGGCACGATTCCAGCCTTCTACAAGCGCAGCGATGCTCACGTGCTGGGCGCCCTCACCGCCTCGCTCCGGCTTTCGCACCAATCCGGGACGCGACCGGCGCTGGCACTGCGGAACGAAGCCGCGGCCGCGAGCAAACTCGACACTGCTCATCAGGAAGCGCGCAAGCTGGCGGCGTCGTGGAAGCTCTCCGCATCTGGTGTGCGGGTCGCCATCGCGCCGGAGCCCGAAGTGCAGCGCGCCAAGGCAGCGATCAAGCGCGCCGAGTGGTCACCGATCACCCTCGACGCATTTAGCAGGGGGGCCGATCAGTGGCACTACACCTGCACCGCCAAGGGCGTTCCCGGTCTGTGTGTCGCGGTCGAGAGTCAGGCCTGCTTCGACAACGCGCTGCTCGAGATCTTGGCCCGACCGCGCACCGATAAAGAGGGGCTGTGGATGGCGCGTGCGCTGGGCGAGGTGCTGAACACGCTGCGCGAGCGCGGTATCGTCAGCTGCTTTGCGATGACGCCGGTCAGCGACGTCGTGCTCGGCGCGGTGTATGCGAGGAATGGCTTTCGTCGCACCGGAATTATGAACGACCACTTGCCGGCCTCCGGTGGACGCGAGACCGCGTTTCTTTGGACGCGAAAGCTGGCGCAGCCGGACGAGCCCTGACAACATCCGGCGGGTGAAGCCCCGACTAGCATCCCGTCACGAGCAGCCTGCACCCGCGTTCCGGGGCTTCTTTGCCAGAACGCTCGTGGCCCTGCCGGCGTTGCTCGCGGGGGTTGGTGTGAGCGCCGTAGCTGCGGCAGCAACCCGCCCCCTGAGCGCACCTGCAGGCCGGGGGCAGGCGGCGCTCGGCGTCGGAGTCTACGCAGGGCAGCTGCAGCTACGCGTGTGTACGAATGCTCCCTGCGACGCAGCCGGCGGAAAGGCGCACGCGTTGCCGGCGGAGCTCGCCAAGCTCGTCGACGCGGCTGAGCTCACGTTGCTTCCCCTCGGCTCGGGGCGCCACGCCGTCCACGTCACCATCCCCGACACAGCCAACCAGCGCGCGTACGAGCTCGTCGTGGTCGCCCCCAGCACGGGGCTCGCGCCGCTGGTGGTGTTCGAGGGCTTCACCGGTCTCGTGTCGGGGCAAGAGGGCGCGCGCGAAGGTCCCATGGTGTTCGTGTCGGAGCCGACCGAGAAGGGCGAACGCCGCGTCGTCGTCGGCAAGCAGTACGAGTCCATCTCGCTTTGCGGCAGGCCGACGGTGCTCGCGCCCAACGTCCTGAACCCTGCCGATCTCCAGTTGCACCCGGCGAAGGTGCAGCGCCTGTCGCCGGCCGAGCGTAACCAGGCGAAACGCCTGAAGGCTGTGCGCCTACCCGATGGAGCGGCGCTGGGGCCTTCGGTATTGACGGCGCTCGGCGCGTCGAGCGCTATCGGTGCGCCACAGAATCTCACGGACGGAAACCCGGCCACGACCTGGGCGGAAAACCGCGGCGCAGAGGGTCGGGGCGAGTTCGTCACCTTCAGCGCACCCTCGCAGCTACCGATTTCGGGTTTCGACTTCGTGGTGCGCCCGCCCGGCACTCCGCCAGGTGCGGCAGAGCCAGCGCCCGCCGGCGCCAGCGCCTCCGAGTTCTGGCTCGCGGTGCCCGATCGGCTGTTCCACGTCGCACTCCCCGACGATGCCTGGCAGCACCCCGGCGCGGTGTATCGTGTCACGCTCGAGGCGCCGATTCGCACCGACTGCGTGGCGCTCGTGATCGAAAACACGGCCGCCAAGGGGCCTGACGCCCAGGTCACCTTCGGTGAGGTGGCGGCCGTCAGCGAGTTCGACAGCGGCGATCTGCCGGGCCTAGTGGGCGCGCTGGCGGGCGGGGGTGAGCGCGCCGAAGCCGCCAAGACGGTGTTGATGTCCGGAGGCCCCGCGGCGTTCCGTGCAGTCGCCGACGCATTCCGCTCGCTGGACGAGGGGGGGCGCCGCGTCGCGCTCGACGTGCTCGATCGCGCCGACTGTGAGCTCTCGACGCCGACCTACGTACGCGCGCTGCTCGGTCGATACGAGGCACACGCCATCCATGCACGCGATCGCATCCGGCGCTGCGGCAGAAAGAGCGCCGATTATCTGGCAAGCACCCTGCGCATCGCGCTTCCGCGGGCGCGCCCGATCCTCGCGGACGAGCTCGGCTTGATCGCGCCGGACCGCGCCGTGGCCGAGATCGCTCCGCTCCTCGACGACGACGCGGGTGCCCTCCGCAGCTTGCTGCGGGTGGCGTTCGCTCGCGCCGCTTCGGATCCGTTGGCGAAGGATGCCATCCAGAAGGTGCTCGTCGACCAGCGCCTGTCGACAGCCGCCAAGCTGGACGTGCTCCGCGCCCTGGGCGACAGCCTGGCTGATTATGGCCCTGCTGCGAGTCAGGCATTCGCGGGGCTGGCTCGGGGTAAGGATTTCCGGACACGCTTCTTGCTGCTCGGACCTGCGGCGGCGCTGGCTCCCACGGACAAGGTGGCGCACGAGTACTTGAGCCGAGCCCTCGGCAGCGACCCGGACGCCCACATGCGCTTCGGCGCTGCGGTTGCGGCGCAGGGATCGCCTGCGTTCACGCGCGAACTCATGGCAGCCTTCGGTGACGAGTCGGTCCGGGTGCGGCGTGCCGCCGTCGAGGGCATGGGGCGCAAGCGCGAAGCCAAAGCCGAAGCGCCGCTCATCGACCGCCTGCAGCGCGACGACTGGCCGATGGTGCGCGCCGCAGCAGCTGAAGCGCTGGCGGGTCTCGGGCCGAGCCACGCCGCCGATGCCGCGCTCGACCGTGCCATTGGAGACGAGTCGCCCTTGGTGCGGGTGCCCGTGGTGCTCGCGCTCGGCCAGCGTCGGGTGCGCACCAGCGCACCGGCGATCCGTGAGCTGCTCGAGGACGAAAAGGAAGATCCGCTGGTGCGGCGCGCC
This sequence comes from Polyangiaceae bacterium, assembly GCA_025937785.1. Classification (GTDB taxonomy): domain Bacteria; phylum Myxococcota_A; class Polyangia; order Polyangiales; family Polyangiaceae; genus JAICQQ01. The sequence goes on from JAICQQ010000001.1 coordinate 153,189, forward strand.
GCCGCACGCACTTCGGGCCGGCTTTGCGACCACGCGGCGCTCGACACGCTGAGCGAGCTCGCGCAGAAGCGCGCGGACCCGCTGTTGGATCAAAACCAAAAGGGCCTCTCGCTCGCCGCCCTGGAAGCGCTCGCCACGATGGGTCCGACGGATCTGCGGCAACGCCTGAGCCCGCTGCTCGCGAAGGGCGCGGCACCCGGCGCCCGTGAGGCGGCCGAAGCCGCGCTGGCGTTGCCCGCAACCTGCCCGCGGCGCTGAGCTCTCGGTCGACGACCTGCGCTTTCGAAGACTTTTGGCGCGAGCGATGCTAGGTAGCTCGAGCCCGTGACCGAAGCCCCCGCCGTCCCCACCGAGCGCGTTCTTGGCCTTTCTGGAAGCCTTTTGTCAGGCGTTCTCGTGGCGTTCGTGGTCGCGCTCTTGCCAGCCATGCGGCACCCGGACCAGTTCCTGCTGCTCTGGCTCGCATGCGCCGGCTCAGGGGCGCTCGTGCTCGGGCCTGCCTGGTTCGGGGTGCGCACACTCTTGCCCGATTGGCGCTCGCTCGCCATGCTGGGCTGCGGTGTGGGCGTGGCTCTGGGTCCGATCATGCTCGTGGGCCGGCTGATCAAGACCGCCACCCACCATCGTCCGCTCGGAGCCATGACGTATGCGGTTGTCGCCTGCGTGGGCGTCCTGTGCGCGTGGGTACTCGTGGGACGGCTGGTCCAGCTCGCGCACACGTCCGCGAGCAACGTGCTGCGGCGCGGCGCGCAGCTCGTGCTCGCGGTTCTGCTGTTGGCGTCATTCGGGATCGCGGGGCTCGGGTTTCTGGGACTAGAGTCAGCGCTGGCGTCGGTCGCGATCGACAGTGTAGCGCTGCTGGCGCTGTCGATGCTGGGCGTCAAGTTCGGTCTCGATCTCAAGCTCGGGGCGATTCCACCGCCAATCGCCTGGCTCGTGTGGGGGCTGACGGTGGGTGCCGGCGGCCTCATGAGCGCACAGCTGGGAGCGCTCGCGGCGTCCGCATCGTTGCCGCTGTCTGCGATGGCGGCGCTGTTCGCGCAGTGATTGCGAACCACTGACAGCGTCCAAAAAGTTCAGCCGGGTTCGAAGCCAGTCTGGGGGCGAGTTCAGGTGAACACTTGGCACGGCCCCGCGCCGTCGCCCCGTTTCTTTGGCCGCCGTTGACGGGCGTGCGGCCCGACCTTAGCTTGCTCGAACGGTGCTTCGTTTTCATCCCCGTGCGCGCAGTCGGCGCGACTCCTCTGCCCTGCTGATCCATACTACGGTGCATGGCAGGCGGTAGCACGGCCCTCGGGGCGAGGCGGCGACGCGGCGCCTGGCAGCGACGCGGTGGCGCGCTGCTGCGGCTGCTCGCGCTGGTGCTCGCCTGGTTCGCGTGGGGCACCGCGCACGCCGCGGAGGCCGGCCTGCCGAGCACGGCGGCCGAGTCTGCGCTCAGCGAACATGCGCGCCCCGGCGATGCGCCGCACGTGCCGCTCGCTCAGCGATCACTCCCGCGCCCGCCCGATGGCTACAACACGCACGATGGCGGTTGGGTCAGGTTCGCCTATCACCCGTCGGTGATCGACAAGGTGCAACCGCTGATCCAAGAGGCCGAGGCTTTTAAAATCGAACTTCAGGCGCGCCTCGGCCAACGCATTTTGGAAAGCGTCGATGTGCGCGTCGCGCGCACGCCGGGCGAGATGCGTTCGTTGGCGGTGCCTGGTACCAGCGTCCCGAGCTACGCCGCCGGCCTCGCCTATTCGGAGCTGGGTCTGGTGCTGCTCACGATCCAGCCCCTGTACCCGAATTCGGAGCACAACCTGATCGAGATTTTCAAGCACGAGCTCGTCCACGTGGCGCTGCACGACGCGGTTCTCGGTGAGCCGATCCCTCGTTGGTTCAACGAAGGGCTCGCCGTCCAACTCTCGGGTGAGAATCGAGCCACACGACTCTGGACGCTCTGGAGTGCCACGCTCTCCGAAAATCTGATCCCGCTGAACCAGCTCGAGGCAAGCTTTCCCGCCGACCCCAACAGCGCCTCGGTCGCCTACGCCGAGGCCGCCGACTTCGTGCGTTACCTGACGCGCAATCAGGAAGAGCATCGGTTTCGTGCCGCGGTGGCGCGGGTGAAAACGGGCCAGCCCTTCGTAGCAGCGCTCGGTGATGCTTACGGCAGTGAGATCAGCACGCTCGAATACGAGTGGCTCGAAGACGTGGCGCGTCGCTACACCTTTTGGCCGGTGCTCTTCAGCAGCACGGTGATCTGGATGGGCGTGCTCGGTCTACTCGTGTGGGGCTGGCGTCGTCGCAAGGCACGCAGCGCCGTCACCCTGGCGCGCTGGGCGCGCGAAGAGGCTCGCGAGGATGCGCAGCGCGAGCGCGAGGTCGTCGAAGAAACGCCGCCGCGCGTGCACATCGTGTTGACGCGCCCGACCGAATCCGAGGTCCCCGAGATCGGTGCCGGGCGCGGCGGTCAAGCCGATGTGCCCAAGGTGGAGCACGACGGCCGCTGGCACACGCTGCATTGAAGCACAGCGGGTGCTATTCGAGGATCTCCTGGGTGCAGCGGTTGTCGACGCACACCGCCGAGCCCGAATCCGGGCAGGCGCCGCAGAGGGCATCGCATGTGAACTCTGGGTAACACTCTGGCGGAATCGTGCGTGGCTCCGCCAAGGAGTACCAGCAGGCGTCGTCGTCGAGCGCGCGCCTGCTGATGACCTCCGGGCAACCGCAGCACTCGTGGGGCCGGTCCGCGAGCACGCAGTCAGCGTTTTGTTCGCAGAAGAGCGGATCGGGCAGACATTCGTAGCAACAACCGCCCATCAGGTCGCCGCGGACGAAGCCCTTTGCGCAAATGTCGTCCGGGCATGCGATTTCGACGCAGCCCACAGCGCCAGGTACGTCGGGCATACAGCCTGAGCAGCAAGCGCCGTCAGGCCGCGTGAAGCTTCGATCGGAGGCGCAATCGCTCGGGGGGCTGCACATCACGCCGTCGCACGAGGATTCCACGCACTGGGGGCAGCAGTGCCCGCTCACCGTTTCCATGCGGCCGTTGGGGCAATCGACGTCAGGGCACGCGATCTCGCTGCAGACGCAGACGGGGCAGCATTCGCCGGCGGGCACTTCCCAGTGTCCGTCATGACAGGGCAGGCCGCCGCACTCGACGCCGTTGCAATGGTTGCCCGTCGTTCCCGAAGTTGTCGCGGCGGCGACCGAGGTGACGGTGGTGACCGAGGCTGATGCCGTGGAGGCGCTCGTAGCGCCGCCCGAGGTCGATCCGGCTGTGGTTGGCCCAGCGCCGCCAGTACTATCCGCTCGTGTGCCAGCGCTTCCGTCGGTGCCGGAGCCTTCGCCGTTGAGCTCGGTGGTGCCGCCACAGCCGACGGCGAGCGCTGCGAACAACACGGGGATGACACGATGAAGCATGGGTACCGCTCCTACTCGGGGAAGACCTCGATACAACGATAGTCGACGCAGATGGCCACGCCCGGTGCCGGGCATTCGCAGAGCGCGTCGCAAGTAGAGTCCGGATGACACGTCTCGGGAATGGCGCGCGGATCCGTCACCGCCCTCCAACACACGTCGTCGTCGAGCGCGCGCGTGCTGATGGCCTCAGCGCAGCCGCAGCAGGTGCGCGGTCGGACCGCCATCACGCAGTCCCCGTGGAACGCGCAGTACGCTGGGTCGGGTAAACACTCGGAGCAACAACCCCCCAGGTAGTCGCCCCGCACGTAGCCCAGGGGGCAATGGTTACCCGGCGGGCACGCGAGCTCTGGGCAAGACGCCGGCTCGTCTGGGATACAGCCCGAGCAGCATGCGCCGGCGGGCTTCGAATAGGTTCGCCCCTCGGGGCATTCCGTCGGGCCCGCGCACTGGACGTTCATGCACGCCGGCTGGGGGTCGACGCAGAAATTGTCCACGCAGTGGATGCCCGTGGTGCTCGAGGTGGTCGTGGAACTCGTGGAACTCGTGGAACTCGTGGAACTCGTGACGTTGGCGCTCACCCCGCCGCCCGATGTGGCTGCCGTCGTCGGCTCGGACCCGCCCCCGTCGCCCGTGCCGCCGCTGCCGCTGCCGTCGCCCTCGCCCTCGCTAGCATCACCGTTGAGCTCAGTGGCCCCTCCACACCCCACGCTCAACGCGACAATGAAGACCCAGAGGGTTCGAAGCATGGATGACTCCCCGATGTCGCTCATGGTGCAATCCGCGTGCCGTGTGCTTGGCGGCCTGTTTGAGCTGGGCAGCGTCCAGCCGCCGGCTCAAGCTGTGCCAAATCCGGAAAGCCGCGCCAGGCGGGACGTCCGCCCGCTGCTCACCTGGGATCTTCGGTTTTTCGTGTCATGTGGCGCTGTTCGATGCGCCGCGACTCGTCGACCAAGCGCTCGAAGATGCGCCGCGCGGTTTCCCCGTCGAGCGGGGGCTTGGCGGCCCGCGCCAGCCGCTCGAGCAGCTGCCGCTCGCGTTCGGGATCGTAGACGTGCATGCCGCGCGCCCGTTTGTAGTCGCCCACCTGGAGCACCACGCGAATTCGCGCGGCGACCAGTTCGAGGATCTGTTCGTCGAGCGCGTCGATCTCACGGCGCATGGCCAGGAAGGCTGGGTCTGTCACGGGCGGGGCGTCGGGCGGCATGACTACTTGATGATGGTGGGACAACCTGCGACCACTTGCAGCTGGGTCACGCCGCCGCTGAGTAGCACATTGCAGGCGTCGCCGTTGAGCTCGATCAGCGTGTCCCCCGCGGAAGACCAGCCGTTCTCGGCGTCGAAATCCACAGGATCGTTGTCGAAATACACGTTCATCAGTTTGGGGTCCGGTGGCGCACCCGCGAGGTTGATGCTGCAGTCGAGGCTCACTTCACTGCCGATCGAAGCTAGGCTGCCGACGAGGTCCGCCGCGTCGCGCACCGAATAGTAGCTGGTTTCGCCAGAGTCACGGGCGGTGCCGCCCGCAGTCGCTAAGCCGTCGAGGACCCCGGCGTAGGTTTCGCTGCCGGGCATTCCGACGACATAGGTGCGCACGCCGAGCTCCGCGAGCTCCTGAACGACGCGCTCGCTCTGGTTGTCGTCGATGCAATTGCCTTCCGCGCCCGGACCGAGCAGCTCTGGGTCGCAACAGTCGAGGTCCTCTCCGCACACCCCACCGTCGAAGGATTGCCGTTCGAGATTCGGAATGCAGGCGTCGGCGTCGCAGCGTGCGCTCGGATTGCAGTTCGGGGCGCCGTCCGTGATCAAAATCACCGCGGGTCGCGGCCGTAGGGCCAACAGGGTCGGAGTCAGCGCGCCGAGCGTCGACGAGATCGGGCTGCCGCCTTCCGCTTGGCGAAAGCCAATGCTGTCGAGGAACCGCCCCAGCACCGGTCCATACTCGTCCTCGGCACAGAGCGGCAGATCCCCCTCGGTGACCGGGAATACCTGCGTCCCCACGGCGCACGCGTTGCTGCCAGCCGAGTCGTCGGGAAAAACGGCGGCGCCGTAGCGGATCCGGTGCCCAATCTCAATCAGCAAGTCTCTGAGTGCGTACTTCGCGCTCAGGAGTTTGCTGCTGCCCGTTCCCTCGAAGGCTTCGCGCATGCTGCCCGACCCGTCGAGTACGAAGTAGACGCTGGGCTTCTCCGTGAGCACCTGAAACACCTCGTTGCCGCAGAAGCCGGCCGCCTCGGGTGGTGGTGGTGCGGCGCAGGGGTCCGGATCGATGTCGAGGCCTCCCGTGCCTCCGCTGCCTGCGTCGCTGCTGCCGTCCGCAGCCCCCTGGAGCGGCGGTCGCGTGTCTGAGCCGCAACCCACCACGGCCCCGAACACGGTCGTGGCGCTGACCCATATCGCCGCAGAATAAAAGGGGCGCACGATCTCGGAGCATAGCACTCGGGCGCTCCGGCGGGGCCCAAGCTCGGCAGTGTGCGTTTGCGCACAGCGTAAGCCCTCGAGAGGGGTATGGTTCCGTCGTGAAGCGCGCAGGTCCGCTCGACACCTTGATCGCGGTGATCGCGGCGTTGGCCTGCGCGATCGTGGCGTTGGGTCTCGCCGACACGCCACGCGAGCCGATTTCGACGGCACCTCCGGTCGAGCTCCCGACCGGGATCCCGCGCGACGCCGAGGTGACGGTGGTCGCCGAGGACGCCGAGGGCCGGCCCCTCGCCGGGGTCATGATCGTGGCCTTCTGGCGTCACGGCGACGAGTTCTTCTGGGCCGGCAAGCGCCGCACCACGCGCGACGGGACGGCACACTTTGCCGGGCTGCCCCGCGGTGTGTTCTGGCTGATCGCCGAGACGGCAGGGCATCGCCGCACCTCGACCGAGCTCACGTTGTCGGATGCGCCACGCGAGGCCCGTGTGCGCCTGGGCCCAGCATCGCTTTTGAACGTGCGCATCACGGACGAAGCCGGTGCCGCCGTCGAGCAGGCGACGGTGCTGGTCGAAGACATCGACCCGCTGCCTCACGGCGGGCTAACGAGCGCCCAGGGCGACGTCCGCTTCGAGCGCCTGGGACCGCCTCCATGGAACGTGCGCGTGTCAGCGCAAGGCTTTGCCACCGAGCGGCGGGAACTCGCCGAAGACGCTACCATCACGCTGCGACGCCTAGGGGGGATGAGCGTGCATGTCGTGTCGGCCGACGGCGCGCCGGCGCCCGGCGCTACGGTGGTGATTTCGGGAGCGCGCTTGTGGCCAGCGCGCAAGACCACGGCCGACGCTGCGGGTATCGCCACCATTACCGGCCTTTTATCCGGAGCTTACGACCTGAGCGCCACGCGCGGGAATCAGGTCTCGCAGACGTTGTTCGGCTTTCCGCTCGCCGAAGGCCGCCACGACGAAGTCACGTTGATGCTCGGACCGGGCCGCACGATCCGCGTCAGCGTGGTCGATGGCGAGGAGGTGGATGCGGCACCTGTAGCGGACGCTGACGTGGTGCTGGTCGAAGGCGGCCTCGGCTCGTTTCCCTTTCGCGGGCGTACGGACGCGCGCGGCGAGGTCTCGCTCGGTCCGTTGCCCCTGGGTCCGGCAGCGGTGTCGGCGCGGGCCAGCGGTTTCGTCGCGAGATCCGGGGTTCAGGTGCCGCCGGACGTCGACAACGTGCGTGTGGGGCTGCTGCGCGGCGGTACGCTGACGGGAACCGTCGTTGACGCCGACGGTTACCCCATCGTGGGAGCGAGCATCGAAGTGATCGGCTCGGACGTGTTCGGCCTGCCGGTTGCGGAGTCTCCGTTCCTGATGAACTTCAACCGCGTGCACTTCAACTGGGGGCTCTCCGGGCCGGTGGCGCTAGTTCCCGCCGGTGAGCTCGGCGTCATGCCGGGCCCGGTGCCGCCGATTCCTGGCGCGGCTGTGTTTGCTCTGCCTGATGCGCCAGGTGTGCGCACGGCGACCGAGGCCGTCGACCCCTGGGTCACGCGGGGCAACGGCGAATTTAGCGCCTTTCCGGTCACCCCCGGCCGCCTGCGTGCGCTCGTGCGTCACCCCGACTTCGTCGAGACCCTGTCGAACGAGGTCACGTTGGCACCGGGCGGCCGTGCGCACGTGCGCGTCGAGCTCTTCCGCGGCGGCACGCTCGAAGGACGGGTCAAAGATCATCGCGACTTTCCCGTGGCGGGCGCGAGCGTCGAGCTCCGGGCGCTGAAGGGCACCTACGAACGCTTCGCCATCAGCGCCCACGACGGCAGCTTCGCGTTCGCGGCCGTACCCAAGCAGGTCGTGGTGTCGGTGGCGCGTCCGGAAGAGCCCGGGCGCACCCTGCTGCGCGAACATCTCGAGGTAACGGAGGGCAAGCGCACCGAGATGGTACTAGTACTCCCCGAGCCGCGCGAGAGTGTGTCGATTCGGGTGACGGGACCTCAGGACGAACCGGTGGCGCTGGCTCAAGTCACCGTGGCATGTCTCGACCCGAGCGTGCCGCGGCGCGAGACCTCGTTCACCGGTGACGATGGCCGGGTCACGCTGCCCGATCTCGGCGGCTTGCCGCTCGAGCTCAGCGTCGAGGCCATGGGCTTCGCGCCTACGCGGCTGCAGGTGTCCTCCGCCCCCCCCGAGGTGAAGGTCGCGCTCGCGCCTGGCGTGATGCTCAGCGGACGGGTCACCGGCGTGAGGGGGCGCTTCCCCGTCGTGTCGGCGCAGGTCACGCTGATCGTCGCGGGCCAGCGGCACATGACTCTCACCGGCGAGGCCGGTCAGTTCAGCTTCGAACACGTCCCGGTCGGCGAAGCCCGGGTGACCGTCGAGCACGCCGAGTACGCCAGCGTCTCACTGCCGATCCGCGTCGCCGAAACCGGGCGGTCCGATCGCCCCCAGGAGCTGGAGGCCATCGATCTCGCGGCGCCGGGGAGCGCTTCGGGTGTAGTCGTCGACGCCGGCGGCGCGCCGGTGGCCGGGGCGCGAGTCGCGGTCGGCTTCGTCCCCGCGTATCTGCCCGCAGGAGCGCTGCCGGCAGGCGTCGCGACCAGCGACGCGTCCGGCAAATTCGTGCTCGCTGGCCTCGCTCCCGGTGCGGTCGAGCTCGGCGCCTATCAGCCCGACGTGGGCCGCGGCAGGGTCACGGTGAGCGTGGACAGTGATCGCGAGACTCGCGACATCGTGCTGCGACTGGATCAGCGCGCCGAGTCGGGCCCGTCGAACGGCCAGGGCAACCTGGCGCTGACCCTGGGCGAACAAGGCGCAGCGGTGCGGCTCGCGGTGGTCGTCGTCAGCGTGGCAGCAGGCAGCGAAGCCGAGCGCAGCGGCGTCGCGCCGGGCGACCAGCTGATCAGCGTCGACGGCCAGCCTGCGCAGGACATGGTCGAGGCGCGCTCGCTGCTTTCGGGCCCCGTGGGCTCCCACGTCGTGGTCGACGTCCTGCGCGCCGGCAAGCGCTTGACGCTGACGATCGCGCGCGAGCAGGTGCGGCGTTGAGCCGTCGTTGCTAGATCAAGTCGCGATGGCCCGGTCTCGATCCCGTGAACCAGAGGTCCTGGCGGCAGCGCGCCGCGGAGACCGTGCTGCCTTCGACGAACTGGTCGCGGAGTATCGCTCGTCGCTGCACGCGCACTGCTACCGCCTGCTCGGATCGGTGTCGGACGCAGAAGACGCGCTGCAAGAGGCGCTGCTCGGCGCGTGGCATGGCTTGGCGGGGTTCGAGGAACGCAGCTCGTTGCGCTCGTGGCTTTATGCGATCGCGACGCACGCCGCGTTGCGCCTGGCCGCGAAGCGACCGAGCCGCGTCGTGCCCCTCGATCGGTTCCCGGCAGCTGATCCGCGCGCAGACGTCGGTGCGCTGCAGCCGGAAATTCCCTGGCTCGAGCTTTACGCCGAGCCGCGCTACGCGTTGGAGCACGCGGCGTTCGAGTCCACGCCCGAGGCGCGCTATTCGGCCAGCGAGAGCATCGAGCTCGCCTTCGTGGCTGCGCTCCAGCACCTCCCCCCCAATCAGCGGGCCGTATTGTTGCTACGCGAGGTGCTCGGCTTCAGTGCAGATGAAACCGCGCGCACGTTCGAAACGAGCCTGCAGTCCGTGAACAGCGCGTTGCAGCGTGCGCACAAGACGCTCGCGAGCAAGTTGCCGGCCGTCTCGCAGGAACGACTACGCAGCGACCTCGGAGACCAAGCCTTTCGCGAACTGGTCGAGCGCTTCGTGGCGGCGTGGCAGCGCGCCGACGTCGACGGCATCGTCTCCATGCTGACCGAGGACGTGACCTTCACCATGCCGCCGCTCGCCGCGTGGTTCAGCGGGCGCGAAGCCGTGCGCACATTCTTCGAGGCGCAAGTATTCGCGCGCAAGTGGCGCTTCTTCCCCACGCGCGCGAACGGGCAGCCCGGACTGGCCTGCTACATGTGGGACGAAGCCAGTCAGAGCTACCCGCTCTCCGTCATCAACGTGTTTACGTTCAGGCGCGATCGCGTCGTAGGAATCGCGGCCTTTCTCGATCCTGCCTGGCTCCAGGGCTCCGGACTGCCACCTCGCGCAATTTGACTTCGCTGCCGTCAGCCCACTACTGAGCCGCACGACACGTTGAGCGTCGTCGCGGTCAGCGCTCCGGCGCCGGGGGACGCCACGAACGCGGCCGTGCGGGCGATCTCGTCGAGCTTGGCGGGGCGCTTCAAGAGCGCATCTTGCCCCGGGGGAGTGCGCGCGAGCATCTCGTCGAACGAGAGCCCCAGTCGCCGAGCGACCGCTTCGAACACGGTGCGGGCGTGCGAGCCTCGCTCGACTGTTTCTGGCATGAAGTCGGGCCGTAGGCACACGACGCGCGCGCCGGCGGCGCCGAGCTCACACGAGAGTTGTCGCGTGAAGCACTCGGTCGCTGCACAAGCCATCGCGAAGCCGAGCACGCCCTGGTACGCGCGGTTCGCGCCCGGGGTCGACAGCGTGATGAGCACTCCGCTCTGCTGCTTTGCGAAGAGCTCAGCCGCCGCTTTCCCGATCGTGAACTGCGCGCGCGCGTAGCCGGCGATGGGGGTCATGAACTCTTCCAGCGACAGCTCGAGCAACGGCTTGCCCTGCACGTGCAGGAGGCCGACGGCGTTGACCACGATGTCGAGCGCTCCGGATTCGGTCGCCACTGCACGCGCGTGCTGCGTGACCGCCGCTGCGTCGAGGGCATCCACCACCGCGACCCGAGCGGTCCCGCCGTCGCGGGCGATTTCCTGAGCGACTGCGTCGAGCTTCGCGCGGGTGCGCCCAGCGAGGTGCACGACCGCGCCGTCGCGCGCGAACTGACGCGCGATGGCGCCCCCGATGGCTCCACCACCCCCATACACTGCGGCGACCTGACCTTTGAGTAGCATCGCGAATCTCCTTGAAAATGGGTTCGAGGGCCGCGCGCAGCTCGAGCTGCCGCGCGGCTTTCGCAATGGAGAGTCCGCGGGTCGCACAAACTCATCGCTCCACGAATGATTTTTCCGGGCTGGGCTTGGTGCCGTCTCAACGTGAGCGCGCCGCAGCTTTCGTGCGCTGAACCCACGTGGCGAGCGCGAGCGCCTCCGCCTCGCTCAATCGGTCCGCGAATGTCGGCATGGCGGTTCCGGGTCGAAATCGTTCCGGGTGCAAGATCCAGGCAGCGACATCGGCGGCCGGCCGAGCGTTGGCGCGGCCGCGTCGGTCTTCGTACGGGCGCCCCAGGCCCGCGAGGGTGCGTGGTACGGGGTGAGTCGCGCGCTAGACGGACCCTATCCGCAGTAACGCAGCGCGGTGCGAGACGCGCGTCACACCTGCCGCTCCGCGCGCCGACATTCTCTTCACAACACTGGCAGCGCTGTCAGGTCGATTGGCACACGGCGCCTCTATTGACGCGGCTATCGGATGGAATCGAAGTCTTCTTTGGGTTCCGCTCGATCGCCCTTGCCCAGCAGCAGGAACAGCATGGGAACCACGCTCATGCTGATCACCAGCGTGGCCACGATCTTCACCAGCGAAACCAGTCCAGCTTCGTACATTGCGGGTCCAACCATACGTACGTCGGTTGCAGCGGGCAACCGGGGACGCCGGGCAAAGCGACGGAAGAGTCCGCGCACGAAGGTGCCAGTTAAGACTTGGAAATTATTAAATATTATTGTTGGATGGCGCTCGCGATGGGGCAGGATTGCAGTGACGGTAAAATAGGCAATGACCTGGTCGGCCTAGTTTTTGCTGAGGACCTTGCGTCATGAAGAACGCCTCCGGTCCCCGATCGCAACCCGTGCGCCGCCCCATGCGCCTGCTCCTCGTCGACGATGAGCCGGCCGTGCTGCGCGGGCTGCGGCGTGTGATCGCGCAGCGGCGACCATTCTGGGAACTTCATTGCGAATCGGGCGGTGCCCAGGCGCTTGCTCGACTCGACGAGACCCACATCGACTGTCTCATGACCGACCTGCAGATGCCGAACATGCACGGCATGGAGCTGCTCACCGCAGTTCGGCTGTCTCACCCGGACTGCGTCCGCTTGGTTCACTCGTCGCAGATCGAGACGAACGGCAGGGACGAGGTGGCCGCACTCTGCCACAGGATCCTCGACAAGCCCGCCACGCCGGACGCTGTCATTTCCACGCTCGACTGGGCCATGCGCCTGGCCGTACATCGGGACCTCACGGGCGCCGCTGTGTGATGTGCGAGTGAGCGCGCGGGCTGCGGGCCTCCCAAACGAAACTGCGTGAGTGGGGTTCCTGGCCTGCGCAGGGCTCGCGTGACGACGTGGCCCTACACGCGCTAAGGTGGCGGCAATGGTCAAGCTCGGTGAGCTCAAGCGCTACGCTATTGGGCGCAGCCTGTTCGAGCCGACATCCCTCAAGCGCGCTATCGGCCGGCTCGGCTTCGTCCAGGCTGATCCGATTCGCGCTCCCGCACGCGCGCAAGACCTCACGTTGCGACTGCGCGTCGCGGGCTATCGTGCTGGGGATTTGGAGCGCCACTATCGGCGCCTGGGCATCGAAGAAGACTTCTTCGTCAACTATGGCTTCATGCCCGCCGACTTGAGAGCGCTGCTGCACCCGCGTTCGGGTCTGCGCAAGATGCCGCGAGCACGCGCACGGCAAGCGCAGCGCATCCTGCAGCTGGTGACCGAGCGCGGCACGGTACACCCGCGCGAGGTGGAAGCCGAGCTGGGCTCCGGCACCGAAACGAACTGGTGGGGTGGCGCTTCGAACACCACGACGCGACTGCTCGATCATCTGCATTTCAGCGGACAGTTGCGCGTTGCTGGGCGGGACTCTGGGATTCGTCTGTACGCGCCTGGCAGCGCTTTCCCCACCCGCGCTCGGGGGGATCTGAGCAGTCTCGATGCTCTCATCGACATTGCGGTGCGCAAGTACGCGCCGTTGCCGAGCGCCAGTCTGGCACCGCTGATTGGCCGCCTGCGCTACGGAGCGCCGCAATGGCGCGCGGACCTCAGATCAGCCGTCGCCCGGACGAAGCAGCGCCTGGCCAGCGCCCACGTGGCGGGTACCGATTGGTTCTGGCCGAGCGACGAGGCACTGCCTCAGATGAGTCGCGAGGGCGACGAGCACGTGCGACTGCTGGCGCCCTTCGATCCGGTCGTGTGGGACCGCCGGCGCTTCGAGCTATTTTGGGGCTGGCAGTACCGCTTCGAAGCCTACACACCGAAGAGCAAGCGCAAGCTCGGTTACTACGCGCTGCCGCTCTTGTGGCGGGACCAGATCATCGGCTGGGGTAATCTGACCGTGGTCGACGGGCGACTCGACGCCAGCTTCGGCTACGTCGGTGGCAAGGTGCCTTCAGCGCGCGCTTTCAAACGCGGCCTCGAGCAAGAGCTCGCCGCGTTCGAGCGTTTCCTCGACTTGCGATGAGCTCGAGCGATCTCACGTGCACCGCCTCTTCGATCTGCGCATGGCCGACGGTAGCCGCCATTTCGGTGAGCTCCCCGAAACCCATGACCCCCAAGAGCCCGAATGGCATCGACTCGGATCCCACGTGTCCGGTCTGGCGGGCGCCGCTCTGACGGGGTTCGTGACTGACGACGTGACCGAAGCGTGGATCGCGTTTACGCTCGCCGGTCAGCAGTTCTCACTGAACAATCAGCAGAGCCAGTGGTGGTTCTTCGTGAACGATCCGAGCTGCCCCGACGAACTCTTGCTGCTGGTGCTGGACCATTTCGAAGGGCTGCTGAATCCGCGCGGGGCAATAGCGCGTCGCTTCGGCCCGATCGCCGGTGCGTACCGCGTGATGGTCTACGAGGAAGACGGGCGCGTGACCTTCAAGGACTTTGCGGAGCGCGGGGCGGCCGAAGGCTACGCCGACGACGCGGCTTTCGAGAGCGGACTCACGTTGGCTCAGGTGTTCGACCAAGACCTGCGCCTGATCCACTTTGCTCGTTGTCCAGCTATGCCGAGCTAGGGCCTGTCCCTGAATTGGTCTGGCCCGTGAACGTGAACGTGTGCGTGCCCGTGCCCGAGAAGTCGAGGAAAGAGCTATCCATGGCGGTGGAAGTGTGTTCCATGGGTAGGCCAGCATGGTTAGACAGCAGCTGGAC